>CBFIFZ010000156.1:0-6956 GCA_965661995.1 Roseicyclus sp.
TGAGGGCGGCGATGGGCGTTCTGGCCTTCAGGGCCGATTGCGGGAGCTGGCTGTTGTAGAGGTGGACGTAGCGCAGGAGGGTCTGCTCCAGGTCCTCACCGCTCTGAAAGCGGTGGCTTTGCAGGACATCCTCGATGCGGCCGTTGAAGCGCTCGACCATGCCGTTGGTCTGAGGGCGCATCGGGGGCGCGAGGCGATGCTCGATGCCAAGCTCGGCGCAGAGCATGTCGAACTCGTGCTGTCCGGTGGCGGCACGCTTGCGCAGGCCGAAAAGCCGGTCGGTGAAGGCCTTGCCGTTGTCGGTCAGCACGCGGGTGATCTTCATCGGCGCCGCGCGCTCTAGATCGCGCAGGAACCGCCGCGCGTTGGCCGCGGTCTGCGCCG
This sequence comes from Roseicyclus sp., assembly GCA_965661995.1. Lineage (GTDB taxonomy): Bacteria > Pseudomonadota > Alphaproteobacteria > Rhodobacterales > Rhodobacteraceae > Roseicyclus. The sequence goes on from CBFIFZ010000156.1 coordinate 385, forward strand.
GGTAGATGCGCACGAAGACCCAGCGCGTCGCCCGGTCGATGGCCACGAAGAGGTAGCGGCGCGCGGGTTCGTCCGCCATCTGAGGCAGATACTTGATGTCTATGTGCAGGTAGCCGGGCTCGTAGGCCTTGAAGGTGCCGTGCGCGGGCTTGGGTTCCTTCGGCTTCAGCGCCTGCAGGTTACCCACACCATGGCGCCGGAGGCAGCGGTCGAGCCCCGAGCGCGAGACATGCGGGTTGAGGAACTCGCGCACCACGGCCAGCAGGTCGTCGAGCGGCAGCAGAAGCGCCTTGCGGAGTGCAACGGCAACCGCCTCCTGCGCCGGGGTCAACGTCGTCTGCAGGCGGTGCGGCGTGTGGCTGCGGTCGAGGACGTCGTCACGACCCCGCCACTTCCAGACGGTCTGCTCAGAGATCCCGTAGCGCTCGGCCACCACCCAGGCCGGCTCCCTGCTCGCCTGGATCGCGGCCCGGATCTTCGGCGTCGTCGTCGCCTGCTTGTGCAAAGAAATCAACATGCTCCCGCCCCCTCCCGAACCTCACGCAGGATCGACCTTGCCATGAAAAGGGCCGACCGGCGAGGGTCTATGTGATCATCCGGGATGGAACACCTACACCATCACCGACAGACAGGGGGCGCTCGTTCACCCCGCCACCTGCCCAGGAAGCTGAATTGGAGCGTGACTTCCCCACCATGCCCCAGCGCAGCAAGGAGTGGCCCCGCAGGGGCCCGACGCGCTGCGCCGCCGGGTCGGAGCCGAAGGCTTCGAAAGCCCCGGCCGGGCGTGCGGGGCACTCACTGCGCAGGCAGCGGCTCGGCCGGTTTGCGCGGCTGAACGAGCGCGAGGCCCGCGAGCATCAGGACCAGCGCGGCCCAGACCCAGGGGGAATAGGTCTCGCCCAGGATCACCTTGGCCCAGAGGATGCCGAAGCCCGTCACGAGGTAGGAGACCTGCGCGGCGAAGACCGAGCCCGCGCGCACCACCAGCCAGACATAGAGCGTGTAGGACATGACATGGGCCAGCGACGAACCCAGGATGGCGAGGTCGGGCGCGCCCCAGGGCGGCAGCGGCGAGATGAACTGGCCCGTCATCAGGGCGAGAGGAGCGGCGAGGATCGTGCCCACGACCGACGCGCCCAGCAGGACCTGCACGGCGTCGAGCCCCTCGGTGCCGTAGCGGGCGACGAAATTGCCCTCGATCGCGTAGAAGGTGGGCGCGATCAGGGCCATGGGGATCCACCAGACCATCGCGCGGTCGGGCAGGCTTGCCTCGGGCAGGACGATCAGGAGGATCGCGCAAAGGCCGAGCAGCAGCCCCACCAGCCGCAGGATCGAGAAGCGGTCCATCCCCAGCGCCAGCGCGATGGGAAAGGCGATCATCGGGATGAGCGAGAGCACGATCGACAGGATGCCCGAGGGCAGGTGGATCGCGGCGGTGTAGCTGGCCGAGTTGGGCAGGAGCGTGCCGATCAGCGCGATGATCGTGTAGAAGGCGACATGGCGCGGCTCCCGGGGCAAGGGGCGGCCGCGGGCGGCGTTCAGGGCGGCGAGGATCGCGGCGCCGATGGCGAATTGCCAGAAGATGATGCCGAAGTGGCGGTAGCCTTCGGAAACCGCGATCTTGGCGAAGGGTTGGGTGATGCCCCAGCAGGCGCCGCAGAAGATCAGGACGGCGACGTAAGTGACCCAGTCACGCCGCATCCGTGGGGCCTTCGGGCAGGAGCGCGCCGCCGGTGCGGACGGGGCGCACCAGCGTCGCGGCCCCCGTGCGGTCATCGGTCTCGACGTAGAGGCCCGAGAGGGTGGCGGGGCCGTTCGCTGGCGTGAAGCGGTCCTTGGGCATGCCGGTGACGAAGCGGCGCATCGGCTCGGATTTCTCCATGCCGATGACGGAATGGTAATCGCCGCACATGCCCGCATCCGACAGGTAGGCGGTGCCGCCGGGCAGGATCATGGCATCCGCAGTGGGCACATGGGTGTGGGTACCCACGACGATAGAGGCGCGGCCGTCGCAGAAATGGCCGGTGGCCATTTTCTCCGAGGTCGCCTCGGCGTGGATGTCCACGAGTGCCGCCTGCACCGTGCCGCCGCGGGGGTATTTCCTGAGCGTCGCGTCCAGCGCCGAGAAGGGATCGTCGAATGGACGCTTCATGAAGACCTGCCCCAGCGCCTGGGTCACCAGCACCTGGCGGCCCTGCGTCGCCTTGAAGACGCGGGCGCCCGCGCCCGGCGCGTCCTTGGCGAAGTTGAGCGGGCGCAGGATGCGCGGCTCCTGCCCGATGAATTGCAGCATCTCGCGCTGGTCGAAGGCGTGATCGCCCAGCGTGATGCAATCGGCGCCCGCCTCGAGGATCGCCTGCGCGTGCGCCGCCGAAAGGCCCGCGCCCGCTGTCGCGTTCTCGGCGTTCACCACGACGAAGTCGAGGCGCCAGTCCGTGCGGAGTTTCGGCAGGCGGTCGGTGATCGCGGCGCGGCCCGCGCGGCCCATCACATCGCCGAGGAAAAGGATACGCATGGACCTTGGATTAGGTCGCGCATGCGCGCGGGGCAAGGTGGAAATCGGTCAGGGGCGCAGGACGCCCGCCTCGGTGACGATGGCGTCGAGGGCGATGTCGGTCGGCTCCACCGGCAGGGGCGGCAGTTCCTGCGCTGCAAAGGCGAAGCCTATGGCCCGCGTCGGGGCATGCGCCTTGAGCCGCGCGAGCGTGCGGTCGTAGAAGCCGCCGCCGTAGCCCAGCCGGTTGCAATCGGCGTCGAACCCCACCAGTGGCACGATCAGCGTGTCTGGCGTCAGCCAGTCACCGGTTTCGGGGATCATCGCTCCGAAGGGGCCTTCGATCAGCCTGCAGCCCGGCGTCCATTCGCGAAAATCCAAGGGCAGGCTCTTGCCCGCGATGACCGGCACGGCGATGCGCGCGCCCTCCTCGTGCAGCGCGGTCATGGCGGGAAGCGGGTCAAGCTCGGTCCGGATCGGCATGTAGCCGGTGATGGCGCGGCCATTGGCCGGGCCGATCTCGGCCAGCAGATGCGCGGTTGCGGCGGCGACGGCGCCGGTGTCCGCGCGCGCGGCGAAGGCCGCCTTGCGGGCGGCATAAGCGGTCTGGCGGAGGGCGGCCTTGACGTCGGACATGGGGACGACGGAAAACCCGTTTCGCGGTCGCGCGCAAGGCGGGGCGCGACAGGACAGGGCCAAGGGGCGACAGGAATGCTGACACTCGATCATATCGCGATCTCGACGGAGCGTCTGGCCGAGGGGTCGGACGCGGTGGAACGCGCCCTTGGCCTGCCCTTGCAGGCGGGCGGGCAGCACGCGGCGATGGGCACGCATAACCGGCTGTTGGGGCTGGGGGCCGAGTATCTCGAGGTGATCGCGGTGGACCCGGAGGGGACCGCGCCGGATCAGCCGCGCTGGTTCGACCTGGACAATTTCGCAGGCGTGGCGCGGCCGACGACATGGATCTGCCGCTGCGACGACCTCGAGGCGGCGCTGGCGGCTGCACCCGAGGGCGCGGGCGTGCCCTGGTCGCTGGCGCGCGGCGATCTGCGCTGGCGGATGGCTGTGCCGGTAGACGGGAAACTGCCCTTCGGCGGGCTGTTCCCGGCGCTGATCGAATGGGAGGGCGCGGCCCACCCTGCCCCGCGGCTGACGGATGTGGGCGCGCGGCTGACGGGCTTGCGGCTGATCTCGCCCGAGGCGGAGGCACTGCGCGCCGCCCTCGCCGAGCTCATCGACGATCCGCGGGTGGAGGTGCTGGACGGCCCTGCGCCACGGATGGAGGCGCGCATCGCCACGCCCGGGGGCGAGGTGGTGCTGTGATCCGCCCCGCCGCGCCCGAGGACGCCGGCGCGATCTGCGCGATCTGGAACCGGGTGATCCGCGAGACGACGCAGACCTTCACCACCGCCGAGAAGGTGCCGGAGCTGCTGGCGCCGCAGATGGAGGGGCAGCCCCATCTCGTGGCCGAGGACGGCGGGGTGCTGGGCTTCGTGACGTATTTCCAGTTCCGGGGCGGGCCGGGCTATGCCCACACGGTCGAGCATTCCGTCCATGTGGCCGAAGGCGCGCGGGGCCGTGGGATCGGGCGGGCGCTGATGGCGGCGGCCGAGGATCACGCGCGGGGCGCGGGGATGCATTCGATGATCGCGGGCGTGGCGGGCGAGAACGCGGGCGGGGCCGCGTTTCATGCCGCCTTGGGCTATCGCGAAATCGCCCGCCTGCCCGAGGTGGGCTGGAAATTCGGGCGCTGGCACGACCTTGTGCTGATGCAGAAAATGCTGTGAGCGCGCCCGGTTTGCCCTGACATTCCCGGGGCTTTTCCGATAGGCTGTGCCCCATGTCGCTCTGGACGCGCATAACCGAGGCGCTTGCCGCGCTTGCCAAGGGCGAAGGCCTGTCGGCGGTGTTCGATCGCTTGCGCGAGCCGCCGGAGCGGTCGGTTGCCTTCACCATCGCGGTGATCGCGCTCTCGGCCAAGATGGCCAAGGCCGATGGCCGCGTGACGCGCGACGAGGTGACGGCCTTCCGGCAGGTCTTTCACATCCCCCCCGAGGACGAGCGCGCGGCGGCGCGGGTCTTCAACATGGCACGCGAGGACGTGGCGGGGTTCGAGGATTACGCCGCGCGGATCGCGCGCATGTTCCGGGCCGAGGGCAAGCCCTGCGGCGCGGACAGCGTGCTGTGCGACCTGATGGAGGGGCTCTTCCACATCGCCACGGCGGATGGCGAGTATCATCCGGCGGAGGATGCGTTCCTTGCCCGCGTGGCCGAGATCTTCGGCATGGGCGAGGTGGGCTTCCGCCGCATCCGCGCGCGCTGGGTCGAGGGGGCCGCGCCCGACCCCTGGACGGTTCTGGGCGTGTCACCCGACGCGCCGATGTCTGAGGTTCGCGCGGCCTGGAAGGCCGAAGTGCGCGCGACCCATCCCGACCGGATGCTGGCGCGCGGCGTACCGGAGGAGGCGGTCAAGCTGGCCGAGCATCGGCTTGTCGCGGTCAACCGGGCCTGGGAGGAGATCTCGGCCCGCGCGGCAGAACGGGCCTGAGGGTATGGCCGAGGGTCGGCTCAGGATCGCGACCTACAACGTGGAGTGGTTCCACGCGCTGTTCGACGACAACGGGCGGGTGTTGTCGGACAACCAGTGGTCGGCGCGGCAAAACGTGACGCGGCGCCAGCAGGTCGAGGCCTTGACCACCGTCTTCCGCGCGATGGATGCCGATGCGGTCATGGTGGTGGAGGCGCCCGACATCTCGCGGCACCGCAACGGGGCGGTGGCGCTGGCGAATTTCGCGAAATCCGCGGGCATCCGGGCGCGCGAGGTCTGTTTCGGCTTCGCCAATGACACCCAGCAGGAGCTGATGCTGCTTTACGATCCCGACGTGATCGCCGCGCGGCATGATCCGGTCGAACTGGGCGCACCGCGCTTCGACGGGCAATACCGGATCGACCTCGATGTCGACGCGACCGAAGATGTCGTCGAGTTCTCGAAGCCGCCGCTGGAGATGCGCCTCGAGACGCCGCTGGGGCCGATGCGGATGATCGGAGTGCATGTGAAATCGAAGGCGCCGCACGGGGCGCGCGACGCCGATCACGCGATGAAGATCGCGATCACGAACCGGCGCAAGCAGCTGGCGCAATGCATCTGGCTGCGCCGCCGCATCGAGGGGCACCTGGGCGAAGGCGCGCCGCTGATCGTGCTGGGCGACCTGAACGACGGCCCGGGGCTCGACATCTACGAAGAACTGTTCGGGCGCTCGGGCGTCGAGATCGTGATGGGCTGGGGCGATGGCAACGACCGGTTGATGTTCGACCCCCATGCCGCCAAGGCGCTGGAGCGGCGGATCGTGGCCGCGCCCACCACGGCGCGCTTCTACATCGCGAGCGAGGGGCGGTACCTGTCGGCGCTCTTGGACTACATCTTCGTGTCGCCCGACCTGCGCGGCGCGGCGCGGCGCTGGCGGGTCTGGCACCCGTTCGAGGACCCCGGCTGCTGGGAGGACGAGGGGCTGCGCGACGCGCTGCTTGCGGCGTCGGATCATTTCCCGGTGACGCTGGACATGGTCCTGCCGGGGTGAAACGGGGCGGGGCCGTGCCTATGTCTGGCATGGGACCATGGAGGACGAAAGCCATGAGACGTGTGATCCTGACGGCGGTGATGTTGAGCCTGGCCGCGCCTTCGGCAGCCCAGGACGAGGACGGGTCCGTCCGCGACGGGCTGGACCTGCTGGGAGAGGGGATGAGCCAGATCCTCGAAGGGCTGATGGAAGACATGCGCCCCATGCTGGAGGAGGCGCGGCCCTTCTTCGAGGAGGAGATCCTGCCACTTCTGGATCGGATGGGCGAGCTGGTCGATGACCTGAGCTATTACGAATTGCCCGAGCGGCTGCCCAATGGCGACATCATCATCCGGCGGAGCGAGGATGCACCGCCCTTCGAGGCCGAGCCCGAGCCCGAGTTGGGCGAGGATGGCGAGGTGGAGCTTTAGGGCGCGCGCGGATTTCGGTGCGAAATCCTTTGGGCGGGGGCGCGCCGCTGGCGCGGCGCGGTTGCGAATTTTCGTACGAAAATTCGGGGG
>CBFIFZ010000157.1:0-6865 GCA_965661995.1 Roseicyclus sp.
CCGTGGCGAAATCCACATGCGGGCCGCAGCGCGCCAGAACCCGCGCGAAATCGCCCGCGCGGTCGCGGCTCTCCTTGTTCGCGCCGAGGTTCAGGCCCACGGGCACCGCTGGCTTTGCGGCTTCAAGCCGTGCCGCGATCGCATCCATCCCCTCGTTGTTGAAACCGAAGCGGTTTATCGCCGCGCGGTCCTCGGACAGCCGGAAAAGCCGCGGTTTCGCGTTGCCGGGCTGCGCCACGGGCGTGGCCGCCCCCACCTCGATGAAACCGAAGCCCGCGCGGGAAAGCGGCCCCACCGCCTCGGCGTTCTTGTCGAAGCCCGCCGCTAGCCCCACCGGGTTCGGCAGGGCCATCCCCGCCAGATCGACCGCCAGCCGCGGCGAGCTCACCGGCCCCGGCGCGGGCAGAAGCCCGGTCTGCAGCGCCTTGATCGCCAGCCCGTGGGCCCGCTCGGGCTCCATCCGCTGCATCACCGAAAGGCCGAAGCGTTCCCACATCGCTCAGAGATCCGCCGGAAAGACATGCACCCCGCCGACAAGCGGCAGGGGGGCGTGCCACAGAACATCGGCGCGGCGCAGGGGGGCGTAGAGATGCGGAAACTTCGCGCCCCCGCGCGACACCTCCCATTTCAGTGCATCGCCCAGGGCGTCCGCGTCGAAGGCGGCGAGGATCAACCCGTCCTCGCCCGCGAAATGCTTCGCCGCCGTCTCGGCGGCCTGTTCGGCGGTGGAAAAGTGGATGAACCCGTCCGCCACGTCCACCGGGGCGCCGGATGTCTCACCCGACCGTTCAAGCTCTGCCCATTCTTCGGGCCGAAGGATCTTGTAGATATGCATGCCTTCCCATTGCCCGACGCTGACGCGCCGTCAAGTGTAACACCAACGTCACCAAGCCGCTTTACTTGACCGGCGCAGCCCGCCACTCTGGCGGGTGTCCAACATAAACGGGAGAGCAACAATGCTTGCACGGATTCTCGGCTCCACCGCGATCCTCGCGGGCCTCGGCATGGCCGCACCGGCCGCGGCAGAGACCACCATTCACATTCTGCACATCAACGACCTTCACAGCCGTATCCAGCCCATCAACCGCTTCGACTCGACCTGCCCGGCCGAGGATGACGCGGCGGGCGAATGTTTCGGCGGCGTGGCGCGCATCGCCACCGCCGTGAACCAGATCCGCGGCGAGCTCGAGGCCGCGGGCGAGAACGTGATCGTCCTCGACGCGGGCGACCAGTACCAGGGCAGCCTGTTCTTCACGACCTATGACGGCGCGGCCGCCGGCGAGTTCATGGAGGCCATCGGCTTCGACGCCATGGCGCTGGGCAACCACGAGTTCAACAACGGCCCCGAGGGGCTTCTGCCGCTTCTCGACCAGGTCAGCTTCCCGGTCGTCTCGGGCAACCTCGACGTCAGCCAGAACCCGGTGCTGAACGGCCGCGTGGGCGACACCATCGTGCTTGACGTGAACGGCACGCAGGTCGGCATCGTCTCGGCGCTGACGCTCGACACGATGGAGATCTCCTCGCCCGGTGACAGCGTGATCTTCCAGCAGGAGATCGACGCGCTGCAGGGTGACGTGGATGCGCTGACCGAGCAGGGCGTCGACATCATCATCGCGCTGACCCACGTGGGCCTGCCCGCCGACATCCGCATCGCCGAGGCCGTGACCGGCATCGACGTGATCGTGGGCGGCCATTCGCACACCTATCTCGGCAAGGACGACCCCGACCGCGACGGGCCCTATCCGACCTTCATCTCGAACCCCGACGGCATGATGATCCCGATCGTGCAGGCCTACGCGTACTCGAAGTACCTCGGCCATCTCGAGGTGACCTTCGACGATGCGGGCGAGGTGCTTTACGCCGAGGGCAACACCATGCTTCTCGACGCGAGCGTGACGCCGGACGAGACCATCGCGGCCCGCGTGGCCGAGCTGGCCGGCCCGATCGAGGAGATGATGGCGGATGTCGTGGGTGACACGACCGAGTTCATCGAGGGCGACCGTTCGGTTTGCCGCGCGATGGAGTGCTCGATGGGCAACCTCGTGGCCGACGCGATGCTCGACCGCGTGGCCGACCAGGGCATCCAGATCGCCATCGCCAACGGCGGGGGGCTGCGCGCCTCGATCGACGCGGGCGAGGTCACGATGGGCGAGGTCTTCACCGTCCTGCCCTTCCAGAACACGCTGGCCACCTTCCAGCTGTCGGGGGCCGACGTGCTGGCCGCGCTCGAGAACGGCGTGAGCCAGGTCGAAGAGGGCGCGGGCCGCTTCCCGCAGGTCTCGGGCCTGCGTTTCGTATGGAACCCGTCGGCCGAGCCGGGCAGCCGGATCGTGTCGGTCGAGGTCGACATGGACGGCACCTGGACTGCGCTCGACCCCGAGGCCACCTATGGCGTCGTGTCCAACAACTTCATGCGCGGCGGCGGCGACGGCTATTCGGTCTTCGCCCGGAACGCCATGAACGCCTACGACTTCGGCCCCGGGCTCGAAGAGGTGGCGGCGACCTACCTTGGCGCCAACAGCCCCTACACGCCCTACACCGACGGCCGGATTTCCACCGCCGAATAAGGGCTTCACGGTTTCATGCCAAGGCCGGCGCGGACCCCCGCGCCGGCCTTTTTGCTGCCATGCAGCAATTGCAAGGCGGCTTTGGCAATCCGTCAATTGTGAAATCCGTTAGCGCTACCACATCATGCTAACGAGAGACGAAACGCCAAGCTTGAAAGGAGCCGCGACCGATGACCTCGATCATGACCCGCCTGCGCACTGCCGCCGCGAAACGTGCGGCCTATCACCAGACCGCCCGCGAGATCGCGAACATGCCGCTCGACGTGGCGCTGGACCTGGGCATCTTCCGCGAAGATGCGGAAAAGATCGCCTGGAAACACGTTTACGGCCGCTGACCGGCCGTTCTAGGCTGCGCCCCATGTGCGGGCGCATGACCATGACCCACCCCAATGACGCGATGGCGCGGCTGTTCGAGGCCGCGCCGTCGAACGATCTTCCGCCGGTGCCGCGCTACAACATTTGCCCCACGCAATCCGTGGCCGTGGTGACGGCGGGGCAGGGCGGGCGGCGCCTGCGCCCGATGCGTTGGGGGTTCGTGCCGCATTGGTACAAGACCCCCACCGACGGCCCCCTCCTGATCAACGCCCGGGCCGAGACCATCGCCGAAAAGCCCGCCTTCCGCGCCGCGGTGCGCGAGCGCCGCTGCCTCGTGCCCGCCACCGGCTTCTACGAATGGACCAAGGACGAGGAGGGCCGCCGCCTGCCGTGGTATTTCGTGCCCAAGGACCGCGCTCCGCTGGTCTTCGCGGGCATCTGGCAGGATTGGGCAAGGGGCGACCAGCCGATCACCACCGTCGCCATCGTGACCACCGGCGCCAGCGACTGGATGTCGGCGACCCATCACCGCGAGCCCGTGCAGCTTGCCCCCGGTGACTGGGCCCGCTGGCTCGGCGAGACCGACGAGAAGGCCGCCCCCCTGATGCGCCCCGCGCCAGAGGGCCATTACGACCGCTGGCGCGTCGATGCGCGCGTCAATTCGAACCGCGCCGAAGGGGCCGATCTGGTCGATCCCCTCGCGGCGTGACGCGACCGGATCGGGCCGGGGCCGACGACGGTGGGCGTCACGCCAGCCGGGGCAGGGCGCCCGCCATGCTCTCGAAGGCGGCGGTGTCCTCCTGACCCTCCTTGCGATAGCCGAAAAGCTGCAGGATCAGCGCGCCCTCCGCGGTGAAGGCCTCGATGCTGAGCGCCGGGCCGCGGCGCGTCGGTTTCTCGACCAGCCAGACCTCGGCCACGTGGTCGAGCCGCAGGTGCAGGTTGAAGCGGGGGTCGAGGACGTTCTGCCATGGTCCCATCTGTTTCAGGGTCTCGATGCGGCCCGAGTGGATCTGGATGCAGCCGCGGTTGCCCACGAAGATCATGACCGGCACTGCATCGGCGGCACAGGCCATCAGGGCCGCGTTCAGCGCCTCGGGCGCAAGCGGCACCGCAAAGGGCGCGCCCGCGATCCGGTAGGCGCCGAGCCGGTTCATCTTCATGCGCGACACGAGGCGCAGGAACTGGTGCGTGTCGGTCATCTTCGCCCAGGTCGTTCGCAGCTCTTCGGCCTTTTCGGGGCGGGCCTTGGGCCCTTCGACCGGGACGGGCGGCGCAAGCTCCAGCCTGTCCGAGAGATCGCCCGTCGCCAGCCCGGCTACCGCGCGGTCCCATGCGGCCAGGTCCGTGCCCTCGCGCGGGTAGATCTTGTGGACCGCCTCGCCGCTCGCGTCGAAGACCTGAAAGCTGCGTGACGGGCCCTTGCCGCTGTCGTTCCTGACGGCGAAGCCGTGAACCCAGTGCGAGGGAAAGACCCTGAGGTCGATCTCGGGCCCGAGGATCATGGCGGCATGGTCGCCGGGGTGCCAGGTGTCATAGCTGCCCGTACGCTCGTGCACGACGCTGTCATTGCGGGTCAGCGCCATGACCTCGCCCAGCCCGCAGACCGCCGGCATCAGCCGGTCGGGGTGGGCGGCGATGCGGGTTACGCCATGGCCCACCTGCGCGCCCAGCAGGTCGGCCTCGGTCACGCCGAGGCTGCGGGCAAGGTCGCGCGGCCGCAACGTGGCATCGGAAAGGGCCGCGCGCAAATCGGCGGGCGAGGGGTTCAGGGATGTCTCGGAAACGACAAGGTTCATGTCACGCTCCAGGCTGGGATTGACCGGGCTGGGGCTGCGACGGCAGGCACCTTGCTGTTCTTGACAGTTTTAATCAGGTTTTGTAACCGGGGCAAGCTCCGGGGTGCACATGGCCCCGCGACACGCGCAAGCCCGCAAGGTGCCAGCCCTTACTGACCCTCCAGCCAGATGGTGCCTGCCATGCGCGCAAGCCTTGCCGTTTTCCTCTCTGCCCTTCTTCTCGCCTCACCCCTGTCCGCTCAGGGCAGCGAGGGCCGCCTGTCCCTCGACCTCAACCGGGTCGACCCGCTGGAAGGCGCCTGCCGCCTGACCTTCCTCGCCGAGAATGCGCTGGGCGGTGATCTCGAGGCGCTGTCGCTCGAGACCGTGCTGATCGACACCGAGGGACGGGTCGAGCGCCTGACGCTCTTCGAATTCGGGGCGCTGCCCGATGGCGTGCCGCGCGTGCGGCAGTTCGATATCCCCGGCCTTGCCTGTGAGAGCCTCGGGCGGGTGCTGATCAACGGCGTGTCCGACTGCAGCGCCGGGGCGGCCTGTGCCGAGGGGCTGGAGCTGACGACGCGCACGGATGTGGAGGTGATCGGGTGATGGAGCTTTCGCTTGTTTCGGACCGGCTGGCCGCGCTGATCGATCTCGGCGGTCCGGTCATCGCGATCCTCCTGGCGCTGTCGGTCCTCGTGCTGGCGACGATCATCTGGAAGCTGTGGCAAGTCTGGGCGCTCGGCGTCGGGCGGCACGCCGCGATCGACCGGGCGATGGCCGCGCTCGATGCGGGCGACCGGACGGGGGCCGGGGAGGCGCTGGCAGGCAGCCGAAACCACCTTGCCCCGATCCTTGCCGCGGCCCTGGCCGAAGGGGCAGCGGCCAAGCCGCGCCTTGTCGCCATGGCCGAGGCGCAGCTCGCCGAGGTGACGCGGGGCTTCCGCCTTCTGGACAGCATTGCGCAGGTCGCGCCGCTCCTGGGGCTGTTCGGCACCGTTCTGGGCATGATCGACGCCTTCCGCGCGCTTCAGGCCGCGGGCGATGCGGTGGACCCTTCGGTCTTGGCGGGCGGCATCTGGGTGGCGCTTCTGACCACGGCGGCGGGGCTGGCCGTGGCCATGCCGACCGCGCTGGCGCTCAGCTTCTTCGAAAGCCGCGCAGCCCGGGAACGGGCGCGGATCGACCTTGCGCTCGAGGCGCTCTTTCATCCGATGCGCCCCGCCCCGCATACCGTGGCGCGGCCCCGCGAGGCCGCGCCGCACGGCGCCTACGCCCCTGGCACTTGAGGCGCGCGGGTGGCGGCGGCGGCCGGTCGCGCTGACGCCGCTCATAGACATCATCTTCCTGTTGCTTCTGTTCTTCATGCTCAGCTCGACCTTCACCCGCTTCGCCGAACTGCCGCTGATGAACGCGGGCGGCGGTGCGGCCGAGGGCGCGGCGCCCCTGTTCGTGCAACTGCGCCCCGATGACCTGGCGCTGAACGGCACCGCCCTGTCGCTCGAGGCGTTGCCCCCCGCCATCGCCGAGCTGACGCAGGAGGGGGGCACGACCCTGCTCGTCACCCTGTCGGGCGAGGTCAGCTCGCAACGGCTGGTCGATCTCCTGACCATCTTGCGCGCCGTGCCGGGGCTGGCCGTCAGCGTGCTGGAGTAGCCGCCATGGCCCTCGCGCCCCTGCCGTCCCGCCGCCGGTCAGAGCCGATGATCGCGCTGATCAACATCGTCTTCCTGATGCTTGTCTTTTTCCTCGTGACAGCCGCCATCGCCCCGCCGCTCGACCGGGGTGTCGCGCTGGTCGAGGCCGACCGGCTCGAGGGCCGCGCGCCGCCGGACGCGGCCGTGATCCGTGCCGATGGCACGATGATCTACCGCGGGGCCGAGATCACGTCAGAGGCCTACCTGGCCGCGCGCCTGTCGGAAACCTCGGGCGAGGTCGCGCTGCGTCTCGTGCCCGACCGGGCGCTGCCCGCCGCGCGGCTTGTCGCCATCGCGGGCGATCTGCGCAGCGCGGGCGCGCAGGAGGTCTGGATTGTCACCGAGCGGGGCCTTCCGTGACGCGGCGGGGCTGGACCATCGCCGCGCTCGCCGGTGCGCTTTCCGTCGGCCTTCACGCGGGCGGGCTGATCGCGCTGGCCCCGCCCGCGCCGCAGACGCTGGCCGGGGGACCGGCGCAACTGGCGATGATGGGACATGGTTTCGAGGA
>CBFIFZ010000158.1:0-6818 GCA_965661995.1 Roseicyclus sp.
CATCGCGAAGCCGCCATGCATCTGGATCGCCTCTTCGGCCACCTGTCGCGCGATGCGGCCCACGAGATGCTTGGCCTGCGCCACGCGCTTGGCCTGCTCGGGCGTGCCCATCGCGGAAGCCGCGAGGATCACGATGGAGCGTGCCTGTTCGATCTCGATGGCGAGGTCGACGGCGCGGTGCTGGAGCGCCTGGAAGGCGCCGATCGGCTGGCCAAACTGCTTCCGCGTGCCGAGGTAGTCGGTCAGCATGGCGAAGACCGTCTCCATCGCGCCGAGCGCTTCTGCCGACAGCGCCAGCGCCGCCCAGTCCCGCGCATCCTCCAGCGCGGTCTTCGCGTTTTCCATCAGGCAGGTGCCCGGTGTGGCATCGAGAAAGACCTCGGCCGCCGGGCCGCCGTCGATCATGCCATAGCCCGCGATCTCGGCGTCGCTTGCCGCCACCTCCCAAAGCGACGGGCCCGCCGCCGCGACCAGCAGCCGCTCGGCTGCCGCGCCGGCGTAGACGACCGATTTCCGGCCCGTCAGCCGCCCGTGCCCGGCGCGCGTCTCGATCCCGTCGAGATCGTAGGGCGCGTCCAGCTCGCCCATGGCTACCGCATAGCGCGTCTCGCCCGACAGAAGCGGCGCGAGGTCGCCGCCGGCTGCCCCCATCAGCCGCACCGCCATCAGTTGGCCCAGCACCGGCTCGGGGCAGAGTGCGCGGCCCAGTTCCTCGAAGACGACGGTCACGTCGAAACCCGAGCCGCCCATGCCGCCCGCGTCTTCATCCGCCAGCGCGTAGAACAGGCCCAGTTCGGCCAGCCCCGCCCATTTGCCAGGGTCATGCCACGGCGCCGCATAGGCCACGGTATTCCGGCGCTCGACAGGGTAGTGTTCTGCGAGGAAGCGCCGCAGCGTGTCGGCCAGCATCCGGCGGTCATCGGAGATCGTGAAATCCATCAGCGCATCATCCCCTTGGCCAGGATGTTCCGCTGGATCTCGTTCGAGCCGCCGTAGATCGAGATCTTGCGGTTGTTGAAATAACTCGCCGCGTTCTGCGCGTGCCCTTCGGGCGCAATGGCGAGATTGTCGAGTTCTTCCGACGGAAAGGGCGCCGCCGCTGGCCCCAGCGCGCGGCGGGCAAGGTCGTTGATCGCCTGCCGGATCACCGTGCCCTTGATCTTCAGCATCGAGGGTTCCGCCATGAGCCGCCCACCCCGTGCCGCGCGGTCGAGCATGCGCAGGTTGGTGATCTTCATCGCGTCCAGCTCGGCCTCGACCGAGGCCATCCGCGCGGCGAAAAGCGGGTTCTGGATCAGGGGCTTGCCGCCGCGTTTGACGGTCTGCGCCAGAGCCTTGACCTGTTCGAAGGCCTGGATCGAGAAGCCCACGCCGGCGATGTTCGTGCGCTCATGGCCGAGGAGGAACTTGGCGATGGTCCAGCCCTCGTTCTCCTCGCCCACAAGGTTGCCCACGGGCACCCGCACGTCGGTGAAGAAGACCTCGTTCACCTCGTAGCCGCCCTCGATCAGGCGGATGGGGCGCAACTCGATGCCGGGCGTGTCGAGGTCGACGAGAAGGAAGGAAATCCCCTCCTGAGGTTTGCCCTCGGCCTTTGTCCGCACAAGGCAGAAGATGCGGTTGGCGAACTGGCCCAGCGTCGTCCAGGTCTTCTGCCCGTTGACGACGTAGTGGTCGCCGTCGCGCTCTGCCTTGGTCTTCAGAGACGCGAGGTCGCTGCCCGCTCCCGGCTCGGAATAGCCCTGGCACCACCAGTCGCGGCCGTCGAGGATGCGGGGCAGGTACTCCGCCTGCTGCCCGGGCGTGCCGTATTTCATCAGCACGGGCCCCAGCATCTTCAGCCCGAAGGGCACGATCCGCGGCGCGTTCGCGCGGCAGCATTCTTCCTCGAAGATATGTTGCTCGACCGGCCCCCAGGCGAGACCGCCGAAGGCCTCGGGCCACGGCCCGGCCAGCCAGCCCTTGGCATGCAGGATCGCGTGCCAGCGCTCCATCTCCGCTTTCCCCAGCTCGCGCCGCGCCGCGACCCTGGCCGCGATCTCGGGCGGGAGCGCTTCGGACAGGAAGGCGCGCACCTCGTCGCGGAAGGCAGCCTCCGCCGGTGAATAGCTCAGGTCCATCTCATCCCTCCCGGTTCAGATCGGCGAAGGTTCCGCCGTCGCGCGCCATGCGGCGCAGGATGTCGGGCACCTGCCAGAAATGGGCATCATGGGCGGCAAGGCGCTCGATCCGCGCCACGATCTCGGCTGCGCCGATCACGTCGGCCTGGTGCATCGGCCCGCCCTTCCAGCGCGGGAAACCGTAGCCGAACAGGAACACCGCATCCACGTCGATGGCGCGCAGCGCGATGCCGTCTTCCACGACGCGGGCGGCCTCCATGATCATGGCGGTCTCGTAGCGGGCGACGATCTCGTCGGGGGGCAGAACCTGCGGCGTGATCCCCTCGGCCTCCTGTATCTCCTTCAGAAGACGGGGAATCTCCGGGTTCGGCACGGGCCTGTCGCCCGCATGGTCGTACCAGCCCCGCCCGGTCTTGCGCCCGAACCAGCCCGCCTCGCACAGCCGGTCGGCCAGCGCGCCATGGTAGCGCGCAGCGGGGTCGCGATTGGCCGCCTGCCGCTTGCGCGCGGCCCAGCCGATGTCGAGCCCGGCAAGGTCGCCCATTTCGAAGGGTCCCATGGCAAAGCCAAAGCCGCGCACGGCGGCGTCGATCGCCTTGACCGGGGTTCCGTCAAGCGCCATGACATCGGCCGCCTTGCGGTAGGCGGACATGATCCGGTTTCCGATGAACCCGTCGCAGACGCCAGAACGGACCGCGACCTTGCCCAACCGCCGGGCCAGCGCGAAGCCGGTCGCCACAATTTCGGGCGCCGTGCCATGGGCCACGACGACCTCGACAAGGCGCATGACATGAGCCGGGGAGAAGAAGTGCAGGCCAATGAAATTCCGTGGCGCATCAAGGGCCTCGGCCATGACTTCGAGGTCGAGATAGGAGGTGTTGGTCGCGATCAGGGCACCGGGGCAGGCCCGCTCGATCTCTGAAAGGACCGCTGTCTTGACGGCCATCTCCTCGAAGACCGCCTCGATCACGAGATCGCAGCCCGAGAGCGCCGCGGTGTCGGTCGCCTTGGTGAGTTGGGTCGCGCCGCGCGCGTCTGCCGACATCTTCCCGCGCGCCACGGCGCCGTCCAGGTTCCGGGCCACCGCAGCCTCGCCCTTCGCCAGCGCCTCGGCGGAGCGCTCCACCAGGACGACAGGATAGCCGGCCAGCAGGCAGGCGGTGGCGATGCCCGTGCCCATCGTGCCTGCGCCCACCACGCCGATGCGCGTCACCGGGCGCGGCTGTGCCGTGGCCTCGGGGATCTTGGCGACCGCGCGCTCCGCGAAAAAGGCGTGGATCAGCCCGGCGCGCTGCGGGCTGTCGATGCAGGCCTGGAACAGCACCCTTTCCCGCCCGAGGCCGTCATCCAGCGGCAGCGTCGCGGCCAGTTCCACCGCATCGACACAGGCATGGGGGCTGAACAGGTGAGCCTGTGCATGGGCAAGGGTTTGCCTTGCTTTTGCAATGGCCTTTGGGTCGGGGTCGATGTGGATATCTCTCGTGCGCCGGGTCGTCAGCCGCCCGTCCAGCACATCCCTCGCCGCCGCAAGCGCCACCTCGCGCGGGTCGCCTTCGGTCACCCTGTCGACGAGGCCGAGCGCCAGCGCCTCCTCCGCCCCGATGCGTCGGCCCGTGGTGATGAGGTCGAGCGCCGCGGCAACTCCGGTCAGGCGCGGGCCGCGCTGTGTGCCCCCCGCGCCGGGCAGCACCCCCAGCGTCACCTCGGGAAACCCCAGCTGCACGCCCGTGATGGCCACCCGCGCATGGGTCGCGATGGCGACCTCGAGACCGCCGCCAAGTGCCGCGCCATGCAGGACCGAGATCACCGGTTTCGCGCAGGATTCCAGGCGGTTGCACACCTCGGGCAGCCACGGGTCACGCGGCGGCTTGCCGAATTCCCGGATATCCGCCCCGGCGATGAAGCTGCGGCCTTCGCCATAGAGCGCGATGACCTCGACGCCCGGGGCGTCGGCCAGCCGGTCAAGGGCTGCCACGATCCCCGCACGCAGGTCGAACCCGGCTGCGTTCACCGGTGGATTGTCGAGCGCGATCAATCCGATCGCACCTTCCACGCTGCTCCTGA
This sequence comes from Roseicyclus sp., assembly GCA_965661995.1. Lineage (GTDB taxonomy): Bacteria > Pseudomonadota > Alphaproteobacteria > Rhodobacterales > Rhodobacteraceae > Roseicyclus. The sequence goes on from CBFIFZ010000158.1 coordinate 4,185, forward strand.
CGACCTCTCCCATCGCGTCCTCCCTCGCGCCTTGGCGAAACAGTATCACGCGCACGGCCCAAGGCCAGCCGGACGCGGCGTCCGCCGATGGACGGGCGGGGCGGCGGCGCCTATCCCCCGGTCGGCAAACGGCGGAGGGTGCCATGGCCGAGCCGTTCATCTGCGATTACGTCCGCACGCCCGTCGGGCGGTTCGGCAGCGCGTTCAGCGCGGGCCGGGCCGATCACCTTGGTGCCGTGCCGCTGCGCGCCTTGCGGGCGCGCCACCCCGGCGTGGATCGGACCGCGGTGGACAAGGTGATTTACGGCTGCGCCAACCAGGCCTGCCAGGGCAACCGCAACGTGGCGTGCATGTGTGCGCTGCTGGCGGGCCCGCCCGATGACGCGCCGCATGTGAACCCCAACGGCGGCGCAATCGCGCTCGGCCATTCGCCGGGCAGGCCGGGCGCTCGCCGCCATGTGCATGGGCGTGGGTCAGGGGATCGCCGTCGCGCTCGAGGCGGTCTGAGGCTTCAGAAAAACGCCTGAAGCCCGGTCTGGGCACGACCGAGGATCAGCGCGTGCACGTCATGGGTGCCCTCGTAGGTGTTCACCGTCTCGAGGTTCTGGGCATGCCGCATCACGTGGTATTCCGCCATGATCCCGTTGCCGCCGTGCATGTCCCGCGCCGCCCGCGCGATGTCCAGCGCCTTGCCGCAATTGTTCCGCTTTATCAGGCTGATGACCTCGGGCGCGCAGCTGCCTTCGTCCATCATCCGGCCCGCGCGCAACGCGGCCTGAAGCCCCAGCGCGATCTCGGTCTGCATGTCGGCGAGCTTTTTCTGGAAAAGCTGCGTCTGCGCCAGCGGGCGGCCGAACTGCACCCGGTCGAGGCCGTATTGCCGCGCGCGGTGCCAGCAATCCTCTGCCGCGCCCATCACGCCCCAGGCGATGCCGTAGCGCGCCCGGTTGAGGCAGCCGAAGGGGCCCTTCAGCCCCTCGACATGTGGCAAGAGCGCGTCCTCGCCGACCTCGACGCCGTCCATCACGATCTCACCGGTCACGCTGGCGCGCAGGGACAGCTTGCCGCCGATCTTTGGGGCCGAAAGGCCGCGCATCCCCTTCTCCAGGATGAAGCCGCGGATCTTGCCGCCATGTGCCTCGGACTTGGCCCAAACCACGAAGACATCGGCAATGGGCGCGTTCGAGATCCACATCTTCGCCCCGTTCAGGACGTAACCATCCTCGGTCTTCCTGGCCGTGGTCTTCATCCCCGCCGGGTCGCTGCCCGCGTCGGGTTCGGTCAGGCCGAAACAACCGATCAGCGTACCCGCGGCAAGCCCGGGCAGGTATTTCTGCTTCTGTTCCTCGGTGCCATAGGCGTTGATCGGGTACATCACGAGCGAGGACTGAACCGACATCATCGAGCGGTAGCCACTGTCCACCCGTTCCACTTCGCGTGCCACCAGTCCGTAGGTCACGTAACCCGCGCCCAGACCGCCGTATTCCTCTGGGATGGTGACGCCCAGAAGCCCCATCTCGCCCATTTCTGCGAAGATCTCGGGCGCGACCGTTTCGTTCAGGTAGGCGTCGGTCACCCGCGCGCCCAGCTTGTCCTGCGCATAGGCCCGCGCGCTGAGGGCGACCATGCGCTCTTCTTCGCTGAGCTGGTCGGTCAGGTGAAAGGGATCGGCCCAATCGAAGGGCGCAAGCGAGGGGCCGGTGTGGCGCGTCTGTCCGTCTGGCATGGGATCCTCCGTCGTTGGGGTCGATTCATATCATTTGCACCGGTTGTGCAACCCCGCGCGGCCCACTAGCGTCCATTCGCGCAGGGGAGCGGAGGGAGACGCGATGGACCTCGGGATGAGCAGCCGCGTTCGGCCATTGGTCGAACAGGTGCGGCAGATGGTGCGCGAAGAGATCGCGCCAATGGATGCGGAATACCACGCCGAGGTCGGCCGGCATGCCTCGGGCGACCGCTTTGCCATGACCGACCGGCAGGTCGAAATTCTCAAGGATCTCAAGGAGAAGGCCCGCGCAAAGGGGCTGTGGAACTTCTGGCTGACGGACAGCGACAAGGGGGTCGGCCTGTCGACGGTCGAATATGCCTATCTCGCCGAGGAGATGGGGGCCGTCACCATCGCGCCCGAGATCTTCAACTGCAACGCGCCCGATACCGGCAACATGGAGGTGCTGGAGCGCTACGGCACCGATGCGCAAAAGGCGCGCTGGCTGCCCGGGCTGATGGCGGGCGAGACGCGGTCGGCCTATTTGATGACCGAGCCCGATGTCGCCTCGTCCGACGCCACGAATATCTCGTTCAAGGCCGAGCTGGACGGCGATGAATGGGTGCTCAACGGCGAGAAATACTGGGCGTCCGGGGCGGGCGATCCGCGCTGCGCCGTCTATGTGCTGATGACGCGGTCGGAAGGCGATGACGCGCCGCGCCACGCCCGCCATTCGCAATTCCTGGTCGACGCTGCGACGCCGGGCATTGAAATCCTGCGTCCGATGACGGTGTTCGGGCATGACGATGCGCCGCACGGCCATATGCATATCCGCTTCACCGATGTGCGCGTGCCCGCCGACACGCTCATCCTCGGCCGCGGCCGCGGCTTCGAAATCGCCCAGGGCCGTCTCGGGCCGGGCCGCATCC
>CBFIFZ010000159.1:0-6787 GCA_965661995.1 Roseicyclus sp.
GGAGGCGGGGCCGGTGGCGCGTGTCGTGGCCGTGCCGGGGCGGCACAGCCTGCTGGTCTACCTCGTGCATCAGCCGGTGCTGATCTCGCTCGTCTGGCTGGCGACGCTTTTCTGAAGGTTACAGGTCGAGGCTGAGTTGCGCATCCGGTTTGCGCGGCTTGCGCGCGCGGTCGTTGACGAAATGCCGCCCCGCGCCGCCGTCCTTGCGGCTGGCGTGTTTCGTGACGATGCGCGCGGCCTCGGCGCGGAAGGCATCGCCGCGGCGGACGGCCCAGACGCGGTCGCGGGCGGCGCGGGCGGCCTCGGCCACGTCGACGACCGGCGCAGGGTATGCGCGGCCGAGGAGGCGCGGCGCGCCCTCCCAGGTCCAGGGCGTTTGCAGGCAAGCATCGGGCACATCGCGCAGTTCGGGGCACCACGCCCGCGTGAAGGCGCCCGTGGGGTCCTGATCGTGGCCCTGTTTCACGGGGTTGTAGATGCGCACCGTGTTCATGCCGGTCGTGCCCGATTGCATCTGCATCTGGGGCCAGTGGATGCCCGGCTCGTAATCGGTGAACATGCGGGCGAGGTGCGGCCCCGTCGCGCGCCAGTCGAGCCAGAGGTGGTAGGAGGCGACGGCCACCAGCATCGCGCGCATGCGGAAGTTGAGCCAGCCGGTATGGATCAAGGAGCGCATGCAGGCATCGACGAAAGGCAGGCCGGTCTCGCCCTTTTCCCATGCCATGCGGCGGGCGGTGTCGTCGCCGCGCAGCCCTTCGTAGGCGGTGTGCAGGCAGCGGTGTTCGAGGGCTGGCTCGTCCTCGAGCTTCTGCATGAAGTGGTCGCGCCAGGCGAGGCGGGCCTCGAAACTGGTCATCGCGCCGGACCAGCCGTCGCGGGTGCCGCGCGCTTGGTGCTTGCGGGCTTTCGCGGCCTGCGCCGCTTCGCGCGGGGAGAGCGTGCCCCATGCCAGGTGCGGCGAGAGGCGGGAGCAGGCGGTGGCCCCCTCCAGCGGCGAGGACATGGCGCTTCGGTAGGTCTGGCCGCGGGTCTCGAGGAAGGAGGCGAGGGTTTCCGTCGCCTGCGCCCGCCCGCCGCGCTGGCGGCCGGGGCAGGGGTCGAAGGGCAGGCCGAGGTCGCGCGCCTCGGGGATCGGGCCGGGGTCGAGGGGGAAGGCGTGGATCGCTTTCGGTGTCTCGGCGGCGTCGGCGCGGATCGCGCGTTCGCGGCGGGCGGCCCAGCCGTCGCGGCCCTTGAGGCGGCGCACCACGCCCGGTTGCGGCAGTTCGGTCCAGGTGATGCCGTTCGCCCGCGCCCATGCGCCGATGGCGCGGTCGCGGGCGTAGCTCCAGCCGTTGCCGGTTTCCTCAAGGCTGACGATCTCGCGGATGCCGGTTGCGGCGCAGAGATCGGTAAGCACGTCCCGCGCGGGGCCGGTCCTGACGATCAGCGGCGCGCCGAGGCGGGCGAGGTCTTCGCGCAAGCCGTGGAGGCCTTCGGCCACGAAACGCCATTGGCGGGCCGAGGCGTCGGGCTGCGCCCAAGCCTCGGGCTCGGCGATGAAAACCGGCAGGACACGGCCCCCGCGCGCGGCCGCTTCGGCCAGCACGGGGTTGTCCTGCGCGCGCAGGTCACGCTTGAACCAAACGAGAACATCCGAGCTCATGCGCGGGCAGATAGCAGGCCGCGCGCGCCTGTCAAAGGGGGTTTGGCGTCAGTTCGCCTCGACGCTCGGCAGGGCCGAGGGTGACGGGTCGCCGGCCACGCCGATCTGGTAGCCGATGAAGCCCGCAAGGGCGAGCAGGGCCGCGCCGATCAGGGTGCGCAGCACGACGAGAACCGGCTTGTGCCGGCGTTCCTGGGTTTCGACATTGGTGCTTGGGGCGGACATGTGGTTCCTCCTTCGGGCGTTGCTGTCGATGTCGCCGCCGACCGTGTTGGCCGACGACATGAAGGCGGTGACCTATGGCCTTTGGCCCGGGCTTCAACCCTTGACTCACGGAGCCGTGAAGGGGGGTGCGGCGGCCCGTGGCGCGCCAAGTGCTTGATTTCAAGAACTGTGAAGGGGCTGGCTGTCCCTCAGGGGCGGAGGGGCAGGGGGCCGTGGTCTTGCTCGCGGCCCTCGGCCTCGACGCGGGCGTAGAAATCGACAAGGCGCTTGCCGCGCTCGGGGCGGAAGCGGTCGCCCTCTGTCATCGCCTCGATCCGGTCGGCGCGGAACATGCGGAAATCCTCGCGCAGCTCGCACCATGCGATGACGGTCCAGACCTTGCCCCAGAAGAGCTGACCCAAGGGGCGCATGATGCGCGCGGTCGGGCGGCCCGCCTCGTCGCGGTAGCGCAGATGCAGGCGCAGCCTGTCGTCGATGGCCGATTGCAGCGCGTCGAGCCGCGCGCGCAGGTCGGCGTCGAAGCCGATGCCGATGGCCGCAAGCGCCACGTCGCGGGCGGGGCCCTGTTCGGCCTCGGGCAGGACGGCGCGGATCTTGACCAGCGCTTCCTCCGCGGCGCGGCCCATCTCGGCCCCGCCGAAGGCCTGCAACAGCCGCGCGCCCGCGACCAGGGCCGTGACCTCGTCGCGGGTGAACATCAGCGGCGGCAGGTCGAAACCCGCCGCCATGATGTAGCCCACGCCCGCCTCGCCCTCGATGGGCACGCCGCTGCCCTGCAGGTCGGCGATGTCGCGGTAGACGGTGCGGGTGCTGACCTCGAGCCGTTCGGCCAGCCCTTGCGCGGTGACGAGCCGACCGCCGCGCAGGTATTGCACGATCTGGAACAGGCGGTCGGCCCGGCGCATCAGCCCTGCGCCGCTTCGAAGAGCCCGATGGAATTGCCGTCGGGGTCGGTGATGTAGGCAAAGCGCCCCGCCGGGATCGCGATGGGCGGCGAGACGACGGTGCCGCCCGCGGGCGCGACGCGGGCGATGGCGTCTTCCAACGCGTCCGCGATGGCGAGGTGGACGGTCGGCCCCACGCCGCCCGGCGCAGGTTTGCCGGGGTAAAGGTGCACGCCGCCGCCCGACATGGGCGGGTCGGTGACGAAGACGGCGGTCTCGTTCGGCCCCATGCTCTGCCGTTCGAGGCGGCAGCCGGTGACGGTTTCGTAAAAGGCGGTTCCGGCGTCGAGATCGGCGACGGGGATCTCCGTCCAGGCGACGGGACGGGCGGGTGTGAAGGTCATGTCGGGATGCTCCGGTTGATGTGACTGACCCCTTGGTGATGACATACCCCTGCTGACAGCCTTCTGTCAGGAGGGTTTCGGGCGGCCCGCTTGCGGCCAGGGGGGGCGCGGCCTAGCTTGCCCCCTGTCCGTTCCCCGAGAGGTCCCGATGAAAGACGCCGCCCCCCAGCCCATCCACCTGGCCGATTACCGCCCGCCCTCCTACCTTGTGGACGAGGTGCGGCTGACCTTTCGCCTGCAGCCCAAGGGCACCCGCGTCCTGTCGACGATCCGCTTTCGCGCCAACCCCGAGGGGCTGGAGGATGGCAACCTGCATCTCGACGGCGAGGGGGTGCGGCTGATCTCGTGTTCCATCGACGGGGTGGCGCTGACGGCCTTCGACTACCTGCTGACGGCCGAGGGGCTGACCGTGCCCGCGGCGCGGTTGCCGGACGGGGCCTTTGTCTGGGAGGCGGAGGTCGAGATCGACCCGGAGGAGAACACCGCGCTGGAGGGACTTTATACCTCGGGCGGCATGTTCTGCACCCAATGCGAGGCCGAGGGGTTTCGCAAGATCACCTTCTACCCCGACCGCCCCGACGTGATGGCCCCTTTCACCGTGCGGATCGAGAGCGATCTGCCCGTGCTTTTGTCGAACGGCAACCCGGTGGGCGCGGGCGAGGGCTGGGCTGAGTGGCACGACCCGTGGCCGAAGCCCGCCTACCTGTTTGCCCTGGTGGCCGGTGAGCTGGTGGCCCATTCCGACAGGTTCACGACCATGTCAGGGCGCGAGGTGGCGCTGAACATCTGGGTGCGCCCCGGCGACGAGGGGAAATGCGCCTATGCGATGGACGCGCTCAAACGCTCGATGCGCTGGGACGAGGAGGTTTACGGGCGGGAATACGATCTCGACGTGTTCAACATCGTCGCCGTGGATGATTTCAACATGGGCGCGATGGAGAACAAGGGGCTGAACATCTTCAACTCCAAATTCGTGCTGGCCACGCCCGAGACCGCGACCGACCGCGATCACGATTTCATCGAAGGCATTGTCGCGCATGAATATTTCCACAACTGGACCGGCAACCGCATCACCTGCCGCGACTGGTTTCAGCTGTGCCTGAAAGAGGGGCTGACCGTCTTCCGCGACCAGCAATTCAGCGCCGACATGCGAAGCGCGCCCGTCAAGCGGATCGAGGAGGTGCTTCAGCTGCGCGCGCGCCAGTTCCGCGAGGATGCGGGGCCGCTGGCGCATAACGTGCGGCCCGACGCCTATGTCGAGATCAACAATTTCTACACCGCGACCGTCTACGAAAAGGGCGCCGAGGTGATCGGCATGCTGCATCGCCTTGTCGGCGCGCAGGAGTACCGCGCGGCGCTGGACGAGTATTTCCGGCGGCACGACGGGCAGGCCTGTACGATCGAGGATTGGCTTGCGGTGTTCGAGGATGTGACGGGCCGGGATCTCTCGCAGTTCAAGCGCTGGTACACGCAGGCGGGCACGCCGCGGGTGACGGCGCGCTGGGCGCTCTCCGGCGGCACGCTGAAGATGACGCTGGCCCAGGAGGTGCCCGAGACGCCCGGCCAGCCGCTCAAGGAACCCGCGGTGATCCCGGTGGCGCTGGGGTTGCTCGCGCCCGACGGGACGGAGCTGTTGCCGGAGACGCTGGCGGTGCTGGACGGGCCCGAGACGGAGTTGGCGTTCGACATCGCGGGGATGGCGGAAAGGGCGGGGGTTGCCATGCCCGATCGCGTGATCCCCTCGCTTCTGCGCGGGTTTTCCGCGCCGGTGATCCTCGATGCGCCGCTCAGCCGGGCCGACCGGCTGGTGCTGCTGGCCCATGACCCCGACCCGTTCAACCGCTGGGAAGCGGGCCGCAGCCTGATGCGCGAGACGCTGCTGGCGATGCTGACCAACGGGGCCGCGCCCGACCCCGCGCTTTTCGAGGCGCTCGACCGGCTTCTGACGACCGACACGCTCGACCCCGCCTTCCGCGCACTCGCGCTCGCCTTGCCGTCCGAGGATGACATCGCGCAGGCCGCCCATGACGCGGGCGTCGTGCCGGACCCCACGGCGATCCATGCCACGCGGCGCGCGCTGCAAACGGCGATGGCCGAGGCGCTGCAGCCCACGCTGACAGCACTTCATGACGCGATGGACCCCGGCCCGGACTACGCGCCCGACGCGCAACAGGCCGCGAGGCGCAGCTTGCGCAACGCGGCGCTGATGCTGCTCGCCCGCGTGGAAGGCCCCGAGCGGGCGCGGGCGCGCTATGACGCGGCGACCAACATGACCGACGAGATGGCGGGTTTCACCGCGCTGCTGGAGGCGGGCGACGCGCAGGTCACGGGCCGTTTCCACGACCGCTGGAAAGACGACCGGCTGGTGATGGACAAGTGGTTCATGGTGCAGGTCGCCCATGCCGAGCCCGAAGACGCCGTCGCCACCGCCGAGCGGCTGACCCAACATCCGCTCTTCGATTGGAAGAATCCCAACCGCTTCCGCTCGGTCATCGGCGGGCTGACCGCCGGAAACCCGGCGGGGTTCCACGACCCCACGGGGGCGGGCTACCGGTTCCTTGCCGATTGGCTCTTGAGGGTGGATGCCAAGAACCCGCAGACGGCGGCGCGCATGTCGACGGCTTTCGAGACCTGGCGGCGCTACGACGCCGACCGGCAACAGCTCATCGCGGGGGAACTGGACCGGATCGCGGCGGCCGAGGGCCTGAGCCGCGACCTGGGCGAGATGGTGGGCCGCATCCGGGGCAGCTGAGCACGCTCTGGCCGGGGCGGGGCCGCGCGCTAGCTGCCCCGCCATGGCGAAGATGCAGAAGAAACGCGACCTGCCGCAAAAGACCTGCGTGACCTGCGGGCGGCCCTTTACGTGGCGCAAGAAGTGGGAAAAAGTGTGGGACGAGGTGCGGTATTGTTCCCGCCGCTGTCGCGGTGCCCGGTCCGAGGTTGCGGAGGGCGCAGGCCGCGGCAGCTGATGGTGGGCGGTGCCGGTGTGATGGAGCCCTGTATCAGTTTGGCACAGTACGTGCGCTTCGCCTACCTGCCGGAACATTTCGCGGGAGGCCTTCCCGAAGACCCTCTCGGGGCCGCGCAGACCGCCGTGAGCCTGCCCGTGCGGCTCGAGCGCCACGCCACCCCCGTCGAGATCACGCTTGCCGAGGGTGTGCTGGCAGCACCCCTGAGGATCGGGGCGCAGAGCTTTGCCGCCGGAGACACGGCGCGGCCGCTCTGGACGCTGGTGGATGCGGCGCGCGGTGTCCGGCTGACGGCCTACCGGCTCGAGGCCGCGCGCGATCCCGAGGATGAGGCGGCCCCCTTGCCGCTGAAAGTGATCACCTCCTCGCTGCCGCTGAAATCGGGCCAGGGCTACGACCTGTCGCTCGACCTGCCGCCGGGAAGCGGGGCGATGCTGCGCGCGGGCGGGCTGGCGCGGGGCACGCGCATCCTGACCGAGGCGGGCAAGCGCCCCATCGAGGATATCGCGCCGGGTGACCGCGTCTGGACCGAGGCGGGCGGGTTCCGGCCCGTCCTCTGGCACGGGGTGCAAAGCCTTCCGGCGCGCGGGCTGGCCGCGCCCTTGCGCCTGCCGCGGGGCCTGATGGCGCTGAACGAAGACCTCGTGGTGACGGGCGGGC
>CBFIFZ010000160.1:0-6769 GCA_965661995.1 Roseicyclus sp.
CGCGCGACAGGCCCCGCCCGCGCGCGCCGCGCGCGACATGGAGGTTGTCGACGAAGACATGCCCCTCGGCCTCGGGCCGCGCGGCGATGAAGCCCAGCAGCACAGGACCGTCACGGGATACGGCGACGGTGTCGTGCTCCAGCGCCTCGGGGCCCCACCGCCCGGCTAGATAGCGCAGGGCCTTCCCCTCGAGCGTCGCATCGGGCAGGAGGCCACGATAGGCCGCGCGCCAATTGGACAGGTGCAGGTCACGGATGCCGGGCAGGTCGCCCGGCGTTGCGGGGCGGATCGTCATGACCGAACCCTGCCCCCGGCAAGCAGCGGGGGCAAGGGGCGGCGGTCACCGCTCGGGCAGCGGGATGAACTCCGCGTTGTCGGTCGGCGGCAGCTGGAAACGGCCATGCTCCCAGTCGCCCTTGCGCCAGGCCTCCTTCGCCTCCTCGATCCGTTCCTTCGAGGAGGCGACGAAATTCCACCAGATATGGCGCGGCCCCTCCAGCGTTGCGCCGCCCAGAAGCATCACCCGCGCCCCCTCGGGGCCCGCGGTCATCGACACGCGGTCGCCGGGGCGGAAGACCATCATCTGCCCGGGCTCGAAGCGCTGGCCCGCGATCTCGATCGAGCCTTGCGTGACATAGGCGCCGCGATCCTCGTGATCGTCGGGCATGGGCAGCTTCGCGCCCGGCTGCAGGACGGCGTCGAGATAGAACATCTCGGAGGCCGTCGCGACCGGGGCGCGTGCGCCATAGGCCGTCCCGAGGATCAGGCGCAGCTGCTTGCCCTCGCCCTCGAGGACCGGCAATTCCTCCTTCGCGGCATGGACGAAGGCCGGTGCGCTGTCCTCGGCATCCTTGGGCAGCGCGATCCAGGTCTGGATGCCGAACAGGCTGTAGGGCTGTTTCAGCATCTCGCCGTCCACCCGCTCGGAATGGGTGATGCCGTGACCGGCCGTCATCAGGTTCACCGCGCCGGGGTCGATCCACTGGTCGGTACCAAGGCTGTCGCGGTGGTGGAAACGTCCCTTGTAGAGATAGGTGACCGTCGCCAGCCCGATATGGGGATGCGGGCGCACGTCGATCCCCTGCCCCGTGACGAACTCGGCCGGGCCCATCTGGTCGAAGAAGATGAAGGGGCCGACCATCTGCCGCCGGGGCGCGGGCAGCGCGCGGCGCACCTCGAAATCGCCGAGGTCGCGGGCGCGCGGCACGATCAGGGTTTCGATGGCATCCACGTCATCGCCGGTCGGGCAATGCGGATCAAGGGCGGGGTTCCAGCTCATGGGAGGGATCCTTTTCCGGTTCCCCTCCTACTTACCCCCTCAACCCCGCGCACAGAACTGGAAATTTCACACTTGAACTGTGCGTTTTTTCAGAAATTGCGTCAGCGCCCTGTCCGGCGCGCCTGCATCCGCCGCACCTTATGCTCCAGCACCCGGCGCGCCAGCCGCTTCAGCGGGGGAACCGGGGCAATGGCCGCGGCCAGCCATGGACCGAGTGCATAATAGACCCGGATGAACACCCGACCCGGCGCATGGGTGGCAAGCTCGAGGTCGCGGTAGAGCCGCAGGAAGACGACATCGGGGTGATCGTAGTCTCCATAGGCGCAGGTCGCGACGAAGCAGCCCCCGCCGCCTCCGCCCCCGCCGGACACCGGATCATCGTCTTCGGGCGGCGGTGGGTCTTCTTCCTCGACGGGGGGCAAGGGCGGCAGCGGCGGCTCGTCCTCGTCATCCGAATCGACGGCAAGGTAATCCTTGCTGTACTCGCCAGGCATCAGGAACCGTGCGAAATCCGGCGTTTCGTCGGTGTCGAGAAGCTCCTGCCGCCTGGCCTCGATATCGGCGCTGTCGAGCTGAAGGATTTCCATCGCGGTCAGGCCGGGGGCGTCGGGATTGAGGTCGGCATAGGCCTGCTCGATCAGACCGCGCTCCGTCTCGGAGAGCGCGAGATAGTAGTCGAGGCGGATTTCTTCCTCGACTTCGGGGAAGGTCCGGCAAAGCGGCAGGGCCTCCAGCGACGCGACGTCGTCGGGACCATTGGCAAATTCATCGGCAGTGATCCGCGCGTAGCGCAGGCTGAGGATCTCGTCATCGACCTCGTCGATCAGGCGGGCAAAGCCCTCGTCCGTCAGGTTGTCGCAAAAGGCCCCCCAAAGCTGCGGCGTCGCCGACAGCGCCAGCGCATTCACGTTCAGCTGGTCCAGCATCGACCATTCTTCCTCGGGCGTCAGCGCCCCGATGAAGTCACGCACGTCCGAGGCCTGCTCGAGTTGCAGAAGCGTGTTGAGGTCGTCGCGGGAGAAGGCCGGTTCGGGTCCCGGATCAGGATCAGGGGGCGGATCGGGGGCGATCGAGCCATCCGGCGGCGGCGTGTTGAGGGCGACCACGAGATCGGCCACCGGCGCATCGGGCTGGAAATCGCTGAGCGCCCCGCCGAAGTCGTCGAGGCGGTCGCCAAGTCCGACCAGGCGGGTTTCGCCGCCCTCGTCGTGACTGACCAGAAGATCGTCGCCATCGACCGCGGTGCGCTCGAGCACATGCTCGGGCAGATCGTAGATGTCGAGAAAGCTCAGCCCCTCGCCGCCATCGAGGTCGAAGTCGAAGATGGTCGTCTGCCCGGCCGTATCGACGATGAACTGGTCGGTGCCGTCCTGGCCGCGCAACTCGTTCACGCCCTCGCGTGCAATCAGCGTGTCGTTGCCGTCCCCGCCGATCAGCGTGTCATTACCGGCCCCGCCATCCAGCAGGTCATCGCCCACCCAGCCGCCGAGGTAATCGTCGCCAGCCCCGCCCAGAAGGATATCGTCGCCGCCATTGCCGCGCAGGGTATCGTCGCCGTCATGTCCCGAGATCGTGTCGTCGAAGGACGTGCCGGTCAGATCGTCGTCGTAATCCGCCGCGGGATCGACGACATAATCATGGCCCGACATCTCGACCCCGATCGCGCCGGTGGTGAATTCCAGCTGCACGATTTCATAGGGATCGAGCGTCAGGGTCAGACCGTCCGGGCCCGTCAACTCGGACTGGTTCAGCGTCTCGATGTAGGGTTCCGCCACGCGCGAGAAGGGATCGCCCTCGTCGCCCGCGGTCGCCGGGTCGTCGATGACCCCCAGGACCTCGGCCCAGACATGGTGATAATCCTGCACCAGGGTTCCGGGATCGACCGTGATCTCGATGGGGATCTCGCTGCGCGAGGACAGGAAGACGATCGTCGTGTCGGCATTGGCGAAGGCATGCATCACCACCTGTTCGGCGGTCTCCGGCGTGCGCTCGTCCTGCGGCACGTCGATCGCGTTGCGCAGGTCGGGCGGCGTGTCGAGGTCGAGCAGGCGCAGCCCCTGCAGATCCTCAGACATCATCCGGAAGTCCTCGCCGGTGGCGGTCAGCGTGTAATCCCGTCCGCCGGGCGCGTCGGGATCGTCCTCGAGCACGGCCAGACGGCTGCCGAGCGCGTAATACTGCGTGCCCCAGATCGCCGCGTAATCGACGCCGCGCTCGACCATGGTGCGAAAGGTCTCGAGCACGCCCGAGGCCTGAACCAGCCCCGTGTCGCTGCCGTTCTTCATGTTCCATTCGGACACGAAATACTGCAGCTCCTGGTCGACCCCCTCGAGGGTCTGCCACTCGTCGAGCCGGTCGAAATGCAGCTGCCGGTTGCCTGCGCTGGTGTAGCTGGTCGGGTAGTAATGGGTGATGGCGGCATCGATCGCCTCGCGCGAGGCCAGCGTCAGCTGATCGAAGATGCCGGTGTTTCCCCCATCAAGCCAGCCGGGCGCGGCCTGCGCCGTGATCAGCGGCTGTTCCCAGGCGTCGGGCCCGCCGCGCTCTTCCTCGTAGAGGTCGAACAGCGCCTGAAGCCCGATCGACACATCATTGACGAGAAGGCCGTATTCCTCGGGCGTGGTACGGTCCATCTCGCCCCAGAACTCGTTGCCGATCTCGATGGCTTCGATATTGATCTCGCCATAGGTGCCGCGGATCATCTCGTCGGAGCGGTTCAAGAGCTCGTAAAGACCGAACTGGCTGGGCACGCGATTGCCGTCTTCGCCGACCGTATCGGTCAGATACCGTTTCGTCGGCAAGGTGAAATGAAAGGTCAGGTCGTTGCGTATGGCGTAGTCGAAGGCGGCGGGGGTGGTGACGATGCGCTCGCTGCCGTCATCGGCCAGGCCGCTGGGACGCGAGACATCGAAGAACCGGTCGACGAAATCCGAGCCGGGCGCAAACAAGGCCTCGGTGACGGTGCCGCCGGGAAAGCGCAGCCCGGTCCAGCCGACCTGTTCGAGCATGCGATCATAGGCCCCGCCCTCGTCGAGGTAATTCGAGGTGAAGAGCGTGTTGGCCGCGAACAGGTCTTCGTCAATCACGGAGCCCGTGAAGGTCGCACTTGTCAGGACGATTGTCTGGGCACACATCGCATGCCCCCCTTGATCCGATCACGATACGCGACAGAACCCGGGGGCCTTGGTCGAAACGCAAAGGGCACTCGGGGACGAGGATCAATGCTTCTCGCCCGTGGTTGATATTAACATCTTTGTTCAGGGAAACCAATTGACTGAGATCAAAGACAGTCTGTTTCCTTCCCCCTGTAGCCGTCACGCCACCATGCGCTTTCAAGAGCACAGAAAGCGCCGCCCCTTCGGACCGGCACATCGCGCTGAACGGCAGGAGCATGCCGCTATGGGCGGATGCAAACGCCATGGTGGGTGGTGAGGGACTCGAACCCCCGACATCTTCGGTGTAAACGAAGCGCTCTACCAACTGAGCTAACCACCCGCCGGGCGACGGCGACTTAGCCGCAAGCGGCGCGTCATGCAAGAGCGGCCGATGGGGAAGGTGGTGGGTGATGAGGGATTTGAACCCCCGACATCTTCGATGTGAACGAAGCGCTCTACCACTGAGCTAATCACCCGCCGGGTGGGGCGTCTTTAGCCATCCTCGCCGGGGTCTGCAAGAGGGCTCTCGCCCCCGTCTTCGCCGGCACCGCGGGGGCGGCGGATCTTGACGGTCAGGATGTCCGGGCCGTCCTCGTCGGGCTTGCGGTTCTTGACCATCAGCTTGCCGAGCGGCGGCAGCACCAGCTCGTCGTTCCGGTCGAGCGCCTTGCCCAGCTCGTCGAGCACCAGCTCGAGAACCTGCTTGGCATCCGCGCGTTTGAGCGCGCTGCGCTGGCAAACGGCCTCGATCAGGTCGGGGCGCTTGAAGCGGGGGTCCGTCGGCGCGGCCTCGTCGGCCACGACCTCTGCCTTGGCCGGCGCGGGCGCCTCGGGCTCGAAGCTGACCGCACGCAGATGCGTCCGCGCCTCGGCGGCCTTTGCGGCGGGCGGGGCGGCGGCGTCGCTGCGGCTGGATTTCCGCGTCGGGCTTGTGCGGCTCTTGCGCCCTGCGGGGGTCGATTTGCGCGATCCCGACCCGCTGCCTCTCTTGCCACTCATTACTCTGCTCCCTGCTCTGCCGTGCGGGTTATCCACATGCACGATCAGCATGTCCAAACTGAAAAAACCCTACCGGCCCCGCATCGCGGTTTCCAGTCGGCGCAGGGAAAAAGCCGTCAGCTGTTGCTTGCCAGGCGGATGTCGCGGCTGTCCCAGCGCGGCCAGCCGATCAGCTCGGACACCGTGGCGAACTGGTAGCCCCGCGCCAGAAGCCCGTCGAGCGCCGCCGGCATGGCCCGAACGGTCGCGCCGATGATGTCATGCGACAGGATCACGGCGCCCGGATGGGACTGCGACAGGATCCGGTTCGACACGATGGCCGAGCCGGGCCTGCGCCAATCCTCGGGGTCCACCGACCACAGCACGGTCGGCATGTTGCGCGCCTCCATCACCATGCGGCGCTGGCGGGGATAGAGATTGCCATAGGGCGGGCGCAGGGTCACCGGCGGGCGGCCGACCGTTTCGTAGATCGCCTGCGAGGTCCGGTCGAGCTGGTTCAGGACACCGGCGTCGGAGTAGCCGAACAGGCTCGGGTGCGACCAGGTGTGGTTGCCGATCTCGTGACCCTCGGCGACGATCCGGCGCATCAGCTGCGGCTCGCGCAGGACGCGCCAGCCGATCACGTAGAAGGTCGCGCGGATGCCGCGAGCAGCGAGGATATCCAGAAGCTGCGGCGTCAGCGTCGGATGCGGGCCATCGTCGAAGGTCATGGCCACGAGCGGCCGGGCCGTGAGCACCCGGGTGATGGTGTCGGGCACGACCGGGGCCGCTGGCGCACGGGCCATGTCCTGCGCCGCCGCGGGGCGGAACAGCATGGGTGTGGCAAGCGCGGCCGAGCAGGTTGTCAGCAACGCACGCCGCGTGAGGCCGGTCGGCGAGGACATGGGCACTTTCCGAAACGTGGCTTTCGGCAGCACCTTGGTCATCGCCGGGCCGAGAACCCAAGAGGAATTATCCACAAACCATGCGCCAAACCGGCAGGCGCGGCAGACCGGCAACAGCGTCTTGCCGAGCGTCGGCGGCCAAATCGCAGAAATTGCGTAGGCCGCCCCACGCCACCACAGGATGTAGCGCAGCGCGGAAACTGCACTTCTGCGCCACGGGATCGACACGGCCGCGTCCCCATCCTCGCCACAGTCGCGCGCCCGCGGACCCCGGGGCACAGTCTGGATGTTTTCAGGTGTTTGGGCCTTGACGTTGAAGTGAAACATCGGCGACCTGCCTTGGTCTGCTATTACCAGTTGGGGAAGTACCATGAACCCATCTTATTCATCCAAATCGGTGGGGAAGGTTGCGTGCGCCTGAAAGCGCTGTAGATTCAAGCTGCTACACAGAA
>CBFIFZ010000161.1:0-6702 GCA_965661995.1 Roseicyclus sp.
CCTCCAACTTCACCTTCCTCACCGGCGGCTCGCACCCCGAGGATTACGCCCGCCGTGCGGCCCTGCTGGGCCTGTCGGCCATCGCGATTGCCGATGTGAATTCGGTGGCGGGCGTGGTGCGGGCCTGGTCGGAGCTGAAAAAGATCGCCGAAGAGATCGCCGAGGCCGAGACCGCCCGCGCCGATCCCATCGGCCCGCCCAAGCCCGCGCATCTGCCCAGCCCCCCGCGCGCGCCGATCGACCATGTGCCGCGGCTGCTGCCCGCGGCCTGCCTTGTGCTGACGAACGGGATGCGGCTGACCGCGCTGCCGCGCGACAGGTCGGGTTGGGCGAGCCTGTGCCGTATCCTGTCCGCCGGGCGGCTGAGGGCGGAAAAGGGCGCGTGTCACCTGACGCTCGACGATCTGCTGGCTTTTCCGCAGGGGCTTGAGCTGTTGCTCCATGCGCCAGACCGCCCCTCGCCCGACTGGCGCGCGCGGGCCGGGCGGCTGGTGGCGGCTTTGAAGCCGCAGATGCATCTGCTGATGTCCCCCGCCTATGACGGGCAGGATACCGCCCGCTTCGCTGCCGCCGAGCGGCTGGCGCGGGCGCTGGACCTCGACACCGTCGCCTCGGCCCGGCCGATCATGCACCACGGCGCGCGGCGGCGGCTGACCGATATCCTGACCTGCATCCGCGAGGGGCTGCGCATCGAGGACCTTGGCACCGCGGCGCAGGCCAATGCCGAGCAACGCCTGCGCAGCGAGGCCGAGATGCGCCGCATCTTCCGCGGTCACGAGGGGGCGGTGGACCGGGCCGAGGAGATTGCGGCGCGGCTCTCCTTCGACATCCGGAGTTTGCGCTACGAATACCCCTCGGAAATCGCCGATGGCGAAACCGCCGCCGACCGGTTGCGGCGGCTGGCCCATGACGGCCTGAACTGGCGCTATCCGCAGGGCATCCCCGAGCGCGCGCAGGCGCAGCTGGAGCACGAACTGCGCCTGATCGCGAAACTGGGGTACGAGCCCTATTTCCTGACCGTCCATGACATCGTCGCCTTCGCCCGCTCGCGCGGCATCCTGTGCCAGGGGCGCGGGTCGGCGGCGAACTCGATCACCTGCTACGCGCTGGGGGTGACCAGCGTTTCGCCCGAGATCGGGACGATGGTCTT
Organism: Roseicyclus sp.; assembly: GCA_965661995.1. Lineage (GTDB taxonomy): Bacteria > Pseudomonadota > Alphaproteobacteria > Rhodobacterales > Rhodobacteraceae > Roseicyclus. The sequence goes on from CBFIFZ010000161.1 coordinate 1,151, forward strand.
CGAACGCTTCGTGTCGGAAGCGCGGAACGAGCCGCCCGATATCGACGTGGATTTCGAGCATGAGCGCCGCGAAGAGGTGATCCAGCACATCTACGAGCGCTACGGCCGCCACCGCGCCGGGCTTTGCGCCACGGTGATCCATTACCGCGGCAAGCGCGCCGTGCGCGAGGTGGGCCGCGCGATGGGCCTGTCGGAGGATGTGCTGTCGGCGCTCAGCTCCCAGATCTGGGGGTCGTGGTCGAAAACCGGGCCGGAGGTCGCCCGGATGCGCGAGATCGGGCTGGACCCCGAAAGCCCGCGCCTGAAACAGACGATCCAGCTGATCGAAGAGATCATCGGATTTCCGAGGCACCTGTCGCAGCATGTCGGCGGTTTCGTCATCACCGAGGGCCGCCTTGACGAACTGGTGCCGATCGAGAACGCCAGCATGGAGGACCGCACCGTCATCTGCTGGGACAAGGACGATATCGACGCGCTGGGTATCCTCAAGGTCGATGTTCTGGCGCTGGGGATGCTTTCTTGTATCAGAAAAGCCTTCGGCCTTCTGCGCCTGCATCACCAGGCCGATTACAGCCTCGCCACGCTGCCGCCCGAGGATCCGGCGGTCTATGACATGCTGTGCAAATCCGACAGCCTTGGCGTCTTCCAGGTGGAAAGCCGGGCGCAGATGAACTTCCTTCCGCGGATGCGGCCGCGCTGTTTCTACGACCTCGTGATCCAGGTCGCGATCATCCGACCGGGACCGATCCAGGGCGACATGGTTCACCCCTTCATCCGCCGCCGCAACGGCGAGGAGCCGGTCAGCTTCCCCTCGGACGAGCTGGGCCGCGTGCTGGGCAAGACGCTGGGCGTGCCGCTCTTCCAGGAACAGGCGATGCAGATCGCCATCACCGGCGCAGGCTTCACGCCTGACGAGGCCGACCGCCTGCGCCGGTCGCTCGCCACCTTCAAGAAGCATGGATCCGTCAGCGAGTTCCGCACGCGGTTCCTGCGCGGGATGCGGGAGCGCGGCTATGACGAGGATTTCGCCGAACGCTGTTTCTCCCAGATCGAGGGGTTCGGCAGCTACGGCTTTCCCGAAAGCCACGCCGCCAGTTTCGCCCTGCTGGTCTATGCCTCGGCCTGGCTCAAGCGGCACCACCCCGGCATCTTCGCCTGCGCGCTCTTGAATTCGCAGCCCATGGGCTTCTACGCGCCGGCCCAGATCGTGCGCGACGCACGCGAGCACGGGGTGGAGGTGCGGCCGGTCTGCGTGAACCGCTCGGGCTGGGATTGCACGATGGAACGGACCGAGCGCGGCGACCTGGCCCTGCGGCTGGGGTTCCGCCAGATCAAGGCGATGCGCGAGGAAGAGGCGGATTGGCTAACCGCCGCGCGCGGCAACGGCTACACCGCGGTCGAGGATGTCTGGCGCCGCGCCGGGCTGGACGCGAAGACGCTGACCATCCTGGCCGAGGCGGATGCCTTCGCCGCGGTGGGTGTGTCGCGCCGCGAGGCGCTGTGGGCCGCCCGCGCGCTGGTGCCGAAAAAGGAGCTGCCGCTGTTCTCGGGCGACCTGGACGGCGAGGGGATCGTGGAGGCTGCCGTGCAGCTGCCCGCGATGACCGAGGGCGAGGCGGTGGTCGAGGATTACGTCGCGATGCGCCTGACGCTGCGCACGCACCCGGTGGCCCTGATCCGCGACCGGCTGAGCCCCGGGATCGACCGGCGGCTTCTGGGCGGGCACGTCCCTTCGAAGGGACGTGAAAGCGCCTTGCACGGCGCTTGACCCGCCGCGCGCGCGGCGGTGGCGGGCTTTCAAAAGCCCGTCCGCCCCTCACAACCCGTATTTCTCGCGCTTCTCGCCAACGCCCTGCATCACGCGCACAAGCTCCTGGCTGATGCCCGGCTCGGACAGCGCGTGGCCAGCCGCCTTGATCATGTGCAACCGCCCCGCGGGCCAGCCCGCCAGCAACCTGTGCGCCGAAAGCGGCGGGCAGATCATGTCATAGCGCCCCTGCACGACGGTGCCCGGCACCTGCGCGATCCGCGGCAGATCGCGGAGGATCTGGCCGTCCTCCTCGAGAAAACCTTTATTCGTGAAATAGTGGTTTTCCAGTCGCGCGAAGGCGCGCGCGTATTCCGCGGGGCTGTCGCCGCCGCCGCCGTCGCTTTCCATCGAGGCCAGCGCGTTCTCCCAGGCGGCCCATGCCCGCGCGTAGCGCGTCTCGACCATCAGGTCGCCGGAAAAGAGGCGCCGGTTATAGGCCGCGATGATGTCGCCGCGTTCCTCTTCGGGGATGAGCGCGCAGAACCGCGCCCATTGGTCCGGCCAGAACTGCCCGGCGCCACCGCCGTAGAACCAGTCCAGCTCGCGCTGCATCGACAGGAAGACACCGCGCAGCGCGAGGTAACCGACCCGGTCGGGATGCGTCTCGGAATAGACGAGGCCCAGCGTCGCGCCCCAGCTGCCGCCGAAGACCGCCCAGCGTTCGATCCCCAGCGTGGTGCGGATGCGCTCGATATCGGCCACGAGATGCCATGTCGTGTTGGCCCGCACACTCGCATGGGGCCTCGACCGGCCGCAGCCGCGCTGGTCGAACAGCACGATCCGCCATTGCTCGGGGTCGAAATAGCGCCGCATCGCGGGCGAACAGCCGCCCCCCGGCCCGCCGTGCAACACCACGACCGGCGCCCCCTCGGGGTTGCCGCATTGCTCGACGTAGATGTGATGGCCGTCGCCCACGTCCAGCATGCGCTGATCGAACGGGTCGATCGGCGGGAACAGGTGCGCGGCTGCGCGCTTTTGGCCGGAGAACTTGTCCATCACGTTCCTATATAGACCACGAGACATGGCCCGCAGGGGTCAAAGTGACAGAATGCGAGGGGATTTGCCATGGCAGAGGTCAACCATACCGTCGACGCGGGCGAAGTGGCCAAGTTCGAGGCAATGGCCGCCGAATGGTGGGACCCGAACGGCAAGTTCAAACCGCTGCACATGCTGAACCCCACCCGGCTCGACTACATCACCCGCCAGATCGCCGCGGAATTCGGCCGCGACCTCTCGACCGAGCTGCCCTTCGCCGGGCTGCGCCTGCTCGACATCGGCTGCGGCGGAGGGCTTCTGTCGGAACCGATGGCGCGGCTCGGGGCGACGGTCGTCGGCGCGGATGCCGCCGCGCGGAACATCCCCGTGGCGCAGGTGCATGCCGCGCAATCGGGGCTCGAGATCGACTACCGCCACACCACGGCCGAGGCGCTGGCCGCCGCGGGCGAGGCGTTCGACGTCGTCCTGAACATGGAAGTGGTCGAGCATGTGGCCGATCCGCTGGCCTACCTGACCGCCTGCCAGCAGCTTCTGAAGCCCGGCGGGCTGATGATCTGCTCGACCCTCAACCGCAATCCGAAAAGCTTCCTGATGGCGATCATAGGGGCGGAATACGTCATGCGCTGGCTGCCGAAGGGCACGCATGAATGGCAGAAGTTCATCACGCCGGACGAGCTTTACGGGTTGATCCGGCAGGCGGGGCTGGACCCGGTAGACCGCAAGGGCTTCGTCTTCAACAAGCTCACATGGGCCTGGTCGATCTCGGACCGCGACCTGAGCGTGAATTACGTCACGGCCTCGGTGAAACGCGCCTAGCTGTCGTTCTCCAGCCGCACCCGCATCTCGCGGATGACCGGAAGCGCCTGCCGCACGCGGTCGGCGCCGATCTCGCGCACGGTGTCCGACAGGATCGGCGCGATGGCCGAAAGCGCGGCTTCGCGCGCGCGGCGGCCAGCCGGGCTGATCGCGACCATCTTGCGCCGCGCATCGTCCCAGTCGGGGCGGATGTGAATGTAACCCGCCCATTCCAGCCGGTTCAGCGTGTTTGTCATCGCTCCCCGGGTGACATGAAACACGCGGGCGAGCTGCGCCGGCGACTTCTCGTCGCTTGCCGTCGCAAGGTGGTTCAGCACCGAAAAATGACTGAGTTCCATGCCCTTCGGCAAGGCGCGGCTCAGCCGGTTCCGTGCCAGCTGGTCAGCCATGAACATCTCGGAAAAGAGTGCCACGGAAAGGGGGTCGTCGGGCGTCGCCATGGGCGCATAAGGCCACCCAAAGCCCCGTCAGGGCAAGGGGCGAAGGGTCGCAAGTCCCTCAGTTCCGGGCCAAAAGCGGGTCGAGCTTCCCGGCGCGATCGAGGGCCGCCATATCGTCGTAGCCGCCGACATGGGTCTCGCCGATGAATATCTGCGGCACGGTGTGCCGACCATTGGCGCGGCTCATCATCTCCTGCCGTTTCGGCGGGTCGCGGGCGACGTCGTATTCCACGTAGGCCACGCCCTTGTCGGCCAGAAGCCGCTTGGCGGCATGGCAATATCCGCAGAGGGGCGATGTGTAGATCTCGATGCTGGGCATGGCAGTCCTCGGGTAGCGTCGAGGCACATTTAGACATCCCGCGCCACGCGCGCCAGAGCGATCACGCGAACGGGACCGGCACCGCCCGCGATCAGCGCCTGCGCCGCCGCCGAGAAGGTCGCGCCCGAGGTCATCACGTCATCGACCAGCAGCGCCGCGCGCCCCATGACCTGCGCCGAGCGGCGCGGGTTGACGCGGATCGCGGCGTCGAGGTTGCGAAACCGCCCCTCGCGGTCGCGCCCGTCCTGCGTGCCAGTGTGGTGGGCGCGGATCAGCGCGTCGGGCAGCCAGTCGCGCCCGCTTGCCTCTGCCATGGTCTTGGCGAGAAGGGCCGCCTGGTTGAAGCGCCGCGCGGCAAGCCGCCGCCAGTGCAGGGGAACAGGAACGATCAGCGGATCGTCCAGCAACAGATCCGCCCCGGCGCGCGCCATCCACGGGCCCGCGGCGCGGGCGATCTCGGCGCGGTCTGCGTGCTTCAGCCCCAGCACCAGCTTTCGCCCCGTGCCTGCGTAATGCATCACCGCGCGCCCTTGCACCCAGGGCCGCGCAATGCCGTGGCAGTCCTCGCAGATCAGCCGCTCCGCCCCGGCGTCCTGGCCGGGCAGCCCGACCCCGCACAGATCGCAACAGGCGCCGAAGACAAAGGGTGTATCGGACCAGCAGTGTGCACAGATGGAAAAATCGGTCTCGACCCGCGCCCCGCATCCGAGGCATTCGGGCGGAAACACCGCATGCAGCAAGGTTTGCAATCTCATGTCCAGCCCCTAAGTAGCCACGGGTCAGCGACAGGACCGGACCGACGTGCCCCAAGCCACCCCACAGCCCCGCCTCGTGGATGCGCCGCGCCTTGCGCGCGCCCGGGCCCGTGCGCGGCTGAAGCTGGCCGGTTTCCTGCACGACGAGGCGAAGGCCGAGCTTCAGGAAAGACTCACCGACGTTAACAGGAGGTTTACGTCGCCCGCGGTCGTGACGCCCTTTCCCGAGGCGTGGGCCGGCCTTGTGCCGGGTGCGCATATCGTCGCACCCGACGAGGTGCTGGCGCTCAACCCCGGCGCTCATGACCTCGTTGTGCACGCCATGGCGCTGCACTGGGCCGATGACCCGGTGGGCCAGGTCGTGCAATGCCGTCGCGCGCTCCGCCCCGACGGGCTGTTCCTGTCAGCCGCCTTCG
>CBFIFZ010000162.1:0-6652 GCA_965661995.1 Roseicyclus sp.
TATGTCGAGGCCTTCGAGCGGATGCTGATCGACAACACGATGCGGCGGCACCGCGGCTCCATCGCGGGCGTGATGGACGACCTGTGCCTGCCGCGCCGGACGCTGAACGAGAAGATGGCGAAATACGGGCTCAGCCGGTCGGATTATCTGTGAGGGCGCTGACCCTCGTCTCGCTCAACGCCTGGGGAGGTACCGTCTGGCCCGCCCTGGGCGAGTGGCTGGGCGCGTTGGGGCCGGACATCCTGTGCCTGCAGGAAGTGCTCCGCGCCCCGGTCGACAGCCCCGAATGGCTGGTCTACGCCGATGCCGAGCGCCGTCTGGATCAGCGCGCCGACCTACTCGCCGACATCTCGGCGCGGCTGCCGCGGCACCAGCCGGTCTTCGCCCCTGCCGTGCGGGGCCCGCTTTTCGATGCGGCAGGGCAGGTGTACCCGTCGGATCACGGGCTTGGGCTTTGGGTGGCGCGCGACCTTGTCGCAAGCGATTACGCCACGGCCTTCGTCCACGGGGCCTTCCGGCCCGACGGCTGGGGGGCGGAGCCGGTTCCGCGGACGATGCAGATGGTGCGTCTCGTCAATCCGCTGTCGGGTGGCGCGATGGTGGTGGCCCATCTGCACGGGCTGCGCGATCCAAGCGGCAAGGGCGACACGCCCCAGCGCGCCGCGCAGGCCGAGGCGGTGGCCGCGGCGCTGGAGCGGTTCCAGGCCGACGGGCAGGAGCCGATGGTGCTTGCGGGCGACCTCAACCTCTTGCCCGAAAGCGGCTTTTTCGCGCGGATGGCGCTGTTGGGCCTGCGCGACCTCGTGACCGCGCATGGCATCACCGACACCCGCACCGCGCTTTATGCCAAGCCCGTGCGCCATGCGAATTACATGCTGATCCGCGGCAGCCTGCCGGTGGAGGCTTTCGAGGCCTTGGCCGAACCGGTGGTGTCCGATCACCGCGCGCTCGTGCTCAAGACGCGACTTTAGGGCTTGCCGGGGCCGGGCGCAGACGAATTGCCATTGTCATTCGCGTCAACCGCCCCTTAATGTGGGACGATCGGCTTCGTGCCGGTCTGACCAGTTTCTCTGCATCCCCGCTCCGCGCCTGAAAGAACCGCGCGAAAGGGATCGCAGGTCACTCGGGCCGAAGGCGCCTCATACGCCCGGGCCCACCCGAAACCGTCCCGATCCGGGGCAGAATGGGCCGCACGGCTTGGCCGCGGCGGCCGGAGACAGACGCGATGCAGCGCAGGGGCGCACAGATGGTGAGACGGACGGGGGCAAGACCCCCTGCCGCGGCCACGCCCCGTGGCATCGCGCACAACACAAAGCGCGAATTGACACTCCCGTCCCGTTGCGGTGCGCCGCCCGGGCGACCGGGTGCGTCGTCGCCGGCAAGGACATCATGGCAAAGAAGATGCTCATCGATGCCACCCATCCCGAGGAAACCCGGGTTGTCGTGGCAGACGGAAACAAGGTCGAGGAATTCGATTTCGAGTCGCTGAACAAGCGGCAACTTGCGGGAAACATCTACCTGGCGAAGGTCACGAGGGTCGAACCCTCGCTGCAGGCCGCCTTCGTGGATTACGGCGGCAACCGCCACGGCTTCCTCGCCTTCTCGGAAATCCATCCCGATTATTACCAGATCCCGGTCGCCGACCGCGAGGCGCTGCTCGCCGAGGAACGCGAATACGCCGAGGCCATGGCCGCCGAGGCCGAGGCCGAAGAGAACAAGCCCAAGCGCTCGCGCCGGACGCGTCGACGCAAGTCCCCGGACACGCGTGCCGAGGCCGCGGCGAGCGATGCCGTGACCACCGGCGAGGTGTCCACCCCGTCGGGGATGGATGTCGTCGATCTCGGCGATGATGACACGGATGAGGAGGGCACCTCGGTCGAGGGGCTCTCGCCGATGGAGACCGTCGCGGAAACCCCCGTCGAGGAACCCGAGGACAGCGGCGATGACGAGAACGCCGCGGACGCCGACGAGGGCGACGGAGACGCTGACGAGGGCGACGCCGCCCCCTCGGCCGAGACCGTCGCCGATGACGACACCGAGGAGGACATCCGCCCGGTCCGCAAGCCGCGGCCGCGGAAGTACAAGATCCAGGAGGTGGTGAAAGTCCGCCAGATCATGCTGGTGCAGGTCGTCAAGGAAGAGCGCGGCAACAAGGGCGCAGCGCTGACCACTTACCTGAGCCTCGCGGGCCGCTATTGCGTGCTCATGCCCAACACCGCGCGCGGTGGCGGCATCAGCCGCAAGATCACCAACGCCGCCGACCGCAAGAAGCTCAAGGAAATCGCGCAGGAGATCGAGGTGCCGCAGGGCGCGGGCCTGATCATCCGCACCGCGGGCAGCCAGCGCACCAAGGCCGAGATCAAGCGCGATTACGAATACCTCCAGCGCCAGTGGGAGCAGATCCGCGAGCTGACGCTGAAGTCCATCGCGCCCGCCCCGATCTACGAAGAGGGCAACCTGATCCACCGCGCGATCCGCGACCTCTACAACCGCGATATCGACGAGGTGATCGTCGAGGGCGAGGCCGGCTACCGGCAGGCCAAGGACTTCATGAAGATGATCATGCCGTCCCACGCCAAGAACGTGAAGAACTACACCGACCCCACGCCGCTCTTCGCCAAGCACAAGGTCGAGGGCTACCTCGCCGACATGTTCAACCCGACGGTTCAGCTGAAGTCGGGCGGCTACATCGTCATCGGCATCACCGAGGCGCTGGTGGCGATCGACGTGAACTCCGGCCGGGCCACCAAGGAAGGCTCGATCGAGGAAACCGCGCTCAAGACCAACCTCGAGGCCGCCGAGGAAGTGGCCCGCCAGCTGCGCCTGCGCGACCTTGCCGGCCTGATCGTGATCGACTTCATCGACATGGACGAGCGGCGCAACAACGCCGCCGTCGAGAAGCGGATGAAGGACAAGCTCAAGACCGACCGCGCGCGCATCCAGGTGGGCCGCATCTCGGCCTTCGGCCTGCTCGAGATGTCGCGCCAGCGCCTGCGCCCCGGCATGCTCGAGGCGACGACCCAGCCGTGCAAGGCATGTCACGGCACCGGCCTGATCCGGTCGGACGACAGCCTTGCGCTGTCGATCCTGCGCCAGCTGGAAGAAGAGGGGCCCAAGCGCCGTGCCAAGGAGGTGACGGTCACCGCACCCGTTGCCATCGTGAACTACCTGATGAACGAGAAGCGCGATTATCTTGCCGCGATCGAGGCGCGCTACGGCTTGTCGATCCGGATCGAGGCCGACGCGATGCTGGTCGCGCCCGACTACAAGATCGACCGCTCCAAGGTCGCGACGCGCCGCATCGTGGCCGCCGCCCCGATCGTCTCGATGGACGCCACCTTGATGGATGACATCGAGGAGGAGGATGTGACGGTCGAGGAGGAGGACATCACCTCCGAAACCGTCGAGACACCCAGCCGCCCCGAGGCCGAGGGCGACGACGACCAGCCCAAGAAGAAGCGTCGCCGTCGCCGTGGCGGGCGAGGGCGTCGCAAGAAGACCGACGATGGGCAGGACGATGCGTCCCGCGCCGAGGGTGACGAGGACGCGGAGGGCGGCGACGAGCCCGAGGCCGCCGAAACGCCCGAGCATACGCCGGACGCCGAACCCGTGGCCGCCGAGGCCGAGGCAGAGGTTGCGCCCGAAGCTGAGGCGCCCGCCGAGCCCGCGGAGAAGCCCAAGCGCAAGCGGGCGACCCGCAGCCGCAAGAAGCCCGAAGAGGTGCCTGCGGTCGCGGAGACCCCCACGCCCGAGGCCGAACCGGTGGCCGAGGCGGAGGCAACGCCCGTGGCTGAGCCCGTGGCGGAGGCAACGCCTGAGGCTGAGCCCGCGGCGGAGGCCGCGCCCGTGGCTGAGCCCGAGCCTGAGGCTGCGCCCGAGCCAGAGCCCATGGTCGAGACCGTTGCGGCGGAGCCTGCTCCGGAACCCGAAGCGCAGCCGGCGCCCGAGCCGGAACCGGCGATGGAGTCCGCGGCCGAGGCGGAACCGCCGAAGCCGAAGCGCCGCGGCTGGTGGTCCAAGGGCTGACCGCAGGACATCCGCAAAAAGGAAAGGGCGCCCACCGGGCGCCCTTTTTTCGTATCGCGTCGGCTGGTTACTGTGCGTCTTCGCGCAGCATCGCCACGATCTGAAGCATGTCGTCGAGGGGCACGTAACCGCGCACCATCTGGTCGCCGAAGACGAAGGTTGGCGTGCCGGATATCTGCAGGCGCTGCGCCAGCGCGTGGTTGTACTCGATGGTCTGCATCACCAGCGGATCGTCGAGCGAGGCCACGATCGCCGCGCTGTCGAGGCCCTCGTCCTCGGCCAGCGCCATGAGCGCGGGCTGGCTCACGTCGCCGCGCATCTCCATCATGGCGTCGAAAATCTCGAAATAGGCCTCGTCCCCCAGCGCGATGCGGGTGGCGATGGCGAAGCGCGAGGCCTGCAAGGATTGCTCGCCCAGGATCGGGAATTCCTTGACCACGAGGCGGATGTTGCCGTCGAACTCCAGCAGGTCCAGCACCTCGGGATGGGCGCGGCGGCAGAAGCCACAGCGGTAATCCATGAACTCGACCACGGTGATGTCGCCCTCGGGATTGCCGAGAACCACGTCATAGGCCGAGGCGAAAAGCGCATTGGCATTCGCGGCAACGGACATGGCGTCGCGCTCGACCTCGGCCTCGGCCTGGCGTTGCTCGAGAATGGCGAAGGCCTCCATCAGCACTTCGGGGTTGTCGAGCAGGTAGCTGCGCACCTCGGCGCGGAAGGCGTCGCGCTCGGCGTCGGTCATGTCGTCGAGGTCTGTCGCCGCGGCGGGCAGGGCGAGGGCGAAGGTCAGGGCAATGGCGAAGAGATGTTTCAGCACGGCGGTCGCTCTTTCGTTGCGGGATCACACCTGCCTAGCATATCCGCGCGCGCTTGCCAGCGCCCAAGCCGCTCACAGGGGCGTGACCGTTGACGCGGGCGGGCGGGGCTGGTTCAAGGCGCGGGCACAGCTACCGGAGGGTTCCATGCGTGTCTCGCGCCGCAGCGCCGTCGATCCGTTCATCGTAATGGACGTCATGGAGGCCGCCCGCGCCGCCGAGGAGGCGGGCCGCGACATCATCCACATGGAAGTGGGCCAGCCCGGCACCGGCGCGCCCGCGGCCGCGCGGCAGCGGCTGGCCGCGGAGATGGAGAAGGGGCCGCTCGGCTACACCGTGGCGCTGGGGCGCCCCGACCTGCGCGCGGCCATCGCGGCGCTTTACGGCGAGTGGTACGGTCTCGACCTCGACCCGGCGCGCGTGATCCTGACCTCGGGCGCGTCGGGCGGGTTCATTCTTGCGTTCTCCGCGCTCTTCGATGCGGGCGACCGGGTGGGGCTGGGCGAGCCCTGCTATCCGTCCTACCGCCAGATCCTGACGGCGATGAGCCTCGAGCCGGTGGCCCTCGGGACCAAACCGGAAACGCGCTATCAGCCGGTGGCCGGGCAGCTGACCGCGGACCTCGCCGGGCTGATCGTGGCGAGCCCCGCAAACCCGACGGGCACGATGCTGGGCAAGCCGGAGTTGCAGGCGCTGGCGGACACTTCAACGTCGCTCGACATATCACTGATTTCAGACGAGATTTACCACGGTCTGCAATATGAGGGCCGCGCCGTCAGTGCGCTGGAAGTGACCGATGACGTCTATGTCATCAATTCCTTCTCCAAGTATTTCTCGATGACCGGCTGGCGCCTGGGCTGGATGGTCGTGCCGCCCGATCATGTGCGCGTGGTGGAGCGGCTGGCGCAGAACATGTTCATCTGCCCGAGCCACGCGAGCCAGATCGCGGCCCTTGGCGCGCTCAGCCCCGAGGGGCGTGCGGAACTGGATGAACATCGCGCCGTATATGTCCGGAATCGCAAGATTTTGCTCGATGGGCTTGCCGCCGCGGGCCTGACTGGAACAGCCCCCGCCGACGGGGCATTTTACGTCTATGTCGATGTCTCGCACCTGACCGGCGACAGTCTTGCGCTGTCCACCCGCATCCTCGCGGAGGCGGGCGTCGCTGTTACGCCGGGCCTCGATTTCGACAAGGCGCGGGGGGCTGGCTTCCTGCGGCTCTCCTACGCGCGCTCGACGCCCGAGATCGAAGAGGGCGTGCGGCGGCTTGCGGCCTTCTTCAGCGCGCTGCCCTGAGCGCCCGTCGGCGATTTTTCCCGCCCCGCGGCCCCTGGCTCTTGGGGGATGGGCGCGGCTCTGGTAGGCTGACGCACAGCGAAGAGCAGATCGGGACGAAACCCGTGCAGAGAGCAGTGTTTACCAGTTTCATGGCAAGCCTCGTGGTTTGCCTGTTCACCCTTTCCGCCACCGCGCAGGGGTTCGGTGCGCTTGCGCGCCTCCTGCCTGACGAAAGCTGGATCGAGCCCGCCGACGGCGGCGTCTCCGTGACCCTCGGCCTCAGCCAGCCGGTGCCGTTTCGCGTCTTCACGCTGGCCGATCCGGCCCGCGTGGTGGTCGATTTCCGCGAGTTGGCTTTCGGCGCATGGGCCGACGGTCAGGACCTGCCGCTGGGGGTTGCCGCGATCGCCGCGGGCCCCGCGCGCGAGGCGGGCTGGACGCGGCTGGTGCTGACGCTCGAGGCGCCGCTGGCGCCCGTCACGGCGGCGATGACGACCGATGCCGCGACCGGTCGGGCGCATGTGGTGCTG
>CBFIFZ010000163.1:0-6608 GCA_965661995.1 Roseicyclus sp.
CGCGCTCCTGATGGCCCGCGGCGCCGTGGATGCCGCCCAACTCGCCCAGGCACAGGCCGCGCAGCGTGACATCGAGCAGCCGCTTGGCGACATCCTGCTGGCCCGCGGCGTCATCACGGAGGTGGAGTTGCTATCGGCCCTGGCCGAGCTGCACGGCATGGGGCTTGCCGATCTCTCTCTGCATCCGCCCGATGCAAGGCTCGCCCCGTTCCTTGCGGCGACGGATGCCCTGCATCTCGATGCGGTGCCGGTCGGCCGGGCGGGTCGCGTCGTCGTCGTGGCGACCTGCAGGCCGGACCGGTCGGCGGAGATCCAAGACGCGCTGAGCCTTCCCCCGGATCACACGGTCGCCCTGACCCTCGCGCCGCGGGCCGCCATCACGACGGCGCAGATCACGCTTTACGGTGAACGGCTGGCGCGTCTCGCCGAAGGCCAGGCGCCGCTGGGCCACAGCTGCCGCGGGTGGCGCCCGAGGACCGCGGCGCAGGCGATGCTCGCCGGCCTCATGGTCATGGCGCTTGCGGCCATCGCCTGGCCCGCGGCGGTCACGGCGGTGATTTTCGGCCTCGCCCTGACGATCTTCGCCGCCAACACGCTGCTCAAGGCGCTGGCTTTCGCCGCGATGGCCCGAGGCGTCCCTCCCGCGCGGGCGTGTGGTGGGGGTCTACGTGGTCCGCCAAGCGACTTGTCGCCTCCGATGATCTCGATCCTCGTGCCGCTCTACCGAGAGCCGGATATCACGATGACGCTCCTGCGCCGCCTCGAGCGGCTGGATTACCCGCGCGAGCGCCTCGATGTGCTGCTCGTGGTCGAGGAGGGCGACAGGCTGACGCGCGCCGTGCTGGACAAGACCACCCTGCCGGGCTGGACCAGGGTGATCGCCGTTCCGCCGGGCGCGCCACGCACCAAGCCCCGCGCGCTGAACTTCGCCCTCGGTTTCGCGAAGGGTCGGATCATCGGCATCTACGACGCCGAGGATCGTCCCGACCCCGACCAGCTCACCCGGGTCGCCGCCCGCTTTGCGGAACTGGGGCCCGACACGGCATGTCTGCAGGGGCGGCTCGACTATTACAACGCCCGCCACAACCTGCTGTCGCGGTTGTTCGCCATCGAATACGCGGTGTGGTTCCGCGTGCTTCTGCCCGGGGTGGAACGGCTGGGACTGTTCGTGCCGCTGGGGGGCACGACGCTGTTCCTGCGCCGTGAGGCGCTGGAACGGGTCGGCGGATGGGACGCCCACAACGTGACCGAGGATGCGGAACTGGGCCTGCGCCTGGCGCGGCATGGCTACCGGACCGAGATCCTCGACACCACCACCTTCGAGGAGGCGAACGCCGCCGTCCTGCCCTGGATCCGGCAACGCGCGCGCTGGCAGAAAGGCTATCTGCTGACCTGGGCGGTCGCCATGCGCGCGCCGCGGTCGCTCTGGCGCGATCTCGGGCCGGTTCGTTTCGTGGCGATGCAGGTGCAGATCCTGTTCGCCGTGGCCGGGTTCCTCGTGGCGCCGCTGCTCTGGTCACTCGTCGTCAAGCCGTTCGGCATCGCCCATCCGCTCGACGCCACGGTGGGGCCGATGGGCTACGGCATCCTCGCCACGGGTTTCGTGGCGAGCCTTTGCCTGTCGGCCGCCATCGCGATCCGGGCCACGCAGGCACCGCATCTACGCGGCCTAAGACCCTACATCCTCTTGTCCGAGCTGTATTTCCCGCTTGCGACCCTCTCGGCCTGGCGGGCCTTTGCCGAGATGCTGCTGCGCCCGTTCTGGTGGGCGAAGACCGACCACGGCGCCTTCGGCGGCATCGCCGCGTCGGCGCAACCCGCCGTCAGCGAGGGGCCTGGGCCTCTTCCTTCAGGCGGACCACGAAGGCGATCGACAGGTGATCCTTGAGCGCCTTTGCCGCACGGTCGCCGTCACGGGCGGCAATGGCCTCGACGATCTCGGCATGTTCGGCGAGCGCCTTCTCGCCCCGGCCCTGCGCGGCAAGCGAGGTGCGCGCCATAAGCGCCATGGAGCGGTAGACGAGGTCGAGTTGCTGCACGAGAAACCGGTTGTGGCTGGCAAGGTGAATCTGGTGGTGAAACCGCCTGTTCGCGCGGGCCAGCGCCTGCGGGTCACCCAGAAGGTCGTGATCGGCCTGCACCATCTCGCGCAGCACCTGCACCTCTTCGGCAGCGGCGTGCTGGGCGGCGAGCTTGGCGGCCAGCCCCTCCAGCTCCTGCCGGACGGCATAGAGCTCGGCCATCTGCGCATGGTCGAGCGAGGCCACGATCAGCGAGCGCCCGTCGCGCGTCAGAAGGCTTTGCGTCTCGAGCCGCTGCAACGCCTCGCGGATCGGCGTGCGGCTGACCCCGAACCGCTCGGCCAGTTCCGACTCGACCAGCCGGTCGCCCGGCCGATACGTCCCCTGGTCGATCGCATCGAGGATCAGGGCATAGGCATCCTTGTGCGGGTCGGGCGGGGTCTTCGTGGCCATGGGCGGGCAGTGTCCTTGAACTCGGTCGCGCCACGCTAGGCGGCGGCGGCGGGCCTGTCCAGACTTGCGCCGCCCGCAGCCTCGGCCTACCCCTTGGCCATGCCGCGCGACCGTTTCTCCCATGTCGAGACCTGGGTCTTCGACCTCGACAACACGCTCTACCCGCCCGAGATGGCGCTTTTCGACCAGATCAACGTCCGGATGACCGATTGGGTGATGCGGGTGCTGGGCGTGGACGAGCCGGAGGCGGATGCCCTGCGTCACCGCTACTGGCGCGACCACGGCACGACGCTGGCGGGGCTGATGCGGCATCACGGCATTGATCCCGGGCCCTACCTCGAAGAGGTGCACGAGATCGATTTCACCGTGCTATCGCCCGACCCGGCGCTGGCCGCATCCATCGCCGCCCTGCCCGGCCGCAAGATCGTCTACACCAACGGAACGGAGCCCTATGCCCGCCGCGTCATCACGCATCGCGGGCTCGAGGGACTGTTCGACGCGGTCTACGGGGTGGAGCATGCGGGCCTGATCCCCAAGCCCGAGCGAGAGGCCTTCGAGACGGTCTTCGCGCTCGACGGTCTTGCGCCCGACCGCGCGGCGATGTTCGAGGATGATCCGCGCAACCTGCGCGTGCCGCACGCGCTGGGGATGCGCACCGTCCATGTCGCGCCCGAGGCGGAAGCGGCAGAGTTCATCGAACATCACACCAACGACCTCGGCGCGTTCCTGGCGCGGCTGCTCTAGGCGCGCTTGGGACAGCCTGTCGCGTCGCCGTGCCCGCCCCCGCGGCCTAGCTTCGGCTCATGAGTGATCTTGAACAGACCGACATTTTCGTCTCGGGCGGCGGCGTCGCCGGCCTGACCGCCGCGGCGGCCTTCGGGGCCGCGGGCTTTTCCGTCATCTGCGCCGATCCCGCGCCGCCCATCACCGAAGCCGCGACCGAGGGCTCGGACCTGCGCACCACGGCCTTCCTGCAGCCGTCGCGCGATTTCCTCGACCGTGCGGGGCTGTGGGAGCGGCTGGCGCCGCATGCGATGCCGCTTCAGGTCATGCGCATCGTGGATGCGGGCGGCGAACTTGCCGAGGCCCGCGTCGCCCATGATTTCAATGCTGGCGACATTTCCGAGCTACCCTTCGGCTGGAACCTGCCCAACTGGCTTTTGCGGCGCGAGATGGTGGCGCATCTGGCGACCCTGCCGAATGTCCGGTTCCGCCCCGGAACGGGCACGGCACAGCTGCTGACGCGCGAAGCCGAGGCGCGCGTGACGCTGACCGACGGCGCGCGGATCAGCGCGAAGCTGGTCGTCGCCGCCGACGGGCGCGGCAGCCCGGTGCGCGAGGCCCTCGGCATCGATGTGCGTACCATGCGCTACGGGCAGAAGGCACTGGCCTTTGCCGTCACCCACCCGATCCCGCACGAGAATGTCTCGACCGAGATCCACCGGTCGGGCGGGCCCTTCACGCTGGTCCCCCTGCCCGACCACGAGGGGCGGCCCTCGTCCGCCATCGTCTGGATGGAGCGGGGGCCGGAGGTCAAGCGCCTCGCCGCCCTGCCCGAGGCCGAGTTCGAGGTGGAGATGACCGAGCGCTCCGCGCATCTCTTCGGCCCGCTGAAACTGGCCAGCCGCCGCACGGTCTGGCCGATCATCGCCCAGATCGCCGACCGGATGGAGGGCGAACGCACGGCGCTGGTGGCCGAGGCCGCCCATGTCGTGCCGCCCATCGGGGCGCAGGGGCTGAACATGAGCCTTGCCGACATGCGCGTGCTGCTCGACCTCGCCGAGGCGCATCGCGACGATCCGGGCACGCGGGTGATGCTGCAGAAGTATCACCGCGCGCGGCATGCGGAGGTGCTGGCGCGGGTCACGGGGGTGGATGCGCTCAACCGTGCCTCGATGGCCGAGGCGCAGGGCCTGCGCGACCTGCGGCTGCGCGCTCTTAATGCAATCTACTCCGTGGCCCCGGTGCGCCGCGTGATGATGCGGGCGGGGTTGGGGGCCACGGGCTGAAGATCAGGGAAAGACGCGGTCGACCACCGCCTGCAGTCGGGCCAGCGCCGCGGGCACGTCGTAAAGCTTGTCGAGGCCGAAAAGACCGATCCGGAAGGTCATGAAATCCTCGGGCTCGTCCACGCGCAGCGGCACGCCCGCGGCCACCTGCATCCCGTGCGCCATGAAGGCCGCGCCGGACTTGATCGCCGGGTCGTCGGTGTAGCAGACCACCACGCCGGGCGCGCCGTAGCCCTCGGCCGCGACGGAAATCACGCCCTTTTCGGCCAGCATCGCCCGCACCCCGTCGCCCAGCGCCCATTGTGCGGCCTTGAGCCTGTCGAACCCGTACTCGCGGGTTTCCAGCATCGTGTCGCGGAAGACGCGCAGCGCGTCGGTGGGCATGGTGGCGTGATAGGCGTGCCCGCCCGCCTCGTAGGCGGCCATGATGTTCGCCCAGGCCTTCAGGTCACCCGCGAAGCTGGTCGACTGCGTCTCGTCCAGCCGCGCCTTGGCGCGGTCGGACATCATGACAAGCCCCGCGCAGGGCTGCGCCGACCAGCCCTTTTGCGGGGCGGAGATCAACACGTCGACGCCGGTCTCGGCCATGTCGACCCAGGCACAGCCCGAGGCGATGCAGTCGAGCACCATCAGCGCGCCGACCTCATGCGCGGCCTCGGCCAGGGCCGCGATATAGGCGTCGGGCAGGATGACGCCCGCCGAGGTCTCGACATGCGGGGCGAAGACGATGCCGGGGCGGGTTTCGCGGATCTTCGCGGTGACCTCGTCGATCGGTGCGGGGGCAAAGGGGGATTGCAGGTCATTGCCCGTGGGCCGCGCCTTCATCACCGTGACCTCGCCCGCGAAGCCGCCCGCGTCGAGGATCTGCGACCAGCGGAAGGAGAACCAGCCGTTGCGCACGACCAGCACATCCTGCCCGCCCGCGAACTGGCGCGCGACCGCCTCCATTGCGAAGGTGCCGCCGCCCGGCACAAGGGCGACATGGGAGGCGCCGTAGACCTCTTTCAACATGCCCGAGATGTCGCGCATCACCTGCCCGAAGGCGTCTGACATGTGGTTGAGCGAGCGGTCGGTGAAGACCACGGAGTATTCGAGCAACCCGTCGGGATCGACGGTATCGAGCAAGGCGGTCATCGGCACATCCTCCTGTTCCTTGGCCCTTGGGGTATCGGGATGTGCCGGGGTCGCCTAGCCCGTGTTTCGTCGCGGGCGGCCTTCGTGGTGTCAGGGGCGGCGCGGATCGGCGCGGGCGTTTCCGATCCGCGTCAGCCGAGCGGGCCGGGGCGGCGTTCTTCTGACAGAAGCACGTTCGCCTCGACGTTGCCGACGCCCGGCAAGGTCATGATCCGGCGACGCAGCACGCGCTCGAAATCGGGTAGGTCGCGGGCGACGACGCGCAGGCGGTAATCGTAAAGACCCAGCACATGCTCGACCGTCTGCACCTCGGGGATGGCCGAGACCGCGCGCTCGAAATCCTCGAGGCTGACGCGGCCCTTCAACCCAAGTTTCACGCCCAGGAACACCGTGACGCCAAAGCCCAGCTTTTCGAGGTCGAGGTCGAGCCGCCGCGCGCCGATCACGCCCGCCTCGGCCAGCCGCTTCATCCGCCGCCATGTCGCGGGCTGCGACAGGCCGAGGCGGCGGCCGAGCGTCGAGGCCTTGAGCGTGGCATCCGCCTGCAGGGCGCGCAGGATGGCGCGGTCGGTGGCGTCGAGGTCGATCACAGCGGCCCCCCCTACAACGGTAACGTCTGCTGGTTCTTGATCGTGGCGACCTGCATCAGCGCCTCGATATCGGCGATATGCGGCAGGGTCAGGATGCGGTCGCGGTAGATCTCCTGGTAATGCGGCATGGTCCGCGCGATGACGGCCAGCCGCACGTCGACGCGGCCGAGAAAGGTCTGAATCTCGATGACCTCGGGCACCTCACGCGCGGCGGCGAGGAAGGTGTCGAAGGCGCGCGGGTCGGTCTTGTCCAGCGTGATGCGCAACGAGACTTCGACCGCGTAGCCCAGCGCGGGCCAGTGGATTTCGGCGCGCTGCCCCCTGAGCACGCCCTGCACCTGCAGGCGCTCCAGCCGCTTGTAGCAGGTGGCCAGCGGCAGGCCCGCGGCCTCGGCCAGCTG
>CBFIFZ010000164.1:0-6601 GCA_965661995.1 Roseicyclus sp.
ACGAGATGGAACAGATCGGACACTGGATCGACGGCAAGCGCGTCGCGGGCACGTCGGGCCGCATGGCGGATGTCTACAATCCCGCCAAGGGCGAGGTGCAGGCGCAGGTGGCCCTTGCCTCCAAGGCCGAGATGGAGGCCGCTGTCGCCTCCGCCGCCGAGGCGCAGAATGCCTGGGGCGCGACCAACCCGCAGCGCCGTGCGCGCGTGATGATGGAGATGGTCCGCCTGATCAACCGCGACATGGACAAGCTGGCCGAGGCGATCAGCCGCGAGCATGGCAAGACCTTTCCCGACGCCAAGGGCGACGTGCAGCGCGGCCTTGAGGTCATCGAGTTCTGCATCGGCGCGCCGCATCTTCTGAAGGGCGAGTTCACCGACAGCGCGGGCCCCGGCATCGACATGTATTCCATGCGCCAGCCGCTGGGCGTGGTCGCAGGCATCACGCCCTTCAACTTCCCCGCGATGATCCCGCTCTGGAAGCTGGGGCCTGCGCTTGCTTCGGGCAACGCGATGATCCTGAAACCCTCCGAGCGTGATCCCTCCTGCCCGATGATGCTGGCGGAACTGCTGCAAGAGGCGGGCCTGCCCGACGGCGTGTTCCAGGTGATCAACGGCGACAAGGAGGCGGTGGACGCCATCCTCGACAACTCCACGATCCAGGCCGTGGGCTTCGTCGGCTCCACTCCCATCGCGCAATACATCTACGAGCGCGCGGCCCAGACCGGCAAGCGCGCGCAGTGCTTCGGCGGCGCGAAGAACCACATGATCATCATGCCCGACGCCGACATGGACCTTGCCGCCGATGCGCTGGTCGGTGCGGGCTACGGGGCCGCAGGTGAGCGCTGCATGGCGATCTCCGTGGCCGTCCCCGTGGGCGAGGAAACCGCCGACCGCCTGGTCGAGAAGCTGGTTCCACGGATCGAGGCGCTGAAGGTCGGTCCCTACACCGCGGGCAATGACGTGGATTTCGGGCCTGTCGTGACGGCGGCGGCCAAGCAGAACATCTTGCGGCTTGTGGAAAGCGGCGTGGCGCAGGGGGCCGAGCTGGTCGTCGACGGTCGCGATTTCAGCCTGCAGGGCTACGAGAATGGCTTTTTCGTGGGTGCGCATCTCTTCGACCGCGTGACGCCCGACATGGACATCTACAAGACCGAGATCTTCGGCCCGGTCCTGTCGACCGTCCGCGCGGCCAGCTACGAAGAGGCCATCGGCCTTGCGATGGACCATGAATACGGCAACGGCACCGCGATCTTCACCCGCGACGGCGATGCTGCGCGCGATTTCGCCAACCGCATCAACATCGGGATGGTCGGCATCAACGTGCCGATCCCGGTGCCGCTGGCCTATCACACCTTCGGCGGCTGGAAGCGGTCGGGCTTCGGCGACCTGAACCAGCACGGGCCGGATGCCTTCCGCTTCTACACGCGCACGAAGACCGTCACCTCGCGCTGGCCCTCGGGCATCAAGGAAGGCGCGGCCTTCAACTTCAAGGCCATGGACTGACCGGCCAGCCTTGAGGATACTGACCGGGCCGCGGCGTCTGTCCGTGGCCCGGACCAGGTTTTGAGCAGGGGGTCGTCGAATGTGGCCGGATATGCGGCTTTGCGATCTTCTGGGGATCGAGCACCCCATCGTTCTGGCCCCGATGGCCGGTACCACGACCCCGGTCATGGTGGCTGCCGTGTCCAACGGCGGGGGACTTGGCTCGCACGGCTGTGCGACGCTCTCGGCAGAACGGCTGTCGGACGACATCGAGACGCTGGCCCGCGCAACCAATCGGCCAGTGAACCTCAACTTTTTCTGCCATGCTCCTACCGACATAACCCCGGCGCATCATGCCGCGCTGCTTGACGCCATGGCCCCACAGTATTCGGCCGCGGGTGTCGCTCCTCCAGAGGGATTGCCAAAGGCTGGCCTTGCCCCGTTCGGTGCCGCCCAGTTGGAGTGCCTGCTGTCCCGTCCCCCCGCGGTCGTCAGCTTCCATTTCGGTCTGCCGGAAACCGAGGCGGTCGCTGCGCTGAAGGCCGTGGGATGCAAGATCCTGAGCTCCGCCACCACGGTGGCCGAGGCGCGATGGCTGACGTCTCGGGGCGTGGATGCCGTGATCGCCCAGGGCTGGGAGGCCGGCGGTCACCGGGGCGTGTTCCTCGAGCCGGAGAATGATGCGCAGGTTGGCCTCTTCTCCCTTCTTCCGCAGATCGTTGACGCGGTCGACGTGCCCGTGATCGCCGCCGGAGGCATCGCAGACGGTCGTGGCATCGCCGCGGCCTTTCAGCTTGGAGCGGCCGGTGTCCAGGTCGGGACGGCCTTCGTCACCGCTGACGAGGCGACCCGCAAGCCGCACCACCAGGATGCGGTGGCCGAAGGCGACGATGCCAGTACGCGGGTCACGCGGGCAGGCTCGGGCCGACCTGCACGGGCGCATCGCACGGCCTGGATCGACGCCATGTCGACGGTCGACGCCGCACCCTTCCCGTTGATGTATCACTATACCGCACCGTTGCAGACAGCTGACGGCGATGCCCATCAGTTCTCTCTCTACGGTCAAAGCGCGGCACTTGCACCGACAGGCGATACCGCCGCCCGGCTGGCGTGGCTTGTCGAGACCGCTCAGGCGGCTTTGCGCCGCTAGATCACGTCGGGCGTGCCCTCCGTGGAATCCAGACGCGGACCTAGCCGCCCCGCGTGGTCCGCAAAGATGGAATGGGACCGCCAGGCCGACGTCACGGCGACGGTCTGATCTCGCTCTCCGGCGGCCCTGATGCTGCGGCCAGCATGCCAGCTATCCCCTTGGCAGCCTCGTTGCGCAGCGCCTCGGCTTGCGGGCCGCGGTGGCGGCGGGCCTGAAGGCACTCGAAACTGCCGGCCCGAAAGGCGCGGCAGGCCTCGGGGCGGTTCTAGTAGATCGCGCAGAGCGTGGCGCCCGCCTCCGTCACCCTCAGCTGCGCGCAATGCCCGCAGGCCATTTTCATGTAGCGCCGCCCATCGATCTCGGTCGTGGCGGCTTCGGGGATGGGCCGATCCTGATCCTGGGGCAACAGCGCGACATAGCGGTCGTGACCGCCGAAGCAGCAGGCCCCGCAGGCCGTGCAGTCAAATGTGGGGGAGGACACCGAGGCACCCGTTCGCTGCGCCGGTGGGCCAGGCACCACGCCGGCCACGATGCGCCGGACCGGTAGGTAACGTCACGAAGCCGTTACGGCAAGGCCTCATGCTTGCAGTGGTCTTCAAGGGGGCTCTCGCGTAAAACACCATGAACGCGCAAGGAATCCCGATGCCTGTCCAGTTCAGAATCCTGTCAGACCACGGCCTCGTCTACGTCGAGTATTCCGGCCAAGCGCGGGTTCAGGAAGGGTTTGAGGCATTCGCGGCCTACCTGATGCATCCCGACTACCGCCAGGGTCAGCGCCAGTTGGTGGACCTGTCGGCGGTCCGCGAGGTAGAGAATGACTTCCCGCGCCTGTTTGAGTTCCAGGCCGGCAAGGCCGCGGCCTTCATGGCGGCCCATGAGCCCGTCATGGTGGTTTACCTCGCCCCCACCGATGTCAGCCTCGCCATGGCCCGCACGATCCAGCGCAGCTGGGAAGGCCTTGACGGTGCAACCGTGCGGGTCGCCATCGACTGGCCTGGTGCGATGGACATTCTCGGACTTCCGCGGGACGCGCTGGACGACGTGATCGTCCGCGACGCCTGAGGCGGAACCGCCCAAGCGGCCCTTTCCGGCTTTGCAATCCTTGTTCCGGCCAGCCATGCTCGGCATCGGGACAGACAAAGGGGGGCTCGCGATGACGGAAGGCGCCTTCACACTCGGCATCGAAGAGGAATACCTGCTGGTCGACCGGGAAACCGGCGACCTGCAAGAGGCGCCCGAGGGCCTCATGGAGGACTGCGCGGCCGAGCTCGAGGGGCAGGTCTCGCCGGAGTTCCTGCAATGCCAGATAGAGATCGGCACCCGCGTCTGCCGCGACATCACCGCCGCGCGTGAAGACCTGCGGCGGCTGCGCGCCACCGTTTCGCGCTGCGCTGAGGCGCATGGCCTTGCGCCGATCGCCGTGTCCTGCCACCCGTTCGCCGACTGGAAGGACCAGCACCACACCGACAAGGACCGCTACAACCAGTTGGCCCAGGATCTGGGCGGCGTGGTGCGGCGGATGCTGATCTGCGGGATGCACGTCCATGTCGGACTGCCCGATGACGAGCTTCGGATCGACCTAATGGGGCAGCTTTCGTATTTCCTGCCGCATATGCTGGCCCTGTCGTCTTCGTCCCCGTTCTGGCAGGGCGAGGATACGCGCCTTGCCTCTTACCGGCTGACGGTCTTCGACAACCTGCCGCGCACGGGCCTTCCGCCGCAGTTCAATTCCTGGGCGGAATACGAGCGCACCACCGATACGCTGATCGAGCTGGGCCTGATCGAGGACACGACCAAGATCTGGTGGGACCTGCGCCCCTCGCACCGCTTCCCCACGCTGGAAACCCGAATCTGCGATGTCTCCCCCCGGATGGAGGATGCGCTGTCGCTGGCCGCCCTCGCCCAGTGCCTCGCGCGGTTCTTCCATCGCCTCCGACAGAAGAACCAGCGCTGGCGCATCTACGACCGGTTCCTGGTGAACGAAAATCGCTGGCGCGCGCAGCGCTACGGCACGACCGAGGGGCTGATCGACTTCGGCGCGCGGGCGATCATTCCGCTGACCCAAGCGGTCGAGGAAATCCGCGACCTGATCGCCGAAGATGCCGCAGCACTCGGCTGCGAGGCCGAGATCGCGCGGCTCAGCCACATCGCCGAGACCGGCACCAGCGCCGCGCGGCAGCGCGCGGTCTATGCCGATGCGCGCAAGGCGGGACAGGACCACAAGGCCGCGATGCGGGCCGTCGTTCACCATCTGATCGAGGAATACCACCTCGATCTCTGACGGCTGTGGGGCGCACGGCCTTGCAAAACTCCTGCAACAGTCGGTAATTAAACGAGCGTTCAATTCCGGTGACGGCTCAGGGGGAGGAGCGGAAGATGGACTTCGCATTGAGCGACGAAGCGCAAGCCGTGTTCGACATGGCTCGGGATTTCGGGCAGGCCGAGATCGCACCGCATGCGCGAGAGTGGGAACGCGCGGGCACGATCCCGAAAGAGCTGTGGCCGAAACTGGCCGGGCTGGGCTTCGGCGGGCTATACGTGAGCGAGGAGAAGGGCGGATCGGGCCTTTCGCGGCTCGAGGCGACACTCGTCTTCGAAGCGCTGGCGCAGGCCTGCCCCTCGGTCTCGGCCTTCCTGTCGATCCACAACATGTGCGCCAAGATGATCGAGCTTTACGGCTCGGACGATCTGCAGGCGCGCTACCTGCCCGCCGCGCTGTCGATGGAAAAGTTCTTTTCCTACTGCCTGACCGAACCGGGTTCCGGCTCGGACGCCGCCGCGCTCAAGACGAAGGCTGTCCGCACGAACGAGGGCTATGCGCTGACCGGCTCCAAGGCCTTCATCTCGGGCGGGGGCTATTCGGATGCCTATATCGTCATGTGCCGCACCGGCGAAGAGGGCCCACGCGGTATATCGGCGGTGATCGTGGACGATGGCGCGCCGGGCCTGTCCTTCGGCGGGCTCGAGGACAAGATGGGCTGGCGCTCGCAGCCGACGCGCCAGGTGCAGTTCGACGCCTGCGCGGTGGCGGGCGCGAACCTTCTGGGCGAGGAAGGCCACGGGTTCCGCTACGCCATGGCGGGGCTGGACGGCGGACGGCTCAACATCGCCGCCTGTTCGCTGGGAGCCGCCGAGGCGGCGCTGGCGGCGACGCTGGCTTACATGGGCGAGCGGCAGGCCTTCGGCCGGTCGATCGACCAGTTCCAGGCGCTGCAGTTCCGCCTTGCCGATATGGAGATCGAGCTGGAAGCCGCGCGCGTCATGCTGCGGCAGGCGGCGTGGAAGCTGGACAATGGCGCGCCGGATGCGACCAAACATTGCGCCATGGCCAAGAAATTCGTGACCGAGGCCGGCAGCCGGATCGTCGATCAATGCCTGCAGCTGCATGGCGGCTACGGCTACCTGGCCGATTACGGGATCGAGAAGCTGGTGCGCGATCTGCGCGTTCACCAGATCCTCGAGGGCACGAACGAGATCATGCGGATGATCGTGGCGCGTCACATGCTGGCGGCGCGCTGAGGGCCGCCGCCCGAATGCATATTTTTGGAAAGATGAAGGGCAAGGGGCGCGGGCATGGTTAACGGTATCCAAATCCGGACCGAGGGGCACGCGGGCCGCATCACGCTAGATCGGCCCGAGGCGCTGAATGCCTTGAGCTACGAGATGTGCACGGCCATCGAGGGCGCGCTCGACGCCTGGGCCGCGGATGAGGCCGTCGCGCTGGTCGTGATCGACGCGGTCGGCGACAAGGCGTTTTGCGCAGGCGGTGACATCGCCGAGATGCATGCAACCGGCATGGCGGGAGACTACGACTACGGGCGGCGCTTCTGGGCCGATGAATACCGGATGAACGCCAAGCTCTTCCGCTTCGCCAAGCCGGTGGTCAGCCTGATGCAGGGGTTCACCATGGGCGGCGGTGTCGGCGTCGGCTGCCATGCCTCGCACCGGGTTGTTTGCGAAAGCTCCA
>CBFIFZ010000165.1:0-6582 GCA_965661995.1 Roseicyclus sp.
CTCCGCCGCTGGGACCTCCGGCAAGGCACGAACGCGCGCGACCGCTTCCTCGCGGGCCATCATCCAGTTGTTCAGCAGACAGGGGTGGTTGACGAGGAAGGGCGCCATCCCGAGGCCGGTCGAATTGCCGATCCCCAGGGCCTGCGCGGCATCCGGATCGAGCGGCACGGCCCGGTCGCCGCCGCGGGCGCGGGCCATGTGCTCGACCAGGTCGCGCACGAAGACCCGGATCAGGTAGACGGTCAGCATCTCGGCCTGGAAGGGGGCGTGCAACTCGGGCCGATCCTCGATCAGCACGCGGTCGGCGGCGCCGAACTTGCCCGAGCCGTAGACCGCTGTCGTGCGCATGAGGTAGCCCACTGCCTCCAGCTGTGCCGGGTCGGGCTGAAGCCCCGCGGCCAACCGGTCGACGACATGGTCCCAGAGCCGGACTGAGCGGTTCGCGCGGCTCAGGCACAGCTCGCGCTCGGTGATGCGGCCGGCCTCCTGCAACGGCACGTTGCCGGCGAGGCGCGCGATGTCGTCGGCGTCGGGTACGCCGTCGAACAGGGCAAAGGTGGCATCCCAGGCCTCGGCGATGACGCGATCGGTGCGCAGCTCGGGCGGCAGGTCATGGGCGAAGGCGACAAGCGCATAGGTGCGCACACGCGTCGCCACCGTGTAGACGGCATGGCCGACGCCGGATGCGTCGATCTGCCAGTCGGTGCAGGCGATCGACCAGCTCTCGCGCGCCATCCGGCGCGTCAGCTGACGCATGAAGCTGAGGCGGCACTGGTGCAGCGAGCCGAGCCGCGACAGTCGCATCACCTGCGCCGGGGGGCGGCGCTGCGTGGTGTGGTCGCGGCCCGCGTCCTTCATCGCGCGGGCCCGAAGTTCTCGGTGAAGAAGCGATACCAGTTGCCGCCCATGATCCCCTCGATCTCGGTGCCTGACATGCCCACGCCCGACAGCCCCTCGGCGATACGCCCGAAATCGCGGTTGTCGCGGAACCAGGCGGGCATCGGCGGAAAGCCCGGCGCCGCGGCGGACCCCTCGCCATAGTCGATGTCCTTGGTCCAGCGGCCTACGCGCATCCACTCCACCACGCTGTCGGGCTGATCCTGACACAGATCGGACCCTATGCCGAGGTTTTCCACGCCGTAGCGCTCCGCCGTCTCGGCGATCATGCGGCAGAAGCCTTGAAGTGTGCAGTCGCTGCCGTCCTTCAGGTGATGGGGGTAGAGCGAGAAGCCGAGCATCCCGCCGCGCCCGGTGACTGCGCGCAGGACGGCGTCGGGTTTGTTGCGCCGGGCCGGGTGCCAGGCGGCGGGGTTGGCATGCGTGATCGCGATGGGGCGGTCCGACACCTCGGCCGCCTCGATGGTGGAGCGGTCTGCCGAATGGCTCATGTCGATGACAAGGCCGACGCGGTTCATCTCGGCGATCACCGCACGGCCCATCCGCGTCAGGCCGGGATCCTCGGCTTCGTAGCAGCCGGTCGCGAGCAGCGACTGGTTGTTGTAGCTCAGCTGCATGAAGCGCAGGCCCAGCGTGTGCAGGATCTCGACGAGGCCGATGTCGTCCTCGATCGGGCTGGGGTTCTGCGCGCCGAAGAAGATCGCCGTGCGGCCCGTTTCCCGCGCGCGGTCGATGTCGGCGGCGGTGCTGCCCCTGAGGATCAGGTCGGGATGGGCTTCGAACCAGCGGTTCCAGCGCTCGAGTTGAAGCACCGTTTCGCGGAAGGTCTCGTGATAGGCCACGGTAACGTGGACGGCATCGAGGCCGCCCTCCCGCATCTGGCGGAACACCTTTTCCGACCACTTGGCATATTGCAGCCCGTCGATCCGCATCGCGACCCCTATTCCCCCAAGCGCACCATGGTCTGCGTGCGCCCCGAGGTCAAACCCGCGTTGCGGCGACCGATCAGCCCTGGGCCGGGTCCGACCCCGAGGAGGCCGCGGCGGGGGTTGTCGGCATCCCCTTCATATCCCTCGCGTCCTCGGGGTGCGGGTTCACCGGCGGACGGCCGATGTGACCCAGCACGGCCCTGGCATCCGCGGCCGTGCCCGCGGCGACCATCGCCTCGGCCAGCAGGGTCCGGAGCGCCGCGTTGCCGGGCGCCGCGTCGAGTGCCAGCACGAGGATCGCGCGCGCCGCCAGAAGATCGCCGGTTTCGAGCGCGATTCGCGCCTTGTGATAGGCTGCACGCGACGGCTGGATCGCGCCCCCGGCCTCTGCCTCGGAAATGGCGGTCCTGGCGATCTGGACGGCGCCCGTATCGAGGGCAACGTCAACCAGAAGCTCCATCGCGTCGGGCTGCTCCGGCATGCGCGCCAGCCGCGCGGCGCTGTCTGCGGCGCCCGTGAGATCCCCTTCGATGATCTGGGCGCGCAGCAGAAGCTGCAGCAATCGCGGAATGTCCGTCGCCTGATCCGATGCGCCGCCGTCCGCCCTGGTGCCGCGCTTGCCTGCCTCGCCTTGACCGACGGCTTCCGTCAGGTCTTCGCCGATTGCCCTGTTCACTGTCATCTTCGCCCCCGAAATTACGCTACCCAACTTGAACCCCACCACGCGTGTCCGCGCGGCGCTTCCCCAGGCCACGAAGAACCTGCAAGCCGAGACTTGCGCCCTGCGGTTAACAACTGGTTAACGCCACGCGCTGCTCGCGGGCTTGCCGTTCGGCAGGGAAGCCCGATTGGCAATCCTATCGGCGCGCTTGGATCGGCGGTGTCTTGCGCCTGTCGCAAGTCGGGGTTCCCGGCGTTGCGTCACGGGTCAAGTTGTTGCAACACTTGGCTCATTGAGAACGCCAGTGTCACGCCATCATTCGTATTCATGTGGAGTCTGCCTTGCCCAGACATCGGTCTTTCCGTGCGATCCTTCGTGTTATCGGTCCCTTCGTCCTGTTGGCGCTTCCGCAGGCCGTTCCGGCCCAGGGTCTGGGCCTGCCGGATGCTGCGCGGCTCGAGGTGCAACAGGCGCAACTTGATCGCGACATCCCCGGGTCCGTCTTTGCGCTGAACCCGCTGCGCAACGATCAGAGCGTCACGGATGCAGAGGGTCGCAGGCTCACGCTGACCTCGCTGAACCCCAGTGTGAACGAATGGTTCGTGCTCGAGATCGCACCGGCCTCGGGGCGTACGGAAAGCGTTCATCTCGAAAGCGGCGATGCCGTGGGCACTCAGTTGTCGCTCGTCGGCGGGGATGACCCGGCGCTCCTGATCGACCGGGAGGGGGAGGTCACCCAATGCCGCCCCTGGGCCGATGGCGAGCTCGACGAGGCGCGCGCCAGTGACCTGCCCTTTGCCCCGATCTGCGACTGGGCGCTCTTCGTGCGCAACCCGGTGCGCGGCAACCGCACCACGCGCGAGGCCGTCTCGCAGTTCCTGCGCGACAACGTCATTTTCGGCGATTCGATCGTGAACCTGATCAAGGGTGCCTTCTACGAGGACGCCTTCATGATCTCCTCCGAAGGCTTCGAGGCCGAGGAGGATATCGACGGCGTGGCCCTTCTGGGCACCGCGCTGCTCGACCGAACGCCGCAGATTCGCCCCTACTGGGGCTTCGATCTCGAGGGCGACGATTCTGGCCGCGTCACCGCTGGATCCTGGTACGAGATCGAGGATGCCCCCGGCATCTACGCCAGCGCCATGCAGCCGGGCATGATCGCGCGCGAGGTTTTCGATGTGCCGGGCGCGAACGGGCTCGACGGGGTCGAGCGCAACGCCGATGTCTACCTGGTGGCCTTCGACCTGACCCAGTTCGAGCTGGGCTACGAAGTCGGCACCGATCATCCGAGCCTCGAATGGTCCTCCCGCCCCTCGGGTGGCGGGCGGCATTATCAGGCCCCCGGCCCGGACGGCTTCGACCGGCCCGACCCGCTGGTCTTCACCGGCATGCTGTCGCCCAACCTGTATGACCGGGTGGCCGCGACCTTCACCGGCGGGTTCAAGCGCGACCACGGCGCGTGGCGCTTCGGCGACTACGCCACCTTCAACTGGGGCCATCACTACGGGTTCCTGACCCATGGCGTGCTGTTCTCGCGGCTCTGGCCCAACCTCGCCACGCTCTATGTCACCGACGAGGGCGAGGTCGGCATGCGCACCTGGACGGACGAGGACGCGGGCCTCATGGGCGATCTTGTCTTCGCCCGCCAGAATGGCGTCCCACTGATCGAGAACGGCGTGCCGGGCTCTCGCGTCACCTCCTGGGGTGGGGGCAACTGGTCCGGATCGGCCGAGGCGCAGCTCAGGACCCTGCGCGCCGGTGCCTGCCTGCGCGAGATCGAGGGTCGGCCCTTCCTCATCTACGCCTATTTCTCGACCGCGACGCCCTCGGGCATGGCGCGTACCTTCCAAGCCTACCAGTGCGATTATGCCATGCTTCTCGACATGAACAGCCAGGAGCTGACCTACCTCGCGGTCTATACCCGCGAGGAGGACGAGATCGAGACGCGCCATCTCGTCTCGGGCATGGCCGAATCCGATCCGCGCGGCAGCGGCGGCACGATCCCCCGCTTCATCGCCGCGCCCGACAACCGCGATTTCTTCTACCTCGTGAGACCGGAGTGAGACCGATGCCCCGATCCTTCCTGAAGACCGCCTTCGCAGCCCTGGCCGCCACGGCCTTGGCGCTTCCCGCCGCGGCGCAAAGCCTTGCCGAGCGCAACGAGGCGATGTTTCGCCAGATGCAGGAGGTGCGCGGCGTCTCCTCGGCCGAGATCAACCGGGTCCGGTCGATCTTCGCGGGGTCACCCAACGGCTGGATGGGGCAGGGCAACCCCTCCGTCACACGCCACCCGCTGACCCCGGAAGAGGCCGCCGCGCGCATCGGCGGCTCGGTCGCGCAGGTCCAGCAAAGCTACCGCAACCGCGAATACGAGCGTATCTGTGGCGAGCCCTTCATGGTGCCGCTCTACGATCCGGCCACGCAAAGCCCGCGCGACGCGACGGTCTGCGCGGACATGTTCGAATATCCCAATATTCCCTTGGCCTACCCGGTGGTCTGGGTCCGCGCCAGCGAGGCCGCGCAGCTCTGCGCCGCCGAGGGCAAGCGCATGGGCGACGCCCATGAATGGGAAGGGGCCGCCGCGGGCCAGCTCCTACCGCCCGACTACCCGTTCGACCGCATTCGCGGCATGGGCATGTCGGCCGCGGTGAACACGATGCGCAGCCTCCACAACCAGCGCTACGCCAGCACCTCGGGGACCTACTCCATCGGCAGCTGGCGCGCGGGCGTCTGCGCGACTGGCAGCTTCAAGAACGCGTCGTGCAACGGCGGCAGCTTCACGGGATGCGGCTCGAACACCTACCCTGCGGGTTCCTTCCCGGAATGCCGCTCGCCGCTCGGGGTCTACGACATCGACGGCAACGCGGCGGAGCACATGAACCTTCCCCTCTCCGAGGACCAGATGGCGAGCCGCGGCTCCACCAGCCTGGGCGTGACCGAGATGAAGGGCTCCTGGTTCATCTGGGACACGATCCGCGCGCATGAGCACTGGGCCCGCTGGCGCGCGCCCTTCTGGCACGGCAGCCGCGTGATGTCCGAGGGCAGCCACAGGAACTACCACCTCGGCTTCCGCTGCTTCCGCGACGTGGGATGAGAGAGAGCGCGGCGCCCCCGACTGTCGCCGGGGTGCCGTGCACCTCCGGTCAAGGTTAACGCGCCACCGCCCCCTGCTTCATCTTGGCAAATGCAACTCCGCGGGATGCGCGCGCAGCGCGACGGGGGCGGAGCCCCCCTGATCACGACGTTTCAGAGAGTGCTGTGGTGCGGGCGACGCGACCGGTCGATGCCTATTGCAGCGCCGCCAGCCGGACCGTCGCGCCTGTCAGCGGGCCCTCGCTGTTCAGAAGCCCCGCGTACTGTCCATCCGTCAAAAGCCCGCGCAGGTCCACCGCGCGCCCGTTCACATAGGCCGTCCGCGCTACGAGGCGGATGCCGTGGCTGTAGTCGGCGTAATATTCGCCATGCACCGTCGAGAGCGGCTGGATCGGGTTGCCGTTCGCGCGGTGCCAGCCGTAGATCGCGACGCGGCCGGGCGCGCGCGACAGGCGGTTCGACAGCACCACGTCCTTCTTGTGGCCTGCGACCAGCAGACCGTGCCGGGCGCCCGCATTGGCGAACTGGGCATCCACCGTCGCGTCATGGCGCAGGAAGTAGTCGGTCGAGGACATCGTCGAACCCGGCGTCATCGGCGAGGGCGAGACGCGCACATCGGCCTGCGCGTAGATCGCGTCGACCATGCGGGTCGTCGGCAGCATCATGTCGAAGGCATCGGCCACCCGCAGCGCCGCGGGCAGGCCGAGCGGCACCCGCACGTGATCGGCGTCCGAGCCGATGGCAAGGTAGTCGGGCGTCACGCAGATGGTGATCTCGGTCTGGCGGCCGCCGACCATGCCGGTGAAGCGCACCGGCTGAAGGTCGCGCAGGTAGCCCGGCACATTGCCGCGCAGTGCCTCGGCCACCAGCGCATTGTCGCGGCCCGAGCCCGAGCCGTTGCCCACAGCGGCCATGACCGCCGATCCGCCAGCGGCCGAGCCCGGCCGGCGCGGGATCGCGCGCGTCAGCGCCGAGGAACAGGGGTTGGCGCCTGCGCGCGGC
>CBFIFZ010000166.1:0-6562 GCA_965661995.1 Roseicyclus sp.
GGGATGAAGGGCCTCGAGGAGGAGCGGCGGCTGGCCTACGTCGGCATCACCCGCGCCGAGGAGGTCTGCACGATCTCCTTCGCGGGCAACCGCCGCGTCTATGGGCAATGGCAAAGCCAGATGCCCTCGCGCTTCATCGACGAACTGCCCGAGGATCATGTCGAGGTGCTTACGCCCTCGGGCCTGCACGGGCATCAGAACATGGGCGCCAG
Source organism: Roseicyclus sp. (assembly GCA_965661995.1). Taxonomy (GTDB): domain Bacteria; phylum Pseudomonadota; class Alphaproteobacteria; order Rhodobacterales; family Rhodobacteraceae; genus Roseicyclus. Next base: position 213 of record CBFIFZ010000166.1, read on the forward strand.
CGCCAGCCCCGTTGCGGGCATGATGGGCGGCTCCGACCTGCACGCGGCGGCGAGCCGGGCGGATGTCTACAACTCCCCCGGATGGCGGCGGCTGCAGGCGAATCAGGCGAAACCCGGCCTGCGCCAGCCCTCCGAGGCGCGACACATGACGATCGACGCCGAGGCTGAAAGCGCCTTTTCCATCGGCGACCGGGTTTTTCACCAGAAATTCGGCTATGGTGCCGTGATTTCGGTCGAGGGCGACAAGCTCGGGATTGATTTCGACAAGGCCGGCACGAAACATGTGGTGGGGAGGTTCCTCGTCGCAGCTGGCGCGGCGGGGGATGTGCCGTTCTGACGGGCGGCGATCGAGGGAAGGCAGCACGAACAGACGCGGTATCACTCAGGCGGGGAGGACGCCCGATGAAGACGCTCGTTCTGGAACCGGACCCGATGCGCGCACGGGGCTGGATGGCGCTTTATGGCGGCGCGACCGACGTGGTGCACGTCGCCCGCAGCATGGCCCAGGCGCGCCTCATGCTGATCGGCGGATGCTATGACCGCCTGTGCTTCACGATGGGGGCGCAGCGGGGCGGCGGATACGCGCTCCTGTCCGTGGCTCGTGCGATGAACCCCGAGTGCGAGGTGATCGACCTCGTCTCGCAACGTGCGCGGCGCGCCACCGGACCGATGCTCGACGCCCCGGCGGGGGCGGGCGAAGATCTGCCCTGACGGATGGCGTGCTGAAGGCCTCAGCCGCGCAGGCTCTCCAGCATCGGCCAGAGCGAGGCGACAAGCAGCAGCGCCATCGTGATGTTGAAGATCCGCAGCCGCCCCGGCGCGTCCAGCCAGCGGCGCAGCTGCGTGCCGGCCGCGGCCCAGACCGTGACCGAGGGCAGGTTGGTCATGGCAAAGATCCCCGCCACCACCAGCGCGCCCGCCCAATGTGCGCCATCGGGGGCGAAATTGGTCTGGGCATAGATCGCCATGTACCAGGCCTTGGGGTTCACCCATTGGAAGGCTGCGGCCTGAAGGAAGCTGAAGGGCCGCGCGTCCGATGGTGCGTCGGCCGGCGGCGCAGCATTGGCGATCTTCCAGGCAAGGAATAGCAGGTAGGCCGCGCAGGCCACCATCAGCGTCACCCGGAGCCACGGCAGCGCCTCGAACAGGCCCAGCAGCCCGAGCCCCACGAGGCTGACCATCACCGCATGGCCGACGGCGATGCCCAGCATATGCGGCACCGTCCGGCGCAGGCCGAAATTCGCGCCCGAGGCCAGAAGCATGATGTTGTTCGGCCCCGGCGTGATTGACGAGGCGAAGGCGAAAAGCACGAGGGCGAGGATCAGGTCAGGCGTCATGCCGGGCAGGATGACCCGCGACCGGCGCAATGAAATTGCAATCCGTGCGGGATCTGGGCAATCTGCGCAACAGATGACGGATATTGATCAGAAAGATCGCCAGATATTGCGTATCCTCGCGGCCGAGGGGCGGATCTCCAACCTCGACCTTGCCGAGCGCGTGTCGCTCAGCCCGTCGGCGACCTCGCGCCGGGTGCAGGCGCTGGAGGCGGCGGGCGTCATCGCGGGCTACCGCGCGATTCTGCCGCCAGAGGCGCGGGGGCTGGGCTTCGTGGCCTACATCACGGTGGGTCTCAGCGAACACACCAAGCGCGCGCAACTCGCCTTCGAGCGCGCGATGCAGGCCGCGCCCGAGGTGCGGGAGTGTCACAACATCACCGGCGCTGTGGAATACCTGCTGCGTGTCGAGGCCGCGGACCTGCGCGCCTACAAGCGGTTCCATACCGACATCCTCGGCGCGCTGCCGCAGGTGGCGACGATCACGACATATGTCGTGATGGGCTCGCCCAAGGACGAGCGCGCCTGATCAATCCAACATCCCGAAAAGAAAAAGGCGGCGGCACCCAAGGGAGGAGGAGGGGGCCGCCGCCGGAGCTCAGCGCCTAAAGGGAGGAGGAAGGCGCCGATCACGGTGCGAAGCCTGCGCTTCGCGGAATTGAGTGGCGGCGGCCCCAAGGGAGGAGGAGGGACCGCCGCCGGAGTTCAGCGCCAAGGGAGGAGGAGGCGCCGATCTTGCTGCGAAGCGCGTGCTTCGCGGAATGGGGCGGCGACGGGATCAAGGGAGGAGGAGATCCCGCCGCCGGTCGTCACGGTCCCCAAGGGAGGAGGAGGGGAGCCGATCGGTGTGGTCCGTTGCCGGACCCTGGTAATGGCGGACCCATCCTAGGGAGGAGGGAGATGGACCCGCGAGCGGGGCGATCCGAAGGGAGGAGGAGGATCGCCGCGCCATGTCGTGTGGGCTGTGGTTCAGCCCTGCTTGCCGTAGGCCGCTTCGAAGGCGATGGAGCGCAGCATCGAAGGGTTCAGGCCCAGGTCGTTCAGTTCGCGCATCGACAGCGCTTGCAATTCGGTCAGCGTCTGGCGATAGACGCGGTAGGCGCGCCATGCATCGGCCAGGTCCTTGCGGATCTCGGTCAGGCGGTCGACGAGGCCCAGCGTGGTGGTGCGGTTGCTCGAAACGTATGCCATCGTTCGTTACTCTCTCTTTGCTGTGCGGGCCTGCGCCGGATTGCGCTAACATCTGTACCCGCAAGGGGTTGGCTCTTGTTCCCCCCTTGTTGAAACCGAAGATAAGCGAATGCTGCGATTGCACAATGGACGATGCCTCAATGCTGCTTTGCAGCAATTGCATGGCTGGGCGTGACGTTGCGTCAACCTGTTCTTGACATATCCGGGCTTGCTGGCGGGGCGTTTCGCGACGTCCAGTTCCGGCTTTTCTTCCTCGGCATCTTCTTCGCGGTGCAGGCGATCTGGGTTCAGCGCGTCACGTTGGGCTGGCTTGCCTGGGAGCGCACGGGCTCGGCCGCTTTCGTGGGCGTGGTGGCGGCGCTCAGCCTTGCGCCCGCGCTGGTGTTGGGGCCGATCTTCGGCGTGATCGCCGATCGCGTGGATATCCGCCGCGCCTCCTTCACGACGAATGGGCTGATGGCCTCGGTGCTGGCGACGCTGGCGCTGGCCTTGCCGTGGACGGGGCCGGGCGCGCTGCTGGCCGCGGCGGGGGTGATCGGGGTGATCTCGTCTGCGCATCACCCGGTGCGCATGTCGCTGGGTCCGCGGCTGGTGCCGTCCGACAAGGTGCAGCATGTGGTCAGCGTGACGGCGCTCAACTTCAACCTCGCGCGGCTGGTGGCCCCCGTCGTCGCGGGCTGGATCATCGCGACCGCTGGCGCGGGGGTGGCGCTCTGGGTGTCGGTGGCCTGCTACATCCCGATGTTGCTGGTCCTGCCAAAGCTCAAGCCCCGCGACCTGCCTCCGCGCAAGCGCGCCTCGATCCTGTCGGACCTGCGCGACGGGTTGCGCTACGCAATCGACGCGCCGCTGGTCCGGCTCGCGCTCCTTCTGACGCTGATCTTCGCCACAGTGGTGCGAGGCGCGCTCGAGGTTCTGCCGGTGCTGGCCGATGGCGCCTTTGCTCGCGGGGCGGCCGGCCTCGGCATGCTGACCGCCGCGGCGGGGTTCGGCGCGGTCGGGGCGGCGTTTCTCAAGGCTGCGGGCATCGGCGCGGTCGGAGCGCGCATTCCGCCCGCCGTTCTTTGGGCCGCGATGACGGGGCAGGGCGCGGTGGTGGCGATGGGCCTTGCGCCCGCCTGGCCGGTGGCGCTGGCCGCGACCGCGCTGACCGGGTTCTGCGCCACATGGGTCGGTGTCTCGATGCAGGCGGCGATCCAGTCGGACCTGCCGGACGGCTACCGCGGGCGGGTCATGAGCCTCTGGATCGTGGTGGGCTTCGGCACCGTGGCGCTCGGCGCCTTCGGGATCGGGGTCCTTGGCGAGTGGCTCGGCATCTCGGGCGCGCTGGTTGTGGCGGGGTTGGTCGGCGCCGCGGTGCAGGGCGCGGTCATTCTGGGGGTGCGCGCGAGGCGCTGACGCCCTATGTCTGCCCCGACGCGTGACAGAGACACCAATCCCGAGGCGCTGACATGAGCCAGACCCGCGACAGCATCCTGAGCGCCCTGAGCGGCCTGACCCTGCCCGACGGGGGTGACGTGGTCAGCCGCGACATGATCCGCGCGCTGCGCGTGGACGGCGGTAAGGTGAGCTTCGTGCTCGAGGCCGAAAGCCCCGAGGCGGCGCAGCGGATGGGCCCGGTGCGGCTGGCCTGCGAGCAGCTGGTGGGCAAGCTTCCGGGCGTCGAGAGCGTCCAGGTGGCCCTCACGGCCCACGGCCCTACCGCCAAGACCGCACCGAAACCCGCGGCCCCGGCGGGTGAGCCGCCCAGCCTCAAGATCGGCGGGCATCCCACGCCGCAGGCCGGGCCGATGCGCCCCGCGGGCGTGAAAAGCATCATTGCCATCGGGTCCGGCAAGGGGGGCGTGGGCAAGTCCACCGTCTCCTCGAACCTCGCCGTCGCACTGGCGAAGGAAGGCAAGCGCGTGGGCCTGCTTGATGCGGATATCTACGGGCCGAGCCAGCCGCGCATGATGGGCGTGAACAAGCGCCCGTCGTCGCCCGACGGCAAGACGATCATCCCGCTGCACGGCCATGGCGTCACGCTCATGTCCATCGGCTTCATGCTCCCCGAGGAAAAGGCCGTGGTCTGGCGCGGCCCCATGCTGATGGGCGCGCTGCAGCAGATGCTGACACAGGTGGAATGGGGCGAGCTGGATGTTTTGCTGGTGGACCTGCCGCCCGGCACGGGCGACGTGGCGATGACGCTGTGCCAGAAGTCCGAGGTGACGGGGGCGATCGTCGTCTCGACCCCGCAGGACGTGGCGCTGCTGGACGCGCGCAAGGCGCTCAACATGTTCGAACTGCTCAAGACGCCGGTTCTGGGCCTGATCGAGAACATGGGCGTCTACCATTGCCCCAACTGCGGGCACGAGGCGCATATCTTCGGCGAGGGCGGCGTGAAGGCCGAGGCCGAGAAGCTCGGCCTGCCCTTCCTCGGGTCGTTGCCCATCGACCTCGACACGCGGCTTGCAGGCGATGCGGGCACGCCCATCGCGGCGGGCGAGGGGCCGATGTCGGGCGCCTACCGCGCGCTCGCGCGGCGATTCATCGACGGCGGGATCGTCTGATCCCGGCGATCACGCGAGGGTGATTCGCGCCTGACCCGGCTGATTGCGGCCGTTCACGCGGAAAAAACCCGGCCGTTTCCCAAAAAATCTCCATGTGGTGGAGGCTCGTCCCATATCGGCGAGCTTCACTAGATATAGACACTGTTTCCATTTCAGACACAACAAATGGCGTTCAGTTGACCCTGATCGGCCCCTATATGCTGTTTTTGACCCTCATCCGATCCCATATCTTGGGCATGCATGGAGAAAAAAGGGTTTGCATGGTACGCCCTCCCATGGCATCAATTGGTCATTGGCAAACGAGATCAACGACGGGCCGCAAAGGCCTGAACCAAAAATAAAAAACGGCAGGTTCATACAGGCATCTCTAACGCCAGAAAAAAGAGATCCGGCGCGCAAGCGAGCAGACATCCCCCCAGGTGGCCTGCGTAGTCGGACACCCAGCAATGGGACGAGGGCGGCGGTTTGAGCAGTGGCAGCTTGCTCAAACCGCCGTTTCCGTTCCCGGCGCCCGAATTACGGCGCGATTGAGGCAGAAAAAGGGCAAAGCCCGTGGAACGTGAGTTCACCGGCATCAGCCGGAACAAGGTGGATGGAAAGGGCCGGGTCTCGATCCCGGCCAAGTTCCGTCGTGTCTTGCAGAACTGCGATCGCGCCTACACGCCCGGCGAGCCGCTGAAGATGCACATCACCTTCGGCGATCCGCGCAAGAAGCACCTCGAATGCTGGTCTTCCGACAGCTACGCGCGGCTGATGAAGAAGATCTCCATGATGAAGCAGGGCACCGATGCCCAGCGCACCATGGTCTATTTCTACAAGTCCATGTCCGACACCTTCACGCTGGACGATACCGGGCGCCTCGTCCTCAGCCAGGAGTTGCGGGACAAGATCGGCATTTCGGAGGAGGCCATCTTCGAAGGGCATGGCGAGAAGTTTCACATCCTCAGCCCGGCACAGGCGGATGCACAGGCCGCCGCCTTCGCCGCGCTTCTTGACGAACTGGGACAGGGCGATGAGCATTTCGATGCGCTTTCTCTCCTTCCGGACGATCCGCCGTCCGACGACGACCTGGAATGACGGGCGCGGCCCCGCACGTTCCCGTCCTTCTGCGCCCCTTGCTGGCGGCGGTGGCGCCGGTCGCTGGCACCTGGGTCGATGGAACCTTCGGCGCTGGTGGCTACGCCCGTGGCTTGCTTGACGCGGGGGCGGATGTCGTGATCGGCATCGACCGCGATCCGCTGGCTTTCGAGCTGGCCGCCGGTTGGGCCGGCACCTA
>CBFIFZ010000167.1:0-6473 GCA_965661995.1 Roseicyclus sp.
ACCTACACGATCCGTCGCCTGATCCTTGCGATCCCGACGCTTCTGTTCATCAGTTTCATCATCTTCCTGATCGTGAAGCTTTCGCCGTCCGACCCGACGGCGGGCCTTCCGCTGACGATCCCGCCGGAGGTGCGCGAGCAGATCCGTGAAAGCCTTGGCGTGAACGACCCGGTGCTCATCCAGTACTTCAAATGGCTGAAGCTGATGGTCTGGGACGAGCCCCTGCACCTGATCGAGGGCTGGACGGGCTGGAACGTCGCCCCCGACGACGGCGCGCGGATCATCTCCTACCAGACGCGCAGCCCGGTGATGGACCTGATCGTCCAGCGCATGCCCCAGACGCTGTGGGTCGTGGGGACCTCCTACATCGTCGGCATCCTGATCGCCCTGCCGCTGGGCATCATCTCGGCCTACAAGCAATACTCGGTCTTCGACCAGGTCGGCACCTTCATCTCGATGGTCGGCTTCTCGGTGCCCACCTTCTTCACCGGTGTCCTTTTCATCGTGATCTTCGCCGTCCATCTCGGCTGGTTCCCGAGCGTGTACGACACCACGCACGAGGTGACGGACTGGGACAGCTTCGTCGTGCAGGTGAAGCAGATCATCATGCCGGTGATGGTGCTGGGCCTGTATAACGCGAGCCAGATCAGCCGCTACATGCGCGCCTCGATGCTCGACAACCTGAACCAGGATTACGTGCGCACCGCGCGCGCCAAGGGGCTTGGCGAACAGGTCGTCGTGCTGGTGCACGTGCTGCGAAACTCGATGATCCCGGTCATCACCGTGATCGCACTGAACATCCCCGCCGTCTTCGGCGGCGCCATCATCACCGAGCAGGTATTCAAGGTGAACGGGATCGGCCAATTGCTGATCATCGCGATCCAGGGCGGCGACGTGCCCGTGGTACAGACCGTGAGCGTGATCTTCGCGGTGCTGATCGTCATGTTCAACCTCATCGCCGACGTGCTTTACGGCGTGCTCGACCCGAGGATCCGCTATGACTGACAACGCCGACCGCCCGAACCAGCCGCTGCAGACGGCCGGCGCGACGCCCGCGGGTGCCGCCCCTGTGATGGAGTTCGAAAGCTACCGCGCGCCCCGCAACCAGTGGTGGGACGTGTGGGACCAGTTCAAGACGCACAAGGGTGCGCTTTTCGGGCTGGGCTTCTTCATCTTCGCGATCCTCTTCGTCACCATCGGCCCGCTCGTCTGGACGATCGACCCGCAACAGCCTTTTGCCGGGCCGCGCAACTCGGACCCGACATGGGCGCATCCGATGGGCACCGACCAGCTGGGCCGGGACACCATGGCCCGCATGATGGCGGGCGGGCAGATTTCCATCGCCGTGGGCATGGTGGCGATGTTGCTGGCGCTGTTCCTCGGCACGCTGATCGGTGTGATCGCGGGCTATTTCAAGAAGCTCGACGGCCCGCTGATGCGGCTGACGGACCTGTTCCTCGCCATGCCGCTCCTGCCGCTTCTGTTGGTCATCATCATGCTCTTCCGCGACCAGCTGCGCGCGGCCTTCGGGCCCGAGGGGGGCATCTTCATCCTGATCGTGGTGGTGATCGGCGCGACCTCGTGGATGCAGACGGCCCGTGTGGTGCGCGGCGACGTGCTGGCGATCAAGGAACGCGAATTCGTGCTGGCCGCGCGCTCTATCGGTACGCCGAGCCACCGGATGATCACGCGGCACCTGTTGCCCAACGTAATGTCGCCGATCATGGTCTCGGCCACGCTGGGCATCGCCAACGCGATCATCACCGAGAGCGCGCTGTCCTTCCTCGGCCTTGGCTTCCCGTCGGATTTCCCGACCTGGGGCAAGCTCCTGTTCGACGCGACCGACTTCCTTCAGCAGCACCCCGAGCGGGTGATCTGGCCCGGCATGATGATCTCGCTCACCGTGCTGGCGGTGAACTACATCGGCGACGGTCTGCGTGACGCACTCGACCCGCGCATCCGGGGGCGCTGACGCGCCGCAACCCGACGGCCTTGCCAAATACCCCCCGGCCCGCCACAGCCGGGGGGTGTTCCTTTTGCGGGAGGCATCCATGCCCTGGCTCTACCTGATCGTCGCCATCGCCGGTGAGGTGATCGGCACCACCGCGCTGAAAGCCTCGGACGGGTTCACGCGGGCAGGCCCCGCGGTGATCGTCGTGATCGGCTATGCCATCGCCTTCTACTTCCTCGCGCTGGTGCTGCGCACGATCCCGCTTGGCGTGACCTACGCGATCTGGGCCGGGGTGGGCGTGGCCGCCGTGACGCTGATCGGCTGGCTGGTCTACGGACAAAAGCTGGACGGGCCGGCGATCCTGGGCATCGGGCTGATCGTGGCTGGGGTTGTCGTGCTGAACGTCTGGTCGGGCACGACGACCCACTAGGGCCGGTCCGGCGTCAGCGCGCGCCCGAAGAGAACCGCGAGGCGGTCCCGCGCGGCGGCATAGCCTTGCGGGTCGACCCCGAGCGGCTTCAGCCCGTCGAGCGCGGCGAGCATCGCCTGCGCCGTGACATGCGGGTCCGGTCCCGCCCCCGTCATCGAGATGCGGCCCGCGGCCACGCCCGCCTGCATCCAGGTGGCGTAGACATCGGCCAGCCGGTCATGGCCCGCGACGATCACGTCGCGCGCGGCGGATTGCTTGAGCGACAAGAGCTCCTCGGCATGGGGCGAGGCCATCATCTCGACCGCGGCATCGCCGGTCTGCGCGGCAAAGGCGGCGCGCAACGCATCGGTCGGTGTCTGCTCGCAGGCCAGAACCTCGGCCACGAGGCCGGCGGCGGCCTCGTAGTAATGCGCCATGAGGGCGCGGAAGATGTCGGTCTTGTTCCTGTAATGCAGGTAGAGGGCCGCGCGGCTGATGCCGGCCTTGTCGGCGATATCCTGCATCGAGGCGCGGCGGACGCCGAACTGGAGGAAGGTCTCGTAGGCGGCCACCAGCACTCCGTGCGAGCGTTCGGGGGCCAGCGCAAGGATGCGCTCGGACAGTGTCTGAGGCAGCGGCACAGAGTTCATGTCCAGCTTGTGACAATTTCCGTCCATTTTGTCAATTGCACGAACTGACAGAATCGCCTAATTTTGTCAGACTGACAGAATCGGAGGATCGCCGATGGCAACCACCCTGACCGTCAACGGGACCCAGCACCGGGTCGACTTGCCCGAGGATGTCCCCCTCCTGTGGGTATTGCGCGACGAGATCGGGCTGACCGGCACGAAATACGGCTGCGGTGTCGCCGCCTGCGGGGCCTGCACGGTGCAGATCGACGGCGAGGCGGTGCGCTCATGCCAGGTGGCGCTGGCCGATGTCTGGGGCGAGATCACCACGATCGAGGGGCTGGGCCGCCCCGACATGTTGCACGCGCTACAGGCGGCCTGGGTCGAGCACCAGGTCGCGCAATGCGGCTACTGCCAGTCGGGCCAGATCATGCAGGCGGCAAGCCTTCTGGCGCAGACGCCCGAGCCCACGGATGCGGATATCGACGCGGCCATGTCCGGCAACCTCTGCCGCTGCGGCACCTATCCACGCATCCGCGCCGCGATCCACGACGCGGCCCGCGCACTGCAGGAGGGTTGAGCCATGGCGAACTGGGGCAAGATCGCACGCCGCACCTTCCTTGTCGGTTCGGCCGCCGTCGCGGGGGGCGTCGCCTTCGGCGTCTGGCAATACCGCCGCGAATTGCCGAACCCGCTGCAGGCGGGCGAAGGCGAGGTCGCGTTGAACCCCTGGATCATCATCGACCAGCAGGGCGTGACGCTGGTCGCCGCCCGCGCCGAGATGGGACAGGGCGTCTACACCACGCTCCCCGCGCTGCTGGCCGAGGAGCTGGACGTCGCATGGCAGGACGTGCGCGTCATCCACGGCCCCGCCGCGCAGGCCTATTACAATGCCGGGCTGATGAGCCATGCCCTGCCCTCCACCGATTACGACCGGACGGCGTGGCAGGAGATGATGGTGGAGGCGATGTCGGTCCTGCCCAAGATGATCGGGTTGCAGCTGACGGGCGGCTCGACCTCGACGCTCGACGCCTACGAGAAGCTGCGGCAGGCCGGCGCGACCGCGCGCGAGGTGCTAAAACAGACCGCCGCGGATCGGCTCAACCTGCCGGTGGAGGCTCTGTCGACCGAGAACGGGCGCGTGATCGCGCCGGGCGGTGTGGAGTTGACCTATGCCGAGCTGGCCGAGGAGGCCGCAGCGATCGACCCGCCGCGCCGCGTGGCCTTGCGGCCCGCGTCGGAATGGAAATATCTCGGGCGTTCGATGCCGCGGCTCGACATGGTGGAGAAGGTGACCGGACGGGCCGAGTTCGGCATCGACAAGCGCCTGCCGGGGATGCGCTTCGCCACGGTGCGGATGAACCCGCGGCTGGGGGGCGAGATGATCTCCTACGATGCGAGCGAGGCCGAGGCCATGCCGGGGGTCGAGCGGGTGATCGACCTCGGCACCGGCATCGCCGTTGTGGCGACGAACACCTGGCTCGCCATGCGCGCCGCCGATGCGGTGGAGATAGACTGGGGGCCTGCCCCCTACCCCGAGACGTCCCAGGCGCTGATGGAGGTGATCCGCGCGGCTCTGGACGGCGAGGCGAACTCGATGCTGCGCGACGAGGGCGACGTGGAGCGGATGGAAATCCAGCCCGCGGACCGGGTGATCGAGGCGGAGTATACCGTGCCCTGGCTCGCGCATGCCACGATGGAACCGATGAGCGCCGCGGCCCATTTCACCGGCGACCGGCTGGAGATCTGGACCGGCAGCCAGGCGCCCGGCTTTGCCGAAGAGGCCGCAGCCCGCGCGGTCGGGCTGGAGGCCGGGCAGGTCGCCTGCCATGTCACCTATCTCGGCGGCGGGTTCGGCCGGCGGGGGGAAAACGACTTCGTCGTGCTGGCCGCGCGGGTGGCGCAGGCCATGGCGGGCACGCCGGTGCAGGTGACATGGTCCCGCGAAGAGGACATGCGCCATGATTTTTACCGCCCCGCAGCGGCGGCGCGGATGCGTGGCGTGATCCGCAACGGCTTCGCCCATGCGCTAGAGGGGCGGGTCGCCGCCCCCTCGGTCACGCGGGCCTCGATGGCGCGGCTGACCGGCAACGCGCCCCCCGGCCCCGACAAGGGGCATGTGGAGGGGATGTTCAACCAGCCCTACGCGATCCCGAACTACCGGGTGACCGGGCATTTGGCCGAGCTGGAGGTTCCCATCGGGTTCTGGCGCTCGGTCGGCAACTCATTCAACGGCTTCTTCATGGAAAGCTTCATCGACGAGATGGCCATCTCGGGTCGTCGTGATCCGCTGGGGTTCCGGCTGGAACTGGCGCGCAACGAACATGCGCCGACGGCGGGCGTGCTCGAGGCCGTGGCCGAGATGTCGGGCTGGTCCGCGCCGCGGGCCGAGGGCACCGGGATGGGCGTGGCGATGACCCATTCCTTCCACACGCCCGTGGCCGTGGTGGTCGAAGTGGCCGACCGAAGCGGCGAGATCGCGCTGACGCGGGCCTGGATCGCCTGCGACGTGGGCACCGCGCTCGATCCGTCGATCATCGAGGCGCAGATGGTGGGGGGCCTCGTCTTCGGCCTCTCGGCGGCGATGATGGAGGAGATCAGTTTCGCGGGCGGCGAGGTCGAGCAGTGGAACTATACCGACTACGACGCGCTGCGCATGGGGCAGATGCCGTCGGTCGAGGTGCGTATCCTCGAGACGCAGGGCCATATCGGCGGCGTGGGCGAGCCATCTACGCCGCCCGCCGCCCCGGCGCTGGCCAATGCGATCTACGACCTGACCGGCGAACGTGTCCGCGATCTGCCCCTGAACCGGCGGCTGCGCTTCGTGATCTGAGCGGGAGCTTGCGGCGTGGCTCGGCCTACGGCCTGCGTCCACGACCGCGGTGGCACCGCTACGCGGTGCGGTTGGGACGCTTGATTGGCCGTGTGTGGGGTGTTGTCGGTGCTTCCGAAGAGGGGGGCTCTGCCCCCGTCCCTGCGGGACTCCCCCGGGATACTTGGAAAACGGAGAAGGGTCAGAAGAGGCTGCCCTGATCCGGTTTGTCGGGTTTCGAAGCCGCGCGTTTCGGGGCCGGTTTCGGAGTGGCGCCGGTGGGTGTGACGCCCAGGCGGCCGTCGGCGAACTCGATCTCGAGGGCGGCGTGGGTCTCAGCCGCGGTTTTCGTCGTGACAGGGGTGTCGCCTACGCGCACCACCGCGTAGCCGCGGGCGAGCGTTTCGGTATAGCCCAGCGTCTGGTGGAGGCGCGCGAGGTTTGTCAGCCGGTCGCGGCGAGTGGCAAGCGCGGTCTCGGTGCTGCGCGCGAGACGGGCCGCGAGATCGTCGAGGCGGGCCCGCCCCTCAACCAGGCGGCGGGACTGGCGGGCGGGGTCGAGGCGGCGGGTGAGCCCGTCGAGGTCGCGGCGGCCCTGCCGGGTGAAGGCGTGGAGCGTCTGCGGGCCGAGGCGGGCGGCGGTCCGGCCAAGCGCGAGGCGTTTCTTCGCCA
>CBFIFZ010000168.1:0-6460 GCA_965661995.1 Roseicyclus sp.
CCAACGCGGTGCGGTGGCGGAGCGCGGGCGCGAGGCCGGAGGACGCGAGGTCGAGCCGCTGGCGCGCGCCGTCGAGCAGCGCCTCGGGCCGCGGCAGGGAGCGCGAGAGGTCGGCCAGACGCTGGCGGCGGTTGGCCAGCGCCTGCGTCATCGCGCGGGAGAGGATGCCGTCTTGCTGGCGCACCCAGGACAGCAGGTCGAGGCGCACCGGCACCGCACGTTCGGCGGCCGCCGTGGGCGTGGGCGCGCGCCAGTCGGAGGCGAAATCGATCAGCGTGGTATCGGTCTCGTGGCCCACGGCGGAGATCAGCGGGATGACACTCTCGGCGGCGGCGCGGACGACGGCCTCTTCGTTGAAGCCCCAGAGATCCTCAAAGCTGCCGCCGCCGCGGGCGACGATTATCAGGTCGGGGCGCGGCACAGGGCCGCCCGCCTCGGGCAGCGCGTTGAAGCCGCGGATGGCGCGGGCGACCTCGGGGGCGCATTTCTCGCCCTGCACGGCCACGGGCCAGATCAGCACATGCCGCGGGAAGCGGTCGCGCAACCGGTGGAGGATGTCGCGGATCACCGCGCCCGAGGGCGAGGTGACGACGCCGATCACCTGCGGCAGGAAGGGGAGCGGCTGCTTGCGCCCCTCGTCGAAGAGCCCCTCGGCGGCGAGCGCGGCGCGGCGTTTCTCCAGCATCGCCATCAGCGCACCCGCCCCCGCGGGGCGGAGGTCCTCAATCACCAGCTGGTATTTCGACTGGCCGGGGAAGGTCGTGAGCCGGCCCGTGGCGATCACTTCCATCCCTTCCTCGGGCGGATGTGCGAGGCGACCGGCGACGCCCTTCCAGATCACCGAGGCGAGCACGCTGCGGTCGTCCTTGAGGTCGAGGTAGACATGGCCCGAGCGAGGACGCGATAGCCGCCCGACCTCGCCGCGCACGCGGACATGGGAAAAGCCGCTTTCGATGGTGCGTTTCACCGCGCCCGAGATTTCCGAGACGGTGAATTCCGGGGCGTTGCCCGGGGCGGCGTCCTCGATCAGGTCATCCATGCGGTCAATCGCCCTTGGGCTTGCGGGTCTCGCGCCACGCGTCCCAGGCGGTATAAAGCGCGACCACCCCGAGGATGAGGTAGATCAGCCGCGGCACAGCGAGAATGCCCGTGGCATGCAGGGCGGCCATGGCGGCAAGGGCCACGATTGCGGCGAGGAAGGCGGCGAGCGCCGCGGGGGCAGAGCCATGCTCGGCCCAGGTGAAGACGGTCCAGCGTGACCAAAGGTCCGGTCGTGTCATGTTGTGCCCGCCCCTGCCGGTTTGTAATGCAGGGCGAGACTAGCAAGAGGGGCGGCGAAGGTGAACATCCTGATACTCGGTGGCGGCGGGCGCGAGCATGCGCTGGCCTGGGCGGTGCTGCAGAACCCGAAATGCGACCGGTTGATCGTGGCGCCGGGCAATGCCGGGATCGACATGATCGCGGAATGCGCGGCGCTCGACATCGAGGATGGCGAAGCGGTCGTGGGTTTCGCGGTCGAGGAAAGCATCGACTTCGTCATCATCGGCCCCGAGGCCCCGCTGGCGGCGGGCGTGGCGGATGCACTGGCCGAGGCGGGCATCCTCGTCTTCGGGCCCTCGGCCGCGGCGGCGCGGCTCGAGGCCTCCAAGGGCTTCACCAAGGAGGTCTGCGACGCCTGCGGCGCACCGACCGCCGCCTGGGCGCGGTTCACCGACGCGGCCTCGGCGAAGGCGTACGTGGCGGCAAAGGGCGCGCCCATTGTCGTCAAGGCCGACGGCCTTGCCGCGGGCAAGGGCGTTGTCGTGGCCGAGACCGTGGCCGAGGCGCAGGGCGCCATCGACGAGATGTTCGGCGGCGCCTTCGGCGCGGCTGGCGCCGAGGTGGTGATCGAGGAGTTCATGACGGGCGAGGAGGCGTCGTTCTTCGTCCTGTCGGACGGCGAGAGGGTGCTGCCCATCGGCACCGCGCAGGATCACAAGCGCATCGGCGAGGGCGACACCGGGCCGAACACCGGGGGCATGGGGGCCTATTCGCCCGCACCGGTGCTGACGGAGGAGGTGGCCGCGCGCGCGCTGTCCGCGATCATCGAGCCGACCGTGGCCGAGATGGCGCGGCGGGGCACGCCCTATCGCGGGGTGCTCTATGCCGGGCTGATGATCGAGGGGGGCCAGCCGCGGCTGGTGGAATACAACGTCCGGTTCGGCGACCCGGAGTGCCAGGTCCTGATGATGCGGCTGGGGGGGCAGGCGCTGGACCTGATGCTGGGCTGTGCCGAGGGGCGGCTGGCCGATATGGCCGTGACCTGGGCCGAGGATCACGCGATGACCGTGGTCATGGCGGCGAAGGGCTATCCGGGCAGCTACGGCAAGGGCGAGGTGATCGGCGGGCTCGACGGCCTGCCGGAGGATTCGCATCACATGGTGTTCCACGCGGGCACCGCGGTGCGGGACGGTGCGGTGGTGGCCAATGGCGGGCGCGTGCTGAACGTCACGGCCCGAGGCGCGACCCTGCAGGAGGCGCGCGACCGCGCCTATGGTATGGTCGAGGGCGTGGACTGGCCGGGCGGGGTCTACCGGCGGGACATCGGCTGGCGCGCGCTCTAAAGGGGCGCGGCCCCGGATTTGCCGGGCTGCGTTCACAATCCTGCCCGAAGCGGGCGGCATCGTCTCTGTCATTGGTTTGATGGAGTGCGTGATGGCCGGTTTCTTGAGTGTCGTTGTTCTTGGCATGCCTTGGCTGTTCGGCGGCATGATGATTTTGACGATGCTGTTTTTTGGGGCCCTGGCGACAACCCACAAGGAGAAACGACAGGAAGCCGAAGCGGAGGCCGAACGCCTCTCCGCCGAACTCGCCAACTACAAATCCCCCGGGCACGACCACGCCCAGAAGATCGCTTGGCGTCGCAAGCGGCTTCTCAACAAACCAGAGTATGGTTTGCTCTGCGAGTTGGAGGCCCTCGTGAAACGCGCCCCGAACGGGCATCGGCTGTTCGCACAGGTCTCCTATGGCGCTTTCCTCGAAGCGACCTCGCGCCAGGACCTCGAGGAGACACGGAAAGTGGCGGAACACGCGCTCATGCGCAAACGCGCCGATTTCCTCATCATCGACCGTTACGGGAACCCCATGGCCGTCCTCGACTACCAGGGCGACGGCCACTACCGCGGCAACGCCCATGACCGCGACCAGGCCAAGCGGATCGCCTGCCATGCCGCGGGCATCCCCTTCATCGAGGTGCCCGCCGCGGGGCTGACGCCCGGCCAGCGCATCGACCTGGAACAGCGCCTCGGGCTGCGCCCGGCCCTAGCGGCGGAATAATCCCCAACCCACGATATATTGTGGATACCCCGTTTTCTGGCGGCGCCCTGCCTTCCAGTCACAAAAATACTTCTTTACAGATCGCCCCAACCGCCGCACCATATTTCGTAGGTGAGGGGCAGCCCGCCCCCACCCAATTGAAAGACACCCAGCCATTAGCGGGCGTCTTGGATAGTGACCCAAGGCCCGCAAGGCTGCCAAACATGAGGCCTGGGCAATGTCGCATTCCGAGCAGTATCTGGACATCGAAGACCTGCATCCCATCGATATCGTGGAGACGCTGGCCTCCCATCACGAGTGGGATTTCGACCGTATCGCCGATGACCAGATCGCCATGGCCATCGAGGGCCAGTGGCGGACCTATTCCGTGACGCTCGCCTGGTCGGCCTATGACGAGACGCTGCGGATGATCTGCACCTTCGACATGGAGCCGCCCGCCGAGACGCTGCCGGTGCTTTACGAGACGCTCAACCTCACGAACGACCGCTGCTGGGCCGGGGCCTTCACCTACTGGCCCGCGCAGAAGCTGATGGTCTACCGCTACGGCCTCGTTCTGGCGGGCGAGCAGCTGGCCAGCGCCGACCAGATCGCCTGCATGGTGGAAACCGCGGTGCTGGCCTCCGAACGCTACTACCCGGCCTTCCAGCTTGCCTGCTGGGGCGGGCGCAGCCCATCGGAAGCGCTGCAGGTCGCCATTGCGGAGAGCTACGGCCGCGCCTAGTCTCGGCCCCCGAAACGCACGGGGGACGCAATGAACTTCGACGAGATTTCGCGCCGCGGCCTGGTCATGCTGGGCTGTGGCAAGATGGGATCAGCCATGCTGGCCGGATGGCTGAAGGGTGGGCTTGCGCCCTCGGCCGTCCACGTGATCGACCCGCACCCCTCGGACTGGCTGCGGGCGCAGGGCGTGTCGGTGAACGGCCCCCTGCCTGCCGATCCCGCGGTGCTGATGGTCGCCGTCAAACCCCAGATGATGGACGCGGCCCTGCCGCAGGTGGCGGGCTTCGGCGGGGGCAGCACGCTGGTTCTGTCGGTCGCGGCGGGAACGCCCATCGCGGGGTTCGAGGCGGCCTTCGGCCCCGGCACGCGGGTCGTGCGCTCGATGCCCAACACGCCGGCCGCCGTGGGCAAGGGGATCACCGCGATCGTCGGCAATGACGCCGCCGATGCGGGCGATCTCGACTTGGCCGAGGGGCTGCTCAGCGCCATCGGGCAGGTTGTGAGGCTCGAGAGCGAGGACCAGATCGACGCGGTCACCGGCGTCTCGGGCTCGGGGCCGGCCTATGTCTTCTACATGATCGACGCGCTCGCCGCGGCGGGCGAGGCCGAGGGCCTGCCGCGCGATATGGCGATGCAGCTGGCCAAGGCCACCGTCGCTGGCGCGGGCGCACTGGCTGAAATGGCCAAGGAGACACCCGAAAAGCTGCGCATCAACGTGACCTCCCCCAATGGGACGACGCAGGCGGGCCTCGGGGTGCTGATGGACGAAGCGGCGGGCCTCGGGCCCCTGATGCGCGCGACCGTCAAGGCCGCCACCGACCGCAGCCGGGAGCTCAGGGGATGAGCGGGACGATCGGCTTCGACGAGTTCCTCAAGGTCGACATACGCGTGGGCACCGTGACCCGCGCCGAGCCCTTCCCCGAGGCGCGAAAGCCCGCGATCAAGCTCTGGGTCGATTACGGCCCCGAGGTGGGGGTCAAGAAAAGCTCGGCCCAGATCACCGCGCATTATGCACCCGAGGCGCTCGTCGGGCGGCAGGTCATGGGCGTGGTGAACTTCCCGCCGCGCCAGATCGGCCCCTTCATGTCCGAGGCGCTGGTCCTCGGCCTGCATGATGCGGAGGGCGCCGTCGTGCTGATCGGCCCTGACCGCGAGATCCCGAACGGAGAGAAGATGTGCTGAAGCTGCTCGTATCCCGCCGCCTGCCGGACGCCGTGATGGAGGCGGCCGCGCAGGTCTTCGAGGTGACCTGCCGCACGGTCACCACACCGATGGACCACACCGAATGCGTCGCCGCGCTGCGCGAGCATGACGTGATCCTGCCCACGCTCGGCGACGCCTTCCGCGCGGCGGCCTTCGCCGAGGTGCCCGCGCCGCGGGCGAAGCTGCTCGCCAATTTCGGAGTTGGCTACAATCACATCGACGTGGAGGCCGCCCGCGCCGCGGGGCTGGAGGTGACCAACACGCCCGGTGCCGTGACCGACGCGACCGCCGATATCGCGCTGACGCTGATCCTGATGACAGCGCGCCGCGCGGGCGAAGGCGAGCGCATGGTGCGCGCAGGCGATTGGACGGGCTGGCACCCGACGCAGATGCTGGGCCTGCATGTCACGGGCAAGACCGTCTGCGTTATCGGCATGGGCCGGATCGGACAGGCCATCGCGCGGCGCTGCCATTTCGGTTTCGGCTGCCGCATCGTCTATGCCAACCGTTCGGCCAAGACCGTCGACTTCCCAGCCGAGCAGATGGACCTCCCCGCGGCGCTGGCCGCCGCCGATATCGTCGTGCTCGCCACGCCCGGCGGGGCCGAGACCCATCACCTGATGGGCGCGGCGGAATTCGCGGCGATGCAGCGCCACGCGATCTTCGTGAACATCTCGCGCGGCGACGTGGTCGACGAGGCGGCGCTGATCGCCGCCCTCCAAGTGGGCGAGATCGCGGGCGCGGGCCTGGATGTCTACGAGTTCGAACCGCAGGTGCCGCAGGCCCTGGTCGACATGGAGAACGTCACCCTCCTGCCGCACCTGGGCACTGCGGCACTCGAGGTGCGCGAGGCGATGGGGCGGATGGCGCTGGAGAACTGCATCGCCTTCGCCGAGGGGCGTACCCCAGCGAACACGGTCTGACCGGTCCCCTTCATCTTTCCAGAAATATGCCCGGGGGGTCCGGGGGGTGGAACCCCCCGGCGGGGGGCCCCGCGCGAAGCGCGGCGAAACACCCTCAGCCAGCGGGCCGGTCGCCGGTCGCCTCGCGGAAATGCACACGGCAAAGGCTCACGTAGCGATCATTGCCGCCCACCTCGACCTGCGCCCCTTCGGTAAGGGCACGGCCCTCGGCATCCACCCGGATCACCATCGTCGCCTTGCGCCCGCAATGGCAGATCGTGCGCACCTCGCGCATCTCGTCGGCCAAGGCCAACAGGGCC
>CBFIFZ010000169.1:0-6460 GCA_965661995.1 Roseicyclus sp.
TGCCCGCGTCAGCCGCGCCAGCCCATCGCCCGCCAGCGCCGCGACAGCCTCAGGCGTGCCCTTGACCAGCGGCACACGGCCTGCCGCCTCGAGCGCCGGGATGGCGCGCAGGAAGCTGGCCAGACCCATGGCCCAGCCCGCATCGGCCAGCACCTCCTCCGCCCCTTCCGGCGCGCCGAGCGCCCGGCCCGCGACCACGACAAGCCGCCCCGAGGTGTCGGCGATATAGGCGTCGAACGCCGCGCGGTCCTCGAACGGGTCCTTGTAGATGTCCCACCGGCGGGCCGCGACGAGCGCATCGAGCGCGCCCGCGATATCCGCCGGGATCGCCTCGGCCAAGGGCAAAGCCACCTCATGTGCACGCGGCGGTTTGCCCGCGGCCAGTTCCTCCACCACGTCGCGCCAGAACTGCAGACGCATCTCGGCTATGAGCGGCTCCTCCGTCACCCAGGGGGCGCGGCTGACCTCGATGTTGAAGGCGTAGAGCGGGAAGAGCACGCGGCGCGCCGCGACGGGGGCAGCCATCGTGGCGCGGAACCGGTCGGGGTCGCCGCGGGCGACGAGATCGGCGCAGGCCTGAAGGCTCATACCGGGCGCACCACGGACAAGAGGTAACCCGTTTCCGCCTTGTGGGCGCGCCAGCCCGCGATCTCGGCCTCATGCGCCTCGATCACCTCGAGCAACCGCTCATCCGCACCGCGGCGCAACTTCCTCAGCCGGTCCTGCATCGGCCGGAAATAACTTTCCCAGGCGATGTCGGAGATGACGCGGGTCGCGACAGTCTCGAACCCCGCGGCAGCGACCTGTGCCGCGATGCCCTGCGCATCGGTCAGGCGCTCGTACCCCTCCCAGAAGGCGATGGCGCCATCGGAGGGGGTGTCGGTGAAGAGGCAGGGCTCGGAAAAGGCGATCGCGCCGCCTTCGGCGAGCGCCCCACGCCAGGCGGTCAACGCCGTGTCGATGCCGACGAAATAGACCGCGCCGGCCGACCAGATGAAATCGAAGGGCCCCTCGGGTGCAAGGTAGTCGCCGGTCAATAGCGTGACGCGCGCATCCTTGCCCCAGCGGGCCGTGGCGGCCTCGATGAAGGGGGCGTGCTTGTCGATCGCCGTCACGCTCCCCCGCGCGGCCACGCGCAAAAGCGCGCCCAGGTCGCCGCCCGGGCCACATGCCGCGTCGAGGATGCGCACGCGCGAGGTCAGCCCCGCCACCTCGGCCGCCCAGGCGACATCCGCCGTCTCGCCGGGACCTTCGCGCGGCAGGTCGGCATGGACGGTGAAGAAGACCTCCGGGTCCCAGGCCGTCATGACGCCGGCGCCCCGTCGCGGACCAGTTTCCAGGTGATCGCATCCAGCAGCGCCTCGAAGGAGGCGTCCACGATATTGGCCGAGACGCCCACCGTCGACCAGCGCCGCCCCGAGGCATCCTCGCTGTCGATGATGACGCGGGTCACCGCCTCGGTGCCGCCTTGCGTGATGCGCACCTTGAAATCCACGAGCCGGATGTCGTCGATATAGCTCTGGTAGGGCCCGAGGTCTTTCGCCAGCGCCTTTGACAGCGCGTTCACCGGGCCGCGGTCGGTGCCCAGTTCGTCCATGCTCTCGCTGACCGACAGCATCTTGTCTTCGCCGATCTTCACCACCACCACGGCCTCCGACAGGCTGACCATGCGGTCATACTTGTTCTTCCGCCGCTCGACCGTCACCTTGTAGCGCTTCACCTCGAAGTATCGCGGAAGAAGCCCCAGCGCGCGCCGTGCGATCAATTCGAACGAGGCCTGCGCAGTGTCGTAGGAATAGCCCTGGTCCTCGCGGGCCTTGATCTCGTCGAGGATCGCGGGCAACGCGGGGTTGTCCCTCTCGACCTCGATCCCGGCCTCGGCCAGCCTGCGGCGCAGGTTCGACTGACCGGCCTGGTTCGACATCGGGATGATGCGCGCATTGCCCACCAGCGCGGGGTCGATGTGCTCGTAAGTGGCGGGGTTCTTGACGATGGCCGAGGCATGCAGCCCCGCCTTGTGCGCGAAGGCCGAGGCGCCGACATAGGGCGCCTGCCGGTGCGGCACGCGGTTGAGGATGTCGTCGAGCATGCGGCTGACGCGGGTCAGGTCGCGCAGGGCATCGGGGCTTATGCCCGTCTCGAAGCGGCTGGCGTAGGGTTCTTTCAGCAGCAGCGTGGGGATCAGCGTGGTGAGGTTCGCGTTGCCGCAGCGTTCGCCGAGGCCATTGAGCGTGCCCTGGATCTGCCGCGCACCTGCCAGGACGGCGGCAAGGCTGCCCGCGACGGCGGTCTCGGTGTCGTTGTGCGTGTGGATGCCGAGGCGCTCGCCAGGGATGCCCGCGGCGATCACCGCACCGGTGATCTCACCGATTTCCACTGGCAGCGTGCCGCCGTTGGTGTCGCACAGCACCACCCAACGCGCGCCCGCGTCATGAGCGGCGCGCAGGCAGTCGAGCGCATAGGCGGGGTTGGCCTTGTAGCCGTCGAAGAAATGCTCGGCGTCGAACAGCGCCTCGCGCCCTTGCGTCACGCAATGGGCGACGGAGGCGCGGATGCTCTCGAGGTTCTCGTCAAGCGTGATCCCCAAGGCGTCGGTGACGTGGAAGTCATGCGTCTTGCCGACAAGGCAGACGGCAGGCGTGCCCGCGTTCAGGACGGCGGCCAGCACGTCGTCGTTTTCCGCCGAGCGCCCCGCGCGCTTGGTCATGCCGAAGGCGGTGAGCGTGGCGCGGGTCTCGGGGGCGGCCTCGAAAAACGCGCTGTCGGTCGGGTTCGCGCCGGGCCAGCCGCCCTCGATGTAGTCGAGGCCGAGCGTGTCGAGGGCTTGCGCGATGCGCTGCTTCTCGGGGGTGGAGAACTGCACGCCCTGCGTCTGCTGCCCGTCGCGCAGCGTGGTGTCGTAGAGGTGGAGGCGGTCGCGGGCGGTCACAGGAGGCCCTCCAGCTTGGAGGGGTCGAAGTCGGGCAACAACTCATAGGTGGTGTCACCCTTCGATATCCGAACCTCGACACCAGCATCTTTAAGCCGCGCTCGAATAAGGTCGGAACGCTCGAAGTTTTTCTCGTTTCTAGCCTTCTCGATTTCCACCAAAAGATCGCTGATACGGTCTGTCACAACTGGGTCATTGCCCGTGTCATGGAGATGCATCATTGAAATCTGACTGGGGCTCTGTCCTGCCCAGATTCCGAGGAAGCCGAGGTCTGCGGCTAGTTGTTCGTAGTGACCTTCAGAGAAATGCTTTCTCGCGATCGTAAGCGCCTCGGGCGTGTTGAGATCATCTGCCAATGCGGAAATAAGGTCATTAGAGGGAGCAAGTGTCGACTGTGCAAAGTCCTTGATCCAGTAGGACCATTTGTGAAGCTCGTTCTGTGCTTGGCGATACTTAGCCTCGGTCCAATTCATCGGCTTGCTGTAATGGGTCATCAGGAAGACGAAGCGAATTAGGACGCCCGGCACGCCTTGGTCCAGCAAATCCCGCACGGTGAAGAAGTTGCCCAATGACTTGGACATCTTCTTCCCCTCAACCTGCAGCATCTCGTTGTGCAGCCAGATCTGGGCCATCCGCTCGGTCCCGTTCGCGCAGCAGCTTTGCGCGATCTCGTTCTCGTGGTGCGGGAACATCAGGTCGTTGCCGCCGCCGTGGATGTCGAAGACCTCGCCCAACAGTGCCTTGGACATGGCCGAGCACTCGATATGCCAGCCGGGCCGCCCGCGGCCCCAGGGGCTGTCCCAGCCCGGCAGATCGTCGGAGGACGGCTTCCACAGCACGAAATCCATCGGGTTGCGCTTGTAGGGCGCGACCTCGACCCTTGCGCCCGCGATCATGTCGTCGACCGAGCGGCCCGAGAGCTGCCCATAGCGCTCGCGCCAGCTGTCCACGGCGAACAGCACATGCCCTTCGGCCTCGTAGGCGTGACCGTCGGCAATCAGCGTCTCGATCATCGCCACCATCTCGGCGATGTAGTCGGTCGCCCGCGGCTCATGGTCGGGGCGCAGGATACCCAGCGCGTCCATGTCGGCGTGATACCAGCCGATCGTCTCCTCGGTAATCTCGCCAATGGGCCGCCCCGTCTCGGCGGCCTTGGCGTTGATCTTGTCGTCCACGTCGGTGAAATTTCGCACGTAAACGGGCGGCGCCCAGCCGTTTTCCGGCGAGACGTGGCGCAAGAGCCGGTAAAGCACGTCGAAGACGATGGAGGGCCGCGCGTTGCCCAGATGCGCGCGGTCATAGACCGTGGGCCCACAGAGATACATGCGCACGCCTTTGGCGGGGTCGAGCGGGGTCAGCGTCTCGACCTTTCGGCTCCGGGTGTTGCGCAGGCGAATCTCAACCATGGGGCAAGCCTTCTTCACGGGACCGACGACCGGCGCCGGGGGCCTATCAGCTTGCGGGTGTGTTGAAAACCACGAGATGACCGGGCCGGCGACGGGGGTGTCAGCGGCCAATACAGGGAAAGGGGATCGGGGTGATCGCGCGGGTCATGCCTACACCCTGCCGCGCGAGGCGGAAAATCGCAAGTCTCCCCTTTGACACGGCCGCTTGCATACCGTTGTATATGAAAACGATGCGGGAGGAATTCGTAGATCGCCATTGCCGTGCCCTGCCGCGCGCGGAACGGGACCACCCTTTCGGTCCCGAGACCGTCGTATGGAAGATCAACGGCCACATGTTCGCCTGCTACACCGAGCATGGCGAAGGCGTGTCGCTGCGCACATCGAACATCACCCGGGCGCTGGCCGTGGTCCGCAAGAGCCGGCCCGCCTCGGCCCCCTACCAGACCGGCGGTGACTGGGTCGTCCTGCCCTGGGAGACGCCGCCAGAGGAGCTGCGCCTGCGGCTGATCGAAAGCTACAACCTGGTGCGGCGCGACTGGCCCTCGGACGACCACGACGGCTGACTTGCGCCCCGGCCGTGGGCGTGGCTTGGTGCCCCGGATCACAACCCCGCCGGAGTGCCGCCCATGCCCGCCCCCTCGACCCGTATCGCGACGCTCACCGGCACCGAGGGCGACGGGTGGGATATCTTCTATCGCGCCCGCGCAATGAAGGCCGCGGGCGAGCCGGTGCTGGAACTGACCATCGGCGAGCATGACATCGGCACCGCCCCCGCGATCCTTGACGAGATGCACCGCGCCGCGCGCGCGGGCCACACCGGATATGCCGCCGTGCCGGGGATCACGCCGCTGCGCGCGGCCGTCGCGGCACGACTGAGCGCCCGGCACGGGCGGGCCTATGGCCCCGAGAACATCCTGATCGTTCCCGGTGGGCAGGCGGGGTTGTTCGCCGCCCATCACGCGGCCTGCGACGAGGGGGACCGCGCGCTTCTGATCGACCCTTACTACGCCACCTACCCCGGCACGATCCGCGCCGTGGGCGCGGTTCCGGTGCCGGTCCCTGCCCTGCCTGATGCGGGCTTTCAGCCCGATCTTGCAGCGCTGGCCCGTGCCGCGCCGGGGGCGCGGTCGCTTCTGATCAATTCGCCCAACAACCCCACGGGTGCTGTCTATTCCGACAAGAGCCTCGAGGGGATCGCGCGGATCGCGCTTGAGGCCGATCTGTGGGTGATCTCGGACGAGGTCTATGACAGCCAGGTCTGGACCGGGCGGCATCGCCCGATGGCGAGCCTCAAGGGGATGGAGGGGCGCGTGCTGACGGTGGGGTCGCTGTCGAAAAGCCACGCGATGACCGGCAGCCGCCTTGGCTGGGTCGCGGGCCCGGCGGAGGTGGTGGCGCACCTGGTCAACCTCGCCACGCACACCACCTATGGCGTGCCGGGCTACATCCAGGAGGCGGGTCTTTTCGCGCTGTCGCAAGGCCCCGAGGCCGAGGCGGAGGTCGCGGCCCCCTTCCTGCGGCGGCGGCAGATCGTGATGGACAGGATCGCGGGGCATGGCGTGTTGCGGGCCGTGCCTCCCGATGGCGCGATGTACGTGATGCTCGATGTCCGGGCCACGGGGCTGTCGGGCGACGGTTTCGCCGCCCACCTGCTCGAGGAAGAGCGCGTCGCGGTCATGCCGGGCGAGAGCTTCGGCCGCGCCGCGGCGGGCCATGTGCGCGTGGCCCTCACCCTGCCCGACGCGGACTTCGGCGAGGCCATCGACCGCCTCGTCGCCTGCGCCGAACGGCTTGCGGGCGCGGCTGCGTCGGCCAGCGCCCGCGGCTGATTTCAGCTCGCGCTTCGGCCAAGCGCCGCGGCGGCGCGTGCCAGCGCCTCGATCGCGGCCCAGTCGCCCGCGGCGACGCGGTCGGCGGGCGCGACCCAAGAGCCGCCCGCGCAGATGACGTTGGGCAGCGACAGGTAATCCATCGCATTGGCCGGGCTGACGCCGCCCGTCGGGCAGAAGGAGACCTGCGGGATCGGCGCGCCGATGGCTTTCAGCGCGGGTGCGCCGCCCGAGGCCTCGGCAGGGAAGAACTTGAGCATGTCGTAGCCCTGCTCGAAAAGCGTCATAACCTCGGT
>CBFIFZ010000170.1:0-6434 GCA_965661995.1 Roseicyclus sp.
GTAGGGATGCCAAAGGTGGATTTTAGTATTTTAGTCAAGAATCCACCCAGGCCGATTTTGGCTTCGCGGAATCCAGCTGGAAGCCACCCTCACAAAATGTGACTCCGATTCACATTTAAGATTGACTTTTCTAGCCCCCTTGACGTACCGTAACCCTTCGGCGGGGGCCGTCTGACGGGGCGCTAGAGGCGGTGATAAGTCCGACGTTATGGTCGACTTTAAGTTCACACCCCAGATCGAGATCCTGTCTGCCGAGGATGGGCCGCGGCGTCGGCACTGGAGCGACGCGGACAAGATCCGGGTGGTCGAGGAAAGCCATCGGGGACATCGGCAGGTCTCAGCGACGGCGCGGCGGCATGGCATCTGCCGCTCGCTTCTGACCGTCTGGCGGCGACAGTATCGGAACGGTGAGCTCGCATCGGAGATCGGCCCTGCTTTCGTGCAGGTTCAGGTGCCCCCGGAGATGGACACGCCGCCGCATCAGCTGGCCCCCGATGTCCGGCTCGAGATCCTCCTGCGGAATGGACGGCGCCTGCTCGTGTCCTCGTCGGTGGACCCGGACGCATTGGCCCGGCTGCTGCCGATCCTGGAGGGCAAATGATCGCCTTCCCGGCGGGGGTGCGCGTCTGGATCACCGGTGGGGTGACCGACATGCGGCGCGGGATGAACACGCTTGCGCTGACGGTCCAGCAGGGGCTCGGGCGCGATCCGCATGCCGGAGAGATCTTCTGCTTTCGCGGCCGCAAGGGCGATCTGGTCAAGCTGCTCTGGCACGATGGCGTCGGCATGTCGCTCTACACGAAGCGTCTCGAGGCTGGAAAGTTCATCTGGCCGACCAGCGGCAGCGGCGAGGCTGTGCAGATCTCGGCAGCCCAGCTCGGGTATCTCCTGGAGGGGATCGACTGGCGCAATCCGCGCTGGACGCAGCGTCCGACGAAGGCGGGATAAAAGCCCGCGAAAGCCCATATTTTGTTGGGTGTTCTATCCGTTCAGGGTATGCTTCTGGCATGTCCGACACCGCTTCCGAGATTGCCCGACTGCGCGCCGCTCTCGCGGCGTCGGAGGCCCGTGCCGAGGCCGCCGAGAGCGAGCTGGCGCAGGCCCGTGCGGTGGTCTCGACCTCCGAGGCCATGATCAAGCATCTCAAGCTCGAGATCGCCAAGCTCCGACGCGACCACTACGGCCATAGCGCCGAACGCCGTGCCCGCCTGATCGACCAGATGGAGATGCAGCTTGAGGAACTCGAGGCCGCCGCCACCGAGGACGAGATCGCCGCCGGGAAGGCGAAGACCACGGCGGTCGCCGGGTTCGATCGCCGCCGCCCGGTGCGCAAGCCGTTCCCCGATTACCTGCCGCGTGAGCGGGTAGTGATCGACGCACCGACAGCGTGCTCCTGCTGTGGCTCGGACCGCATCGTGAAGATGGGCGAGGACATCACCGAGACGCTCGAGGTCATTCCCCGTCAGTGGAAGGTGATCCAGACCGTTCGGGAGAAGTTCACGTGCCGGGCCTGCGAGAAGATCAGCCAGCCGCCAGCACCCTTCCATCCCACGCCCCGAGGCTGGGCGGGGCCGAACTTGCTGGCGATGGTTCTGTTCGAGAAGTTCGGGCAGCATCAGCCCCTGAACCGTCAGGCCGAGCGCTATGCAAAGGAAGGCGTCGATCTCAGCCTCTCGACGCTGGCCGACCAGGTCGGGGCCTGCGCGGCAGCGCTGGCTCCGATCCATGCACTGATCCGGAACCATGTCCTGACAGCCGAGCGTCTTCATGGCGATGACACCACGGTCCCCCTCCTCGCGAAGGGCGGAACGCAGACGGCCCGGCTCTGGACCTATGTCCGCGACGACCGGCCCTTTGCCAGCCAGGCGCCACCAGCCGCGCTGTTCCACTTCTCGCGCGACAGGGAGATGGCCCATCCGAACCGGCACCTTGCCGGATGGCAGGGTGTTCTCCAGGCCGATGCCTATGGCGGCTACAACGACCTTTATCGTGGTGATCGTGATCCGGGTCCCGTGCTGAGTGCCCTGTGCTGGAGCCACGCCCGACGGAAGTTCTTCGAGCTTGCGGACATCAAGGAGAATGCCCGCCAGAAGAAGCCCGCGCCCGACATATCGCCTGTCGCGCTGGAAGCCGTGAAGAAGATCGACGCCATCTTCGACATCGAGCGCCAGATCAACGGGCTGGACATCGCCAGTCGGCTCGACGCCCGGCACCGGCTGGTCCGCCCCCTTGTCGAGGATCTGCACGACTGGATGCGGGCCGAGCAGGGAACCATGTCGAAGCACAACCCGGTCGCCAAGGCGATCACCTACATGTTCAAGAAGGACCGGTGGGCCGCCTTCACGCTCTTCCTCGAGGATGGGCGCATCTGCCTGACAAACAACGCGGCGGAACGGGCCCTGCGCGGAGTCGCACTCGGCCGGAAATCCTGGCTCTTTGCCGGATCCGAGCGCGGCGGCGACCGAGCAGCCTTCATGTATTCCCTGATCGTCACGGCCAAGATGAACGACATAGACCCACAGGCTTGGCTCGCCGATGTCCTCGCAAAACTGCCCAACACAACGGCATCACGGGTGCCGGACCTTCTGCCCTGGAATTGGCAGCTATCGGAGCGACAACGCGCTGCATGACCACGGCCTACGCCGGATGCTTACGATGAACTCCTCCGCCCGCGCGATCCAGCCGCCCTTTCCGCCATCCCTGCGACGCGCATATTTCCGGCTCGCCGGGCGGCGGTCGGCAATGGCGTAATAATAATTCCGCCGCGCGATCCCGTAAGCATCCGCGATATGTCCCGGCGCATCTGCCGCCGCCGCATGGGCCGCGCGCGCCGTCTGCGGCCCGATCACCCCGTCGACCGCGATGTCGAGCCCCATGTCCCGCAAAAGCCGTTGCAGGATCTTCACCGCGTTCGAGCCCGAATTGACATACATGTCGAAAACGCTCGCCTGCAGCACCTCGGGCAGCATGGCGATGCGCGGGCGGTGAAAGTAGTGCTCGACGAAGATGTCGACGGCCATCGCCCGCGTCAGCCGCCGCACGTCGCCCGCATCCACGTCCCCGTCGCGATCGAGGTCCAGCCCCAGCGCCCGCATCGTGTGGATGGTGACGCCGAAATTCGTGGCCCCCCCCGGGTCGTCGGGGTCATTCACATAGCCGCCTTCGCGCGCGACGATGCCTTCCGCGATTGAACGAACCGACAGCATGGGCCCGCCCTCCATGCTCGGTTTCGATCACGGGAACACTAACCGAAAAACCCCTAACACTTCGTTAAGAGCCTTCTCCGTTTCACAAATATCCCGGGGGAGTCGCGCGCGTCAGCGCGTGACGGGGGCAGAGCCCCCTCTTATTCCGCCGCTGCCGCCAGCGCCGCGGACCCCGCCTTGAGCCGCGTCAGGATCTCCTCCCGCCGCGCCGCCGCCTTCGCCGCATTCGCCTCTTTCACCGGCCCGAACCCCCTGACGGACAAGGGCAATTCGGCGAGCGCCAACAGCGCATCGGCGTCCACCGACCCCGCCCTCGGCAGCCACTCGGCCATGTCGGCCTCGTATTGCCGGATCAGCCCCCGCTCCATCCGCCGCTCGGCGGTGTAACCGAAGACGTTCAGCGGCGTGCCCCGCAGCACCTTCAGCCGCGCAAGCACCGGGTAGACCCGCCCGATCCACGCCCCGAACTCCCGCTTCCGCGGCCGCCCGCTCGCATCCCGCCCCGGCAGAAGCGGCGGCGCGAGGTGGAATTTCATGCGGAACTCCCCCTCGAACTCCTCGCGCGCTTTCGCTTCCGTCTCGAGATGCAGCCGCGCGACCTCGAATTCATCCTTGTAGGCCAACACCTTGTGATAACCCTTCGCCACCGCCTCCTTCAGCCGCGGATCGGCCACGCCATCGACCATCCGCCGATAGCGCTTCGCCAGCCGCGCGCCCTGGTAACGGGTCAGATGCCCGGCGCGGTACGCGATCTTCTCCTCGAGCGTCTTCGGCTTGGCCACGACCTCCGCCTCGACCAGCCGCGCCGCGGCCTCCGGGTTCACCACCGCCCAGCGTCCCATCTCGAAGGCCTGCGCGTTGCGCTCCACCGCCGCTCCGTTCAGCGCGATCGCCTGCGAAATCGCGTCGTGGCTCAGGGGCACAAGCCCCATCTGCCAGGCCGCGCCGAAGGTCATCATGTTGGAAAAGATCGAATCGCCCAGCAGAACCCGGCTCAGCTTCGTCGCATCGAACAGCGCCAGCCGGTCCTGCAACCGCGCTTGAAGAACGATCTCCAGGTCCTTGCCCGGAATACGAAATTCCGTGTCGCGCGTGAAATCACCGGTGATGATCTCGTGGGAATTCACCGCAGCCCCCGTCTGCCCCGTCCGCATCAGCCCCAGCGTCTTTGCGCCCCCCGTCACCACGAGGTCACCGCCGATCACCGCATGCGCCTCGCCCAGGCCTACGCGGATCGCCGCGATATCGGCCGGATCATTGGCCAGCCGCAGGTGGATCCAGACCGCCCCGCCCTTCTGCGCCAGCCCCGCCATCTCGATCATGCCGACGCCCTTGCCGTCGATCGCCGCCGCCTGCGCCATCACCGCGCCGATGGTCACGACGCCGGTGCCACCCACGCCCGTGACCAGTACGTTATGCGTGCCCTCGATCACCGGCAGAACCGGGTCGGGCAGGCCCGACAGGTCCACCTCCGCGGTCGCCTGTTTCCTGATCTTCGCCCCCTCAAGCGTCACGAAACTGGGGCAGAACCCCTTGAGACAGCTGAAATCCTTGTTGCAACTCGACTGGTCAATCGCGCGCTTGCGGTCCAGCTCCGTCTCGACCGGCACGATGGACACGCAGTTCGACTGCACCCCGCAATCGCCGCAGCCCTCGCAGACATCGGTGTTGATGAAGACGCGCCGATCCGGGTCCGGGAAGGTCCCGCGCTTCCTCCGCCGCCGCTTCTCGGCCGCGCAGGTCTGCACGTAGATGATGGCGGAAACGCCCTCAAGCGTCTGATATTTCTCCTGAACCGCCATCAGCTCGTCGCGGGGATGCCGCTCCAGTCCAACGGGAAAGCCCGACCAGTCGATCTCTTCCTTGGGATCATGCACCAGCGCGATATGCCTCACCCCCATCGCCTGCAATTCGCGCGCGATGCGCGCGGGGTCGAGATCGCCCTCGTTATGCTGCCCGCCCGTCATGGCGACCGCATCGTTGAACAGGATCTTGTAGGTGATGTTGGTCTTCGCGGCCAGGGCCGCCCGGATCGCCAGTATCCCCGAGTGGTTATAGGTCCCCTCGCCGAGGTTCTGAAACACGTGGGACCGCGTGGAAAACGGCGCCTCGCCGATCCAGTTCGCGCCTTCGCCACCCATGTGGGTGTAGGCCTCGGTGTTGCGGTCCATCCATTTCGCCATGAAGTGACAGCCGATCCCGGCGCCTGCCCGCGCATCCTCGGGCACCTTAGTGCTGGTGTTGTGCGGACAGCCCGAACAGAACCACGGCGTGCGCACGGCAAGGTCGGGCGCATTTCCCGCCCGCGCCGCTTCTTCCACGCGCGCGATGCCCGCGCGGATGCGGTCGGTCTCGCGCCCCTCCTCGATCAGGATCTGCCCGAGCTTGCGCGCGATATCCGCCGGGTCCAGCGCGAAATGCGACTGGAAAAGCTTCTCGCCATCCCCGCCCTTGCGATAGCCATAGACACGCCGCCCGCGCCGGTCGTCGAAGATCGCCTCCTTGACCTGCACCTCGATCAGCTTGCGCTTCTCCTCGACCACGACGATCAGCTCCAGCCCCTCGGCCCAGTCGTGGAACCCCTTCATGTCGAGCGGCCATGTCTGCCCGACCTTGTAGGTCGTCACCCCCAGCCGCTCGGCCTCGGCCTCGTCGATGCCCAGTGTCGCCAGCGCCGAGATCAGGTCGAGCCAGTTCTTTCCGGCGGCGACAAAGCCGATCTTCGCGCCCGGTTTGCCGTGCATCCGCCGGTCCATCCCGTTGGCATTCGAAAACGCCTCGGCCGCCCATCGCTTGTATTCCAGAAGCCGCTCTTCCTGCGCGATCCAGTGATCGCCCAGCCGGATGTTCAGCCCGCCCGGCGGCATGTCGAATTCCGGCTCCACGAAGGACATCCGGTCGAACCGGCCATCGACCACCGCCGTGGCCTCGACCGTGTCCTTCATCGTCTTCAGGCCGACCCAGACACCTGCGAAGCGGCTAAGTGCGTAGCCGTAAAGCCCGAAATCGAGAATCTCCTGTACGCCTGCCGGGCTGAGAACCGGCATATGCGCATCCACCATCGCCCAATCCGACTGGTGGCAGACGGTCGAGCTTTCGCCCGTGTGGTCGTCGCCCATCGCCATCAGCACCCCGCCATGGCGCGCGGTGCCGGCCATGTTCACATGGCGCATCACGTCGCCCGAACGGTCCACCCCCGGCCCCTTGCCGTACCAAAGGCCGAAGACC
>CBFIFZ010000171.1:0-6371 GCA_965661995.1 Roseicyclus sp.
CAAAAGGATGGCGGCAATCGGGCTGAGCGCCGCGGCGATCAGCGCCGAGAGCGACGAGATGCGTGTCACCGCCGCCGTCACCGCCCAGAGCGCGCAGGCGGCAAGTCCCACGGGCCAGGCCAGCGCGATCAGCGTGCCGAGGAAGGTCGCAACCCCCTTGCCGCCGTTGAACCGCAGAAAGACCGGGTAGCAATGCCCGAGGAAGGCGAAGAAGCCCGCCAGTTGCGCGGCATCCTCGCCCAGCATGGCCCGCGCCGCCAGCACGGCGATCGCGCCCTTTCCGGCGTCCAGGACCAGCGTCAGGAAGGCCGCAGGCTTGTTGCCCGTGCGCAGTACGTTGGTGGCCCCGATGTTGCCCGAGCCGATCTTGCGCAGGTCGCCGAGGCCGAAAGCCCGCGCCATCACGATCCCGAAGGGCACCGAGCCCAGCAGGTAGGCCAGCACCGCCGTCACCGCGAGCAGCGCGGGCGCGGTTTCCAGCGCGGGGATCACACGTTGGTCTCCGCCGCGCGGTCGTAGACCACGGCGCCATCGACCCATGTGCGCAGCACGCGCCCCTGCATCCGCTGCCCGTCGAAAGGTGTGTTCTTCGACTTCGAATGCAGCCCGAAGCGGTCGAGGATATAGGGCACGTCCGGATCGAACAGCACGAGGTCGGCAGGCGCCCCCTCGGACAGCCGCCCCCCCTCGAGCCCCAGCCGCTTCGCCGGGTTCAGCGCCATCGCGCGGAACAGTTCGGGCAGGCTCAGCGCCTCGGCATGGTAAAGCCGCAGCGCCGCGGGCAGCAGCGTCTCCAGCCCCACCGCGCCGCTCGCCGCGGCCTCGTAGGGCAGGCGCTTGCTTTCCTCGTCCTGCGGGGTGTGCATCGAACAGATCACGTCGATCAGGCCCTCGCGTACGGCCTCGACCGTCGCAAGGCGGTCGTCCTCGTCGCGCAAGGGCGGCTTCACCTTGAAGAAGGTGCGGTAGTCGCCCACGTCCAGCGCGTTCAGCGTCAGGTGATGGATCGAGATGCCCGCCGTCACGTCCAGCCCGGCGGCCTTGGCGCGTGCCAGCACCGGCAGCGCGCCGACCGTCGTCACCTGGTCCGCGTGGTAGCGCACGCCCGTCATCTCGACCAGCGCAAGGTCCCGCTCCAGCCCCATCCGCTCGGCCATGGGCGAGACGGCGGGCAGACCGCGCAAGCTGGCGAACTTGCCCGAGGTCGCCGCCGCGCCGGACGACAGGACCGGCTCCTGCGGGTGGCCCACGATCAACGCGCCGAGCGAGCGGGCATAGGTCATGCAGCGCGACAGGACCTTGGTGTCCACCGTCACCGCGTCGCCGTCGCCGAAGGCCACCGCGCCCGCGTCCATCAGGAAACCGATCTCGGTCATCTCGCGGCCACCACGCCCCCGGGTCAGCGCGGCCATCGGCCGGACCTTGACCGGCGAGGCGTCGCGCGCGCGGCGGATGACGAACTCCAGCACCTCGGGCGTGTCGATGGGCGTGGCCGTGTCGGGCCGTGTGACCATCGTGGTCACGCCGCCTGCTGCCGCTGCGCGCCCCGCGGTGCGCAGGCTTTCCTTGTGCCGCTCGCCGGGCTCGCCGACCTTCACGCCGACATCGACGATCCCCGGCGCAAGGCAGGCGCCGTTGCAGTCGATGCCGCCCGCGCGCGGGCCTTCGCCCGTCTCGGCGATGCGCCCGCCCTCGATACGCAGCCATCCTTGCGTGACGGTGCCCGCCTCGGGGTCGATCAGCCGCGCGTTGCGCAGAAGTGCGTTGGTCATCTCTCTCCCTCGGGATCGTGTGCGCGCATGGCCGCGATCAGGGCCGCGCGCCGGTCGCGCAAGAGCGCCCAGACCTTGCGCGCATCGTGGATGCGGAAAAAGCCCAAGGGGGCGACGGTGCTGCCGGCCAGCCGGTAGCGCGATTTGTGCGGGCCGGGGCGGCGGGGGCCCTGGCTATGGGTCACGGTGCCGAAGATCACGTCGCCGGGGCGGCCGTCGACCAGTTCGATCGGCGGCATCTCGGCGATGGCGTAGGGCGTCAGGCCCTTTCGGCCCAGCAGATCCTCGGCCACGAAGGCCTGGTGGGTGGTCAGCGTGTACCACGTCTTGCGCCGCCGCCACGCATCCACCCAGAGACGCCCGGCCAGCATGTAGAGGCCGACACCGAGGAACGGCAGACCGAAGAGGGCGAAGGCAAACCCGAGGATCGGAACACCGGTGCCACCCCCAAGCGACGCGGCGAAGGCCATCCAACCCAGCGAGAACAGCGCGAAGACCGCGCCGAACAGGCTGAGCGGCGACAGCACCCCGCGCCAGTCGATCGCCGGATCGGGCTGACCCTGCCAAAGGATCGTCTCGCCCTCCTGCAACAGGCCGCTCCAGCCGGTCTCCTCGGTCATGCCGGTGCCTCCGCCTTGGCGCGCTCGATGGTCGCTTTGGCGGCCTTCGCGTTGGGCTGGTATTTTTACAGGTGCTTGTCGCCCGTCACGGTCACGACCTGCACCGCCGAGAACAGCGTGTTGACCGCCGCGATGTTCTCCAGCGCGATGGTCCGCGTGCCGGGGCCCAGAAGACGCCGGTCGGTCAGGTCCCAGCGCATCTTCGTCTCGTCCGAGGCGAGGTAGAGCGCGCGCACCGCGATGGCGAAAAGGCCGCCCACAGCGCCGGTCCAGACATGCTCGTTTCCGATCCCCCAGAGGATGCCCATGCCGCCCGCCATTGCGATGGCGGCAAGCCATGCGTTCTCGCGCCAGTAGGTCGCGCGGTCGGCCGGGAACTGGGTCAGTACACGCTCGCCCGGCTCCAGCTCGGTCGCAGGGGTGAAGGCGGTGCGCGTGGTGATATGCTCGTCCATCAGGCCACCATGAAGCCGATGACGAGGGCCAGCACGATCAGCCCCGCCAGCACCCAAACCGCCGATCCGTTGCGCTGAGCCCCCGGCTCCGATTCCGGCGTGGGGCGCGGCATCGGGGTCACGTCGGCCTTCGGCAGGCTGCCGCCGTGATCCGCGCCGGCCAGCGGCAGGGAGGCGATCAGCGTCGCCTCCTTCCCCGGCGCGGGTTCCTCGGACAAGGCGCGCTCGGGCACCAGAAGGACATGCCCCTTCAGCGCATCCATCCGTCGCGCGGCCTGCGGCGGCATGCTCTCGGGCGCGAAGGCCATGGTGACATACTCGGAAAGCGACATGTCGCCGAGGTCGCGGACGGGGAACAATTCGATCTCGGAGGTGTCCACTTCGGCCCCCAGCCAGTCGGTGAGCGGCGGCAACACCGGCGCCTCGCCCCGCGCGCGGGTCAGGTGCGTGTGCCGCAGATAGGTCGGCGCGGTGACGGCGAAGATATGGAGGATATCGCTCATGCCGCCCCCTTCTCCCGCCGCTCGCGGAGGTTCTCGGCGAGCAGCTCCATCGCCGCCATGCGCACCGCAACACCCATCTCGACCTGTTCCTGGATGACCGACCGGTTGATGTCGTCGGCGATGGTCCCGTCGATCTCCACCCCCCGGTTCATCGGCCCCGGGTGCATCACGATGGCATCGGGCTTGGCGTAAGACAGCTTCTCGGCGGTCAACCCGAAGCGGTGGAAATACTCGCGCTCGGACGGGATGAAGGCGCCGTCCATCCGTTCCTTCTGAAGCCGCAGCATCATCACCACGTCGACGTCGCGCAGCCCCTCTTCCATGTCGCCGTAGACCTCGACGCCCCAGTCGGCCGCGCCCGCCGGGATCAGCGTGGGCGGTCCGACCAGCCGCACGCGGTTCTCCATCTTGCCTAGAAGGAAGATGTTGGACCGCGCCACGCGGCTATGCGCGATATCCCCGCAGATCGCGATGTTCAGGCGGTGGATGCGCCCCTTGGCGCGCCGTATCGTCAGGGCATCCAGAAGCGCCTGCGTGGGGTGCTCGTGCCGCCCGTCGCCCGCGTTCAGCACGGCGCAGTTCACCTTGTCGGCCAAGAGCTTCACAGCCCCCGAATGCGGGTGCCGCACGACCAGCAGGTCGGGGTGCATCGCGTTCAGCGTCAACGCCGTGTCGATCAGCGTCTCGCCCTTTTTCAGCGAGGACGCCGCCATCGCCATGTTCATCACGTCCGCACCCAGCCGCTTGCCCGCGATCTCGAAGCTTGCCTGCGTCCGCGTGGACGCCTCGAAGAACATGTTGATCTGGGTGAGGCCCTTCAGCGGCTCGCCATGCTGGCGGCTGCCGCGTTCGGCCTCGGCATGCACATTGGCGCGGTCGAGCAGGATCTTGATCTCCAGCGGGTGCAGATCCTCGATCCCCAAGAGGTGCGTCTGGCTGAATTTCATCGTCCCGCCCCGGTCTCGCGCGTTTCCCGCTTATAGGAGGGGGCGGGGCAGGGCGGCAAGGCGTCAGAGGCAGACCCGCGCCCGGCGTGATGGCCCTTTCCCTTCGCGCCCTGCAGGCATAGCTTTGAGCGCATGGACGAACTCGGGTACCACGACGCACTGGCGATGCTCGACTGGCAGATCGAGCTGGGCGCCGACGAGGCGATCCTCGACGCGCCCGTCGACCGCTTCGCGCTGGAGGATCAGCCGAAACCGGCAGTCGCGCCTGTCGCGCGGCCTGCCGCAGCCTCGACCCCCGTCGCCCAGCCCACCGCACCGGCCGCCGTTGCCGTGGACGCGACCGAGGTCGCCCGCGCCGCCGCCGCTGCGGCGACCGATCTGCCCTCGCTCCGCGCCGCGATGGAGGCCTTTCCCCATTGCCCGCTGCGCGAGACCGCGAAACAGCTGGTCTTTGCCGACGGGAACCCAGCCGCCCGCGTCATGATCGTGGGCGAGGCGCCCGGCCGCGACGAGGACCTGCAGGGCAAGCCCTTCGTCGGTCGGGCTGGACAGCTGCTCGACCGGATGCTCGCGGCGATCGGCATGGACCGCCGGGCCGAGGACCCGGCCCATGCGGTCTACATCACCAACATGCTGCCCTGGCGCCCGCCGCAGAACCGTGACCCATCGCCGGAAGAGCTGTCGATGCTCGGCCCCTTCATCCGTCGCCATATCGAACTGGCCGATCCCGATATTCTCGTGCTGATGGGCAACTGGGCCTGCCAGGGCCTGATGGGCCGCAAGGGCATCACCCGCATGCGCGGACAGTGGGCCGAGGTCATGGACCGCCCCGCGATCCCGATGTTCCACCCCGCCTACCTGCTGCGCAAACCGCATGACAAGGCGCGCGCGTGGGAGGATCTTCTGTCCCTTCAGGCAAGGCTCAGGACGCTCTGACATGTCCCGCATCGACGAAACCCGCCCCTTCCACCCCGTCCGCATCGCCGTTCTGACCGTCTCCGACACCCGCACGCTCGCCGAGGACAAATCCGGCGACGTGCTGGTCGAGCGGCTGACCGGCGCGGGCCATACCCTCGCTGCCCGCCATATCCTGCGCGACGAGCGCACCGAGATCGCGGCGCAGCTGCGCGCGTGGTGCGATGACCCCGGGATCGACGTGATCCTCACCACCGGCGGCACCGGCCTGACGGGGCGCGACGTGACGGTCGAGGCGCATCGTGACGTCTACGAGAAGGAGATCGAGGCCTTCGCCACCGTCTTCACGATGATTTCAATGCAGAAGATCGGCACCTCCGCGGTGCAGTCGCGCGCGACCGGGGGCGTGGCCAACGGCACCTACCTCTTCGCGCTGCCCGGAAGCAGCGGTGCCTGCAAGGATGCATGGGACGAAATCCTGCGGTGGCAGCTCGACTATCGGCACCGTCCCTGCAATTTCGTGGAGATTCTTCCACGTCTCGACGAGCATCTGCGACGGAAATGATCGCCTCTTGCGTGTATCCCGCGTGACATAGTCACTTGGACCTTTCCCGCGGCCCGCCTACCTTACCCCAAGGCACCTATTGAGGCACTGACCCCATGCGTTTCTTCCGCCGCGCCCTTGTCGGCCTGTTCCTGCTGGCGCTGACCGTCGGCCTGCTCGCCATGGCGGGCAACACCATCTACGGCGCGCTTCAGGACAGCTGGGCGGAAGAGGGCGGTTCGCGCCCCACGCGTGAGCGCGTTTTCTCGGCCGAGGTCATGCCGCTGGAGTTCGGCACCGAGACGCCCGTCCTGACCGCCTTCGGCGAGGTCCGCTCGCGCCGCACGCTGGAATTGCGCGCGCCCGCCGAGGGCACCGTGATCGAACTGGCCGAGGGGTTCGAGGACGGCGGCGCCGTCACGGCGGGCCAGACGCTCCTCCGGATCGACCCGGCCGAGGCGCAATCGGCCCGCGACACCGCCGCGGCGGACCTGCGCGACGCCGAGAACGAACTGGCCGAGGCCACCCGCGCCCTCGACCTTGCGCGCGGCGATGTCGCCGCGGCCCGTGCGCAGGCCGAGCTGCGCCAGCGCGCGCTGACCCGCCAGCAGGACC
>CBFIFZ010000172.1:0-6318 GCA_965661995.1 Roseicyclus sp.
AACCGCCGCTACCTGCGCGACCGCGTGACCGAAACGCTCGGCCTGCTCTACGCCGATCACTGGCCCTACCGGCAGGTCGAGACCGCCCGCGGCGTCCGGCGCTCGCCGGTGCATGAGCACCTGAAGGCTGCCGGCGCCGTCTTCGGCGAGGTGGCGGGGTGGGAGCGCGCGAACTGGTTCGCCCGGCCCGATCAGCCCCGCGAATACCGCTACGACTGGCACCGGCAGAACTGGTTCGAGAACCAGCGCGCGGAACACATGGCGGTGCGGACAGGCGTGGGCCTGTTCGACATGACCTCCTTCGGCAAGATCCGGGTGGAGGGGCGAGACGCCTGCGGGTTCCTCAACCACCTTTGCGCAAACGAGATGGATGTCGCG
This sequence comes from Roseicyclus sp., assembly GCA_965661995.1. Taxonomy (GTDB): domain Bacteria; phylum Pseudomonadota; class Alphaproteobacteria; order Rhodobacterales; family Rhodobacteraceae; genus Roseicyclus. The sequence continues at coordinate 379 of CBFIFZ010000172.1, forward strand.
TCGGGCCGCGTGGTTTACACCCAGATGCTGAACGCCAAAGGCGGGATCGAAAGCGACCTGACGGTCACGCGGCTTTCGGAAACCGCCTATCTGCTGGTCGTCCCCGGCGCGACGCTCCAGCGCGACCTGGCCTGGCTGCGCGCCCATTCGGGCGATCGGGCGGTGACGATCACCGACATGACCGCGGCCGAGGCGGTGTTCTGCGTCATGGGGCCCAGGGCCCGCGCGCTCATGCAGGCCGTCAGCCCCGCGGAGCTTGGCAACGCCGCCTTCCCCTTCGGCACGGCGGTTGAGATCGAGCTGGGCTACGGCCTCGCCCGCGCGCATCGCATCTCCTACGTGGGTGAGCTGGGGTGGGAGCTGTATGTCTCCACCGATATGGCGGCCCATGTCTTCGAGACACTGGTTCAGGCGGGCGCGGATCACGGGCTTAAGCTCTGCGGGCTTCATGCGCTCGACAGCTGCCGGATCGAAAAGGCGTTCCGCCATTTCGGCCATGACATCACCGATGAGGACCATGTCCTCGAGGCCGGCCTCGGCTTCGCCGTCCGCACGGCAAAGCCCGAGTTCATCGGCCGCGACGCGGTGCTGCGAAAGCGCGAGGCGGGGCTTGCCCGCCGGATGCTGCAATTCCGGCTCGACGACCCCGAGCCGATGCTGTTTCACAACGAGGCCGTGGTGAGGGATGGCAAGATCGTCTCGATCCTGACCTCGGGCAATTACGGCCACGCGCTCGGGGGCGCCATCGGCATGGGTTACGTGCCCTGCGCGCATGAGACCGCCGAAAGCGTTCTGTCTTCCACCTACGAGATCGAAATCGCGGGCACCCGGCACCGCGCGCAGGCCAGCCTTGCGCCGATGTACGACCCGAAATCCGAAAGGGTGCGCCAATGAGCGTCGAATCTGAGCCCAAACGTTCCTCCCGCCGTGGCGGCGGCCGCGCGGCGCGTGTCGCCACCCGCTCGGCCCCCTTGGCCGATGACCTGCGCCCGGTGCGCGCGGGGCTGTCGGGCGGGCAATACAACCCGCTGACCGAGGCAGGCGTCGCGCGCATCCACGAGGCCGCGCTCGACGCGCTGGAACAGGTGGGCCTGTCACAGGCCCCGCCCACCGGGGCCGCCGCCATGGTCGCCGCGGGCGCAATGCAGGGCGAGGACGGCCGCTTGCGCTTCCCGCGTGCGCTGGTCGAGGACATGCTGGCGAAGGCCGCCCGCGGCATCACGCTTTACGGGCGCGATCCGCGCCATCACCTCGACCTTTCGGGCACGCGGGTGCATTACGGCACCGCGGGGGCTGCGGTGAACCTTGTCGATGCGGTGACGGGCGATTATCGCCCCTCGACCGCGCGTGACCTGCATGACAGCGCGCGGCTGGCCCATCACCTCGACAACCTGCATTTCTTCCAGCGCACCATGGTCTGCTGCGACGTGCCGAACCTCGTCGAGATGGACATGAACACGCTTTACGCCTGCCTTGCAGGCACCACGAAGCATGTCGGCACATCCTTTTCCGACCCCGCCAGCGTTGCGCCGGGGATGGAGCTGATCCACATGGTCGCGGGCGGCGAGGAGGCGTGGCGCGAGATGCCCTTTGTCTCGCTGTCGAACTGTTTCGTCGTCCCGCCGATGAAATTCGCCACCGAAAGCTGCGAGACGATGGAGGCCTGCATCCGCGCGGGCATGCCCATCTTGCTGCTCTCCGCGGGCCAAGCGGGGGCCACGGCCCCTGCCCCGGTCGCCGCCGCGATCGTGCAGGCGGTGGCCGAGTGCCTTGCCGGTGTGGTCTACGTCAACTCCATCGCGCCGGGGCATCCGGCGGTCTTCGGCACATGGCCTTTCGTCTCGGACCTGCGGACGGGCGCGATGTCGGGCGGCTCCGCCGAACAGGCGCTTCTGTCGGCGGGCTGTGCGCAGATGCACCGCTTCTACGGGCTGCCCGGCGGGGCGGCGGCGGGGATGACCGATGCCAAGGTGCCGGACATGCAGGCCGGCTGGGAGCAGGGCATCACCAACGTGATGGCGGGGCTGTCGGGGCTGAACATGGTCTACGAATCCGTCGGCATGTATGCCTCGCTCTTGGGCTTCTGCCCCGAGGGGATGGTGTTGGGCAACGACCTGATCGGGCAGGCGCAGCGCTGCGTGCGCGGCATCGACGTGACCGAGGATGCCGTGTCGCTCGACGTGATGAAGGCCGTCTGCCTCGACGGGGGGCCGGGCCATTACCTCGGCTCGGACCAGACGCTGGCGCTGATGCAGACGGAGTATCTTTATCCCGAGGTCGCCAACCGCCTGACCCCCAAGGACTGGGAGGAAGCGGGCCGCCCCGAGCTGATCGCCGCGGCGCGCAGGCGGAAGGAGTCGATCCTCCAGATGGCGCCCCTCCAGGTTCCCCACGAGGTCGACCGCGCGGTGCGCGCGCGCTTCGACATCCGCTTCTGAGCCTTCGAAAGGATAGAACATGAAGGTCGGTTTCATCGGTCTGGGCAATGTCGGCGGCAAGCTGGCCGGCAGCCTGCTGCGCAACGCGATGGACCTTTCGGTTCATGACCTCGACGAAGGCCTCGTCGCGGGCTTCGTCGCGCGTGGCGCCAAGGACGGCGGCAGCCCCGCGGCCATGATGCGCGCCTGCGACGCGGTCATCACCTGCCTGCCCTCGCCCGCCGCCTCGGCCGCCGTGGTCGAGGCGATGCTGCCCGAGATGAGGCCAGGCAAGACATGGATGGAGATGTCCACGACCGACGCCGACGAGGTGTTGCGCCTTGGCGCGCTGGTGGCGGAAACCGGCGGGCTCGCCGTGGAATGCCCCGTCTCGGGCGGCTGCCACCGCGCGGACACCGGCAATATCGCGATTTTCGCGGGCGGCCCGCGCGCGGCGGTCGAGCATGTGATGCCGCTTCTGATCCATCTCGGGCGGCAGATCCTGCACACGGGCGATCTGGGGTCGGCCTCGAAGCTCAAGGTGATGACCAACTACCTCGCCACCGTGAACCTGCTGTCGCTCTGCGAGGCGCTGACGACGATGAAGGCCGCGGGCCTAGACCTTGCCACGACATATGAGGCGATCCGCATCTCCTCGGGCAATTCCTTTGTCCACGAGACGGAAAGCCAGCTGATCCTGTCGGGCTCGCGCGACGTGAATTTCACCATGGACCTCGTGCAGAAGGACATCGGCCTGTTCCAGAAGCTTGCGACGGATGCCGGCGTGCCCTTGGAAATCTCGCCGCTCATCATCGACATCATGTCGGACGGCCAGCGCCGCTACGGGGATCGGGCGCAATCGGACCGGATCATCGAGCGGCTGGAAGAGGCGACGGGGCTGAGCATCCTCGCCGATGGCTTCCCGACCGAGCTGGTCGATGACGAGCCCGAGGGGCTGGGGGCCGAGGTGATCCGCAGCCGTTAGTCACCCGTGGCGAAGGCGTCGAGCAGCCAGTCGCGGAACAGGAGCGCCTCGGGCCTCGGGCCGCCTTGCGCGGGCAGGAGCACGTAATGCGCCTGCGCGTGATCCAGCGTGAGGCCGGGGGCGACCGTCACGCGGCCCGACGCGGCGAAGGGCGCGGTCAGGTCCGGCGAGATCAGCGCGACCCCGAGGCCGGCGGTGACCATTTCCAAGGCCGCGAGCGACGAGTCGGTGCTGACGCCCCGCCCCACCGATGCGGGGTCGATGCCGTGGGCTGTGGCGAAGCCGTCCCAGAAGCTCTCGCAGCCGATGATATGCACCGCGCGGCCCAGAAGCGGCGACACGGCGGCCAGCGCGTCGGCGCCGAACTCGGTGCCCGGTGGGCAGACGAGGACCGAGCCGGGCGCGCTCAGCCGCCGGGCATCCTCGACCGGCCAGCGGCCGTCGCCGTAGCGGATGTCGACGTCGATGCCGCCCTCGGGCGCGGTCTCGGCCCATGTGGCGCTGCAGAGCCGCACAGGGATGCCGGGATGGGCCGCGCGGAAGCCGGCGACCAGCGGCGCAAGGCAGAGCGCCATGAAACTGGGCGGCGCGCGCACCACCAGCGGCCTGCCCCCCGTCACGCCGAACAGCCCCGCCGTGGCGCTGGCCAGCTCGTCGAAGGCGCGGCGGACGGCGGGCAGGTAGGATTGGCCGAGCTCGGTCAGCTCCACCCCGCGCGGCAGGCGGCGGAACAGCGGATAACCCAGCCGCGCCTCCAGCGCGCGAACCTGCTGGCTGACGGCGGCAGGCGTCAGGCCCAGCTCGTCAGCGGCAGCGGTGAAGCCGCCAAGGCGCGCGGCGGCTTCGAAGGTCTTGAGCCAGGCAGGCGGCGGCAGGTTGCGCATGGAATGACCCCATTGCAGTTTACCCTTTCCCCCGTTTTCCATTGTTTGTTCGGGGTCAGCAAGCCTGCAATCCTCACCCCGCGCGGGAGGCGCGACATGGACATCTTCGACTACATCATCGTCGGCGCAGGCTCGGCGGGCTGCGTTCTGGCCGAGCGGCTCAGTGCCGATCCCAAGACCCGCGTCCTGCTGCTCGAGGCGGGCGGCAGCGACCGGCGCGCGCAGATCCGCGTGCCCATCGGCTACGGGATGTCCTTCCACGATCCAAGGGTAAACTGGCGCTTCCATGCGGAGCCCGACCCCGAGCTGGACAACCGCCGCGTCTACTGGCCGCGCGGCAAGGTTCTGGGCGGCTCGAGCGCGATCAACGCGATGGTCTACGCCCGCGGCCTGCCCAGGGATTTCGACGACTGGGAAGCGGCTGGCAACCCCGGCTGGAATGCCGCAACGGCGGCCGAGACCTTCGCGCGGGTCGAGCGGCGCATCGGCCCCGAGGGGGCGCAGGGAGATGGCCATCTGCATGTCACCGATTGCCGCAACGAATATCACCCGATGGGGCGGCACTACCTGAAAGCCGCGCATGACATGGGGCTGCCCGAGGGCGACACCGTCACCGGCGAAGGCGTCGGCCCCTATTGCACGACGACGAAAGGCGGCTGGCGCAACTCGGCCGCCGACGCGTTCTTGCGGCCCGCGCTGCGGCGGCTGAACCTGAAGCTCGTCACCGGGGCCGAGGTGCTGCGCATCGAGATGCAGGACCGTCGCGCGACGGGCATCGCCTATCGCCGTGGCGGGCAGGTGCTGCACGCCGCCTGCCGCGGCGAGGTGATCGTGTCGGCGGGGGCGGTGAAATCCCCGCAGCTTTTGCAGCTGTCGGGCATCGGGCCGGGCGCGCTGCTCAGGTCGTTCGGCATCGCCGTGCATATCGACGCCCCGGGCGTCGGCGGAGCGCTGCAGGATCACCTGTCGGTGACCTATTCCTTCCGCTGCACGGAACCCACGCTCAACCAGACGCTCGGACGGCTGACCGGCCAGATCGGGGCGGCGTTGCGCTACCTGTTCCGGCGCGACGGGCCGCTGAGCCTGAGCGTGAACCAGATGGGCGGGCTTGTCCGATCGCGGCCCGGCCTCGCGGCCCCGGACACGCAGCTCTACTGCAATCCGCTGTCCTACTCGACGGTCTACCGCGACAAGCGCCCGCTTCTGAAACCCGACCCCTGGCCGGGCTTCATCCTCGGCTTCAACCCCTGCCGTCCGACAAGCAAGGGGCGGATCGACATCGCCAGCGCCGATCCCGCGGCAGCCCCGCGGATCGTGCCCAATTCGCTCTCTACCAACACCGACATCGCCGACATGATCGCGGGCGCGCGGCTGGTGGAACGGATGCTGCAGACGCCAGCGATGCAGGGGCTGATCGCGGGGCCGAACGGCTTCAGCCCGGTGGGGGCGGATGACGACACGCTACTGGCCGATGTGCGCGCGCGCGCCTCGACCGTGTACCACCCCTGCGGCACCTGCCGCATGGCCCCGGCAGAGGCGGGCGGCGTGGTCGACCCGTCCTTGCGCGTCTGGGGGGTGGAGGGGCTGCGCGTGGTCGATGCCTCGGTCTTTCCCAACATCACCTCGGCCAACACCAACGCGCCCACCATCATGA
>CBFIFZ010000173.1:0-6262 GCA_965661995.1 Roseicyclus sp.
TTCTGTGTAGCAGCTTGAATCTACAGCGCTTTCAGGCGCACGCAACCTTCCCCACCGATTTGGATGAATAAGATGGGCTAAAAATCCGCTACCGGATTGGTGCGCAACGGTGAAGGATCTCTCCTTAGTCCTTTTGGCCTCCGCTAGGGTCAGGACCCATAAAGTCGCTTGAGGCCCCACGGTCTGCATGATTCAAGCTCCCAAACAAAGGGGGCATGATGAGCGGGCATTTCTGGTTGACCGACGCGCAGATGGAGCGGCTGCGGCCGTTCTTTCCGAAGTCCAGAGGCAAGCCGCGGGTGGACGACCGGCGGGTGCTGAGCGGGATAATCTACATTCAGAAGAACGGGTTGCAGTGGAAGGATGCGCCGGCCGTGTATGGGCCGCCGAAGACGCTCTACAACCGGTTCGTGCGCTGGTCGCGCATGGGCGTGTTCGCCAGGATCTTCGCCGAGCTCGCCCAGCCGGGACCGGATGGCGAAACGATCATGATCGACAGCACCCACCTCAAGGCGCACCGCACGGCGGCAAGCCTCTCAAAAGGGGGACTCGCCCGCGGGCCATCGGACGGACCAAAGGCGGGCTGAACTCCAAGCTGCACATGGTGTGCGACGGGCTGGGTCGTCCCCTGACCTTCTTCCTGTCGCCCGGCCAGATGAGCGATGCGAAGGGCGCGCTGGTCCTGCTGGATGCCCTGCCGCCCGCAAAGATGCTCCTGGGTGATAAGGGCTATGACGCCGACTGGTTCCGCGAAGCCCTTGATGACAAGGGGATTGTCGCCTGCATCCCGGCCCGGCGCGGGCGCAAGAACCCCGCCAGCCACGACCGGAAACTCTACAAGCAGCGTCACCGGATCGAGAACCTCTTCGCCCGTCTCAAGGACTGGCGCCGGATCGCCACCCGCTACGACAGATGCGGCGAAATCTTCCTCTCCGCCATCTGCATCGCAGCGACCGTCATGTTCTGGTTGTGAGTCCTGACCCTAGAGCCCCGAGGTGAAGGATGCCAAGTGCCCCGCGTCGGATTTTACGTGTCGATGCAGGAAAACCACTGTTTGAGCAGCAAACGGATACGTTTCGACTAAACCGGCGACACCCTATTCACGCGGCGGAGGTCGCCCGTGCCGATTGCATCCGCGACGTCGGTCGCCGCTTGCCGCCGAGACGAGCCTCGATCCTGGCCATCTCGGCCTCGGCTCCGGCCATGTCGGCGACGGGAACGACGCGCGCGGGCAGATCGGCGATACGCTCCGGCGCCTGCACGATCTGGCCCGCCAGCAGGATCTCGGCCTCGGGCCGCGCCTTGGCCATCGCGGCCAGAAGACGCCGAAGGGCCGGGTAGGAGTGATCGCCCGAGCAGCTCAGCCCGATCACGGGCCGGTCATCGCGCACCATGCGCTGGAGCATCTCGTCATGGCTCAGCCCGACAAGCAGGCTCACGTCCCATCCGTTGCGCCGGAACAGATCGGCGGCCATCATCACGCCCAGCGTGTGCTGTTCACCCGGCACGGCGCCGAAGATCGCCCCGCGATCATGGTGCGTGCGCGGCGCGGTCCGGTCCGCAGGCAGCCGACGCAGGATCGCCTGTATGCGGGCGCTGGCAAGCGCCACCTCGGTGAAGGGAAGACGATCGCGGTCCCACAGATCGCCGAGACGGCGCGCCGCGGGGGCGAGATGATCGAGGCAGAGGTCGGAGACGGGCACGCCCGCCTCGAGCATGTCGTCGACCATGAGCGACGCGGCGGCGTCATCCTCGTCACAGAGCGCGTAGGCCATCGCCGCGGCGCAGGGATCGCCGAGGATCGAGAACGCGTCACCGCTGCTGGCACCCGGGCGCCTTTCGGCGCAAAGCCGGGCGAGGGCGCTCTCCGCGAAGCCGGACAACAGGGGATGCATCTCGGCGCATCCATGCGCTGCCGCAGAAGGTCGATCGGTCAGGGTCTTTTTCACGGTCGTTCTTCCATCGTGTGCGGACCGGTATCGGGCTGAGCCGTCCAGACCTGCGCGGTGTTGGGTCTGTGCTCGACTGTATACCGGTCGATGTGTCAATCAAGATTGACATTTCACTTTTCCTGATGCGACTCGCGCCAGGCCTTGTAAATGAAGGGCCTCGGGATCGAAATTTTCTTTCGAAATTAGGTTCTGCTGGGATGCATTCGGTCTTGGCGGTCACCGTTTCCTGCGCCCGAAGCGATTCTCCAGGATGTCTAGAAAGATTGACACCCTGACCGACGCAGTGCTCGGAGACCACCGGCCGCGCCGCACCGTCGCTCGCACTCCAAGCCCCGCTACTGTGCCGCCCATGTCTCGGGCGACGCCCATGCCTCCGACCTGACGGCAAGCTGCACATGGCGCATGAACGCGCGGGCAGGCTTGGACATGGGGCGCACCGTCGAAACCGCGAAGGACGCGCGGTAGACGAATTCCGGCGCGAAGGGCCGGATCGCAAGATCCTCGTCCTGCCGCCGGAGCAGCGGAAAGGGACAGATGACGGCCACGCCGACGCCATGCCGGGCCAGCGTGATGGCGCTGACACCGGTCGCCACCTCGGCCACGGTCTGCGGCCGGACGCCCGCCTGTGCAAACACCTGGTCCAGACGTGTCCGCACCATGTGCCGCCGCATCAGCGCGATATGGGGCTGACCATGCAGGATCTCGGGGGTGATCACGTCATGCCGCGCAAGCGGATGATCGCGGGCCATCACGGCGACCGCGCGGGTCTTGTGGAAGGGGATCAGCTCCATCGCGGAATGGGTCAGTTCGGCCAGGGTGAAGCCCAGGTCGATCGTGTCATCCACCAACCGGCTGACGAGGCCGTTCGAGGTGCAGGTCTCGAGCGAGATCATCTGACCGGGGTTCTGCTTCATGAAGCTCGCCATGGCGCTGGCCAGGAACCGGTGGCCCAGTGTCGGCGGCGCGGCCAGACGAAGCGGCTGGCTGGCAGGGTCGGACGGGTCGGTACTGTCGAGATAGGTCAGCGCGTCGAACAGCCGGTCCAATCGGTCGTTCAGACGGACCGCCTCGGCGGTGGGCCGCAACCGGCCGCCGCGCCGTTCGAACAAGGTGACGCCGACATTGCCTTCGAGCTGCGCCAGGAGACGGCTGACCGCGGGCTGCGAGATGCCCAGCCGATGCGCAGCCGCCGTCACGGTGCCCGAGGTGATGACCGCGCGCAGCACCTCGTACTCGCGGATCGACGCACGTGGCCGCATCGCTGCCCCTCCCTCGTTCCCGGAAGCAATATTCGAAATACGTATGGGTGCATAACACGATGGCATGATGTTTCCAATTCCCGCGATCCGGTCATCGGCTAGGGTGCCGCGGTCATGAGACGGAACGAGGTCCGGCTCCGCCCTCGCGCGGCAAACCGGGCACGCCAACAGAGGAGACCATCAACCATGTCCAGCCCCGTCATTCGCGGCCTGGCTGTCGCGGCGCTTGCCGCGGCCATCCCGGCCCTGCCGCTCGCGGCACAGGAATTGCGCATCGGCCTTGCGTCCGAGCCGTCGTCCGCCGATCCGCATTTCCACAACCTCGGCCCCAACAACCAGCTGCGCCGCAATGTCTTCGAATCGCTCGTCGGCACCGACGAGGCGCAGCAGCTGACCCCGCTTCTGGCGACAAGCTGGGAACCGGTCAGCGACACCAGCTGGCAGTTCAACCTGCGTACGGACGTGACCTTTTCCGACGGGTCGCCCTTCGATGCCCATGACGTGATCTATACCGTCTGCCGCATTCCGGGCGTGCCGGATTCGCCGTCGCTCTTCACCACCTACACTGGTGGCATCACCGGCATGGAGGCACCCGATCCGCATACCCTGATCGTCCATAGCGCCGAGCCCTACCCGCTGATGCCGACCGAGTTCTCGACCTTCGGGATCATCTCGGCGCGGGCCAACGGCATCGATGTCTCGACGCTGGAATTCAGCACCGAAGGTTGCGGCGAGGACATGCCGGTGCCGGCCACGCAGGCCTTCAACGACGGCAGCGCCGCCATCGGCACGGGCCCCTTCCTGCTCGAGAGCTTCCGCCGCGGCGAGGGGATCGAGCTGGTACGCAACCCCGACTACTGGGGCGAGGCCGCGCCTTGGGAGCGGGTGACGATGCTGCCGCTCACCTCCGCGGGGCCACGGGTCGCTGCCCTGATCGCGGGCGACGTGGACTTCATCGAGAACCCGCCGCTGCAGGATCTCGAGCGGCTGCGCGCGGACGATGACCTGCGCGTGGTGCAGGGCATCTCGAACCGGGTGATCTACATCCACCTCGACCACGCACAGGCACCCTCGCCGATGATCACCGGAACTGACGGCGCCAACCCGCTGCAGGACATCCGCGTGCGCGAGGCGCTGACCATCGCAATCAACCGCGATGCGATCGTCGAGCGGATCATGGGCGGCGTCGCCGTCTCGGCGGGCGAGCTTCTGCCGCCCGGCATGTTCGGCGCCCACGAGGACGGCGACCTGCCGCCGCGCGGCTTCGACGCCGAGCGCGCGCAGGCGCTTCTGGCCGAGGCGGGTTATCCGGACGGGTTCGGCATCACCATCGGCACGCCCAACGACCGCTACATCAACGACGCGCAGGTTGCACAGGCCGTGGCGCAGATGTGGTCGCGCATCGGCGTGGCGACCGAGATAGACGCCTCGACCGCCTCGACCTTCTTCTCGCGGCGCAACGCGTTCGAGTTCTCGGCCTATCTCGCGGGCTGGGGTGCGGGCACCGGCGAGATGTCCTCGCCGCTGCGCGCGCTTCTGGCGACGCGAAACGCCGATCTCGGCCTTGGCGGCACCAACCGAGGACAGTATTCCAACCCCGAGATGGACGCCGTCCTGCTCGAGGCGCTGCGCACGGTCGACGACGCCGAACGGGAAAACCTGCTGCGGCAGGCGTCGCGGATGGCGATGGATGATTACGCGATCATCCCGCTGCACTACGAGGTGACGCCCTGGGCGATGCGGGCGGCAGTCGATTACACACCGCGTGCCGACCAGTACACGCTGCCCTACTTGATCCGCCCGGTCGAATAAGGCTTGCCATCTTGCCCTGCGGCCAGTGCCGCGGGGCATCCCCTCTCCTCCGACCTCGGGACGAATAGACGATGCTGGTCTTTCTGCTCCGCCGCCTTGCGCAGTCGGTCTTTGTTTTGATCGCCATGATGATCGTGGTCTTCTTTGGCGTCTACATGATCGGCAATCCTGTCGACATCCTGATCTCGCCCGATGCCACGCCGCTGGAGGTCGAGGAAACCATGGCCCGTTTCGGCTTTGACCAGCCGGTGCATATCCAGTTCCTCAAATTCGTCGGCAACGCCTTGCAGGGCGATCTTGGACGCAGTTTCGTGCATGGCGAACCTGCTGTTCAGCTGATCCTGTCCTATATGCCAGCGACCCTGGAACTGGCGCTTTTGGGGCTGATCTTTTCGGTTCTCATCGGTGTCCCGCTTGGGGTCTATGCGGGCTACAAGGCCGACCGGTGGCAGGGCAGGGCGATCATGACCGGCTCGATCTTCGGCTTCTCGCTGCCGAATTTCTGGGTTGGCATGCTGCTGATCCTCATCTTTGCAGTCGAACTGCGCTGGCTGCCCTCGACCGGGCGCGGCGAAACTGTCGAGGTATTGGGCATGCGCCTGTCGATCTTTTCGGCCAACGGTCTGCAATACATGATCCTGCCCGCGCTGACCTTGGCTCTTTACAAAGCCTCGCTTGTAACGCGTCTCGCGCGCGCTGGAACCCAAGAGGCCTTGATGCAGGACTACGTGAAATTCGCCCGCGCCAAGGGCCTCTCGGAAACCCGCATCCTCGTTGTGCATGTTCTCAAGAACATCATGATCCCGATCATCACGGTTCTTGGCCTCGAGCTGGGCTCGATGATCGCGTTCGCCGTTGTGACCGAAACCGTCTTTGCGTGGCCCGGCATGGGCAAGCTGCTGATCGACAGCATCACGACGCTCGACCGGCCGGTGATCGTGGCCTACCTGATGCTGACGGTCATCATTTTCATCATCATCAACTTTACGGTCGACGTGATCTACACGTTGCTCGACCCCCGAGTTCGAGTGAGGGGGGAGGCAACATGAGCGCGGTAGAGACCACGCCACCTCCTGTCGACCTGGGCAAACGCTGGCGCATCACCAGCCGCATGGCCGGCGTGGCAGTTGCGGCATCACTGGGCATGCTGCTGTCGGGTGTCGGCCTGCCGCCGCTGCTGTCGCGGATCATCCTGCTCGTCGGGCTGATTGTGCTTGCGGCAGCGCTGCTCAAGGGCAA
>CBFIFZ010000174.1:0-248 GCA_965661995.1 Roseicyclus sp.
AGCACAGGCCCGTGACCTCGCAGCCGTTCGGGCCGGTCAGGAAGCGCTCGATGCGGCCCGTCACCGGGTCGCCCGCGAGCATCTGGTTGTTGCCCATGCCGGCGAAGTTGCCCTCGTTGCTGTCGTCGCCATCGGTCTGGATCCAGATCAGGCCGGTCGAGTCGATCACCATCCCGTCGGGCGAGTTGAACAGGTTGCCCGCGTTGATGTTGGCCGAGCCTGCGTTCGGGCCCTCGGCCACGGTCGGG
>CBFIFZ010000174.1:258-6188 GCA_965661995.1 Roseicyclus sp.
ATCGGCACCGTGGTCGCCGCCCGCCGGGCGCCAGCGCACGATCTGGCCGTAGCGGTTGGTGTCGCGCGGGTTGACCGCGTTGACCGTCATCGGGTCGCCGCCCGCGTTGGTGCGCACCGTGCCATCGTCATTCAGCACGCCGCGGCGCGAGTTGTTGGTGAGGCAGCAATAGGCCTCGGCGGCGTTGGGGTGAACGGCGATCCACTCGGGGCGGTCCATCGTCGTCGCGCCCACGCGGCTGGCGGCCATGCGGGTGAAGACGGCGATGTGCGCCGCGTCCATGCCGGTGGTGGCCGGGGTCAGCGGAACCCAGCGGCCCGACATGTCATCCTCGAACACCGCGACCGACAGCGTGCCTTCGGAGAGCAGCGTCGAGGTGTCCCCGCCGGGGACGTAGACGTCACGGCTGAGCCAGCGGTACATGAACTCGCCCCGCTCGTCGTCGCCCATGTAGACGGCGACGCGGCCATCGGCGGCGATGCCGTAGGCGGCGTTCTCGTGCTTGAAGCGGCCGAGTGCCGTGTGCTTGACCGGGGTCGACTCCGGGTTCGCCGGGTCGATTTCCACGATGTAGCCCGCGCGGTGCGGCTCGTTGGGGTTGGCCGACACGTCGAAGCGGGCGTCCCACTTGTGATAGTCGTAGCCCCAGCCGTCCGCGCCGATGCCATAGCGGTGCATGCCGTCGCCGACCATGCCGCCGGGCAGGTCGCCATTGGCGCCGAAGTAGCCGTTGAAGTTCTCTTCGCAGGTCAGGTAGGTGCCCCAGGGCGTCCGGCCCGAGCCACAATTGTTGAACGTGCCGAGCGAGGCCATGCCGGTCGGGTCATCCGCGGTCTGCAGCAGTTCGTGACCGGCGGCGGGGCCGTCGAATGTCATGGGCGTGTTGTGATGGATGCGGCGGTTGAAGGGGCTGTCGACGACGACCGACCATCCGTTCTCGCCTTCCGCGATTTCCATGACGCTGACGCCCTGGAAGTTCTGCAGGATGCGCACGTCGTCGAGGCCCGTGGGCACGCCCTCGGGCGCGTGGGGCAGGTTGACGGGGCGGTTGGTGTATTCGCTGTTGATCACGATGACCTCGCGGCCGTCGATGTTGAACAGCTCCATGCCGTCGGTGTTCTCGCCGAAGACGCGGTCGGACATCTCGACCGACACGCCGGCCTGCGGATCAAAGGCGTCGGCCGCATCGGAGAAGAGCGCATCGCCCCAGCGCACCAGCACGTCCCAGCTGTAGCCCTCGGGGACATGGATGGTGTTGTCGGTTTGAATGGCGATCGGCGTGAAGGGGAAGCGCGAGGCGGGCTGCGCCATCGCTGTGGTGCCCTTCAGCAGGCCGGTGCCCATGACGGCTGCGCCGGACCCGAAGGCCAGCACGCCGCCGAGGAACCCGCGGCGCGAGATCGCACGCTCGACCACGCGGTCGAAATCCTGCACCTCGGGGCGGGGGAAGTTCATCTCGTCCCACTCGTCGGCGCTGATCTTGTTGAGGTCGATGTCTTTCATGGATTGAGCCTCCCTGGCTGCAAGGACAGTGCTTGGTGCCCGCGGCTTACGAGGGGGTCGTTACGGTCTTGTGACGAGGTCGACGACAACGAGTTTGATTGGTAAACCCTCGCTTGAAGGCATGGTCTTTCCGATCGAGGCTGCGGAATTCTGCCCGCATTTCGGGCATCTTGACTGAAACGTGACGGCCTTGGGGCTTGTCCACAGGCCCACTCGCGCACAATAACGGGATCAATGACTATACCGATTCCCGCTGACGACCGAAGGAGGGGAGAGCCGATGCTAACCCGCCGTCATTTCATAATCACGAGTGCCGCCCTGTTTTCCGGCGCCATCGCGGGACCCGCGCTTGCCCAGGACTCGGTGGGCTTCGACGCGCAGGTCACGCGCCCCGATCCCGATCCGAACGCCAACAACCCCTGGGGGCTTCACCCGCGCTTCATGCCGACGCGGGTCCAGCACCGCCCCGGCCTGAGGCAGGGCGACATCCATGTCGATGCGACGGCGCGATATCTCTATCACATCGGCTCCGACGGCACCGCGATGCGCTACGGTGTGGCCATCGGGCGGCCGGGGCTCTATCAGCCCGGCGTGTTCCGGATCGGGCGCAAGGCGGAATGGCCGTCCTGGACGCCGACCGCGAACATGATCGCCCGCGAGCCGAACGTTTACGCGCAGTTCGCCGACGGCGTGCCGGGCGGCCCGGAGAACCCCCTCGGGGCGCGGGCCTTCTATCTCTACACCGGCAGCCGCGACACGTACCTGCGCATTCATGGCACGCCGCAGCCCTGGTCGATCGGCACCTCGGCCTCGTCCGGCTGCGTGCGGATGGTGAACGCCCATGTGATCGACCTCTATGACCGGGTCGAGGTCGGCGCGACGGCGCATCTGTACCCGGCGTGAGCGCCGCATCCTCGGACATGAAAAAGCCCCGGCAAACCGCCGGGGCTTTCGCGTTTCGGGCCTGTGCCGATCAGGCGGGCATCTTCGTCGTGCGCAGGTAGGGCAGCTTCGCGTCGAAACTGCCGAACTTCTCCGTTGCGGCCGCGTCGTCGAGCGACAGGGCGACGATAACGTCCTGCCCGTGGACCCAGTTGGCGGGGGTGGCGATCGGGGTCTTGTAGGTCGCCTGCAGCGCGTCGAGCGCGCGCAGCACCTCGGCGAAGTTACGGCCCACCGACATCGGGTAGGTCATCATCAGCTGCACCTTCTTGTCGGGCGAGACGATGAAGACGACCCGCACCGAGGCGCTGTCATTGGCCGTGCGCCCATCGGGGAGGTAGGCGTCGGCGGGCAGCATGTCGAAGGCCTTGGAGACCGTCAGGTCCTGGTCGGCGATGATCGGGAAACCGGCCTTCGCGCCCGCGAAGCTCTCGATATCTGCCTTCCATTTGACATGCTCGTCGACCCCGTCGACCGACAGGCCGATCACCTTGGTGTTCCGCTTTTCCCATTCATCGGCGAGCTGTGCCACGGCGCCGAACTCGGTCGTGCAGACGGGCGTGAAATCCTTGGGGTGCGAGAACAGGATCATCCAGCTGTCGCCGATGAAGTCATGCAGCGTGAAGCTGCCCTGATCGGTCTCGACGGTAAGGTTGGGGAGGGTGTCGTTGATGCGCAGCGCCATTTACGATGGCTCCTATTTGATTTGCGTCGTCAACCAACATATAGTCCCTCGGCGTTGCGGGTTCACGGGGTCCAGACCGGACTAGTTCCAGAAAAGTCGGGGCATTCTGCCGCACTGCAGCATTGAAACCGGCCGTTCTTCCGCGGGCGTCGTGGCGGAACGGTCGTTTCCGGCCTTTCTGCCGTCGCGCCCCCGCCTTGAAGCCTGCGGCGGGGAATGACAGGCTCCGCCCGGAACAAGGGGAGAAGACCATGGCAAAGACCACCGATTTCTACATCAACGGGCAGTGGGTCGCGCCGATCCGGCCGCGCGACTTCCCCGTCATCGACCCCTCGACCGAGGAGGTTTGCGCGACGATCTCGCTGGGCGAGCCCGAGGATACCGAGGCCGCGGTCGCCGCCGCCAATGCCGCCTTCCCCGGCTGGGCCGCCACCCCCGTGGCCGAGCGCATCGCGGCGCTTGAGCGGCTGCTCGAGGCCTACAAAGCCCGCGCCGAGGACATGGCGCAGGCTATCAGCAGCGAGATGGGGGCGCCGATCGACTGGTCCCGGCAGCAACAGGTCACTTCGGGCGACTGGCACTTCGAGGGGTTCATCGACGCGGCGAAGCAGATGGAGTGGGACCGCCCCCTCGGGCCGCATGCGCCGGGCGAGCGCATTCTGCACGAGCCCATCGGGGTCTGCGCGCTGATCACGCCGTGGAACTGGCCGATGAACCAGATCGCGCTGAAGGTCGCGCCGGCGCTGCTGGCGGGCTGCACCATGATCCTGAAACCGTCCGAGGTCGCGCCGCTGTCGGGCCTTGTCTTCGCCGAGATCGTCGATGCCGCGGGCCTGCCGCCGGGGGTGTTCAACCTGGTGAACGGCGACGGGCCGGGCGTGGGTAGCACGCTGAGCGCCCATCCCGATATCGACATGGTCAGCTTCACCGGCTCTACGCGGGCCGGGCGGCTGATCTCCAAGGCCGCCGCCGACACGATCAAGCGCGTGAGCCTCGAGCTGGGCGGCAAGGGCGCGAACCTGATCTTCGCCGATGCCGACGAGAAGGCGGTGAAGCGCGGCGCGATGCGCTGCTTCAACAATTCGGGCCAGTCCTGCAACGCGCCGACCCGGATGCTGGTGAGCCGTGACCGCTACGAGGAAGCGGTCGAGATCGCCGCGCGGGTGGCCGAGGAAACGCCGGTGATCCCCGCCAGCCAGGAAGGCCGCGGGATCGGGCCGGTCGTGTCCGAGGTGCAGTTCGACAAGATCCAGGCGCTGATCCAGACCGGCATCGACGAGGGCGCGCGGCTGGTCGCGGGTGGCACCGGGCGGCCCGGCCACCTCAATCGCGGCTTCTTCGTGCGGCCCACGGTCTTTGCCGACGTGACCCCCGACATGACGATCTACCGCGAAGAGATTTTCGGCCCGGTCCTGTCGATCATCCCCTTCGACACCGAGGAAGAGGCTGTGCGCATGGCCAATGACACGGAGTACGGCCTGACCAACTACATCCAGACCACCGACAAGGAGCGCCTGCGCCGCGTCGCGCGGCAGCTGCGCTCGGGCATGGTGGAGTGCAACGGCAAGGGCTTCGGCAAGGGCTCGCCCTTCGGCGGCATGAAGCAATCGGGCAGCGGCCGCGAGGGTGGCGTCTGGGGTATCCACGAGTTTCTCGAGGTCAAGGCCGTCAGCGACTGGGAGTGATCCCGCCCGTCGCCCCATGAACTCCCCGGCACGGTTTCGCTGCGCTGCGGTACTTTGTCGTGGTCCTGTCGCGCAATCCGCCTATCTCCGCCGCAGATGGCAGAAGGAAGCGCGGCATGGGCCCGATTGTCTTGATCCTCGGCAGCGGGCCGGCCGCCGTGGCGGTAAAGGGTTGGAACCGCTCCGGTTTCGACCAGATCGTTGCGATCAACAACGCCTGGCGGCTGCGCCCCGACTGGGATGTGTCGATCCATCCCGAGGATTTCCCGCCCGAGCACCGCCCGCCGGGTCTGCTGACCGGGCAACGCCGGGTGGAGGCGCGCGATTACGTGCCGGTGCAGAACGCCTACGGCGGGTTCGTCTATGCCGGTGGCACCATGGCCTTCACCGCGGGCTATTGGGCGCTGGGCGCGCTCAAGCCTCGGGTCTTGGCATTCTTCGGCTGCGACATGGTCTATGCCGCGACGGGGCGGACGCATTTCTACGGGACCGGCACGGCGGACCCACTGCGCGCCGACATCACGCTGCAAAGCCTCGAGGCCAAGGCCGCGCGGTTGCAGCTTCTGGCCGCCGAACAGGGCTGCGCCTGTGTGAACCTGTCGTCGCAGCAAAGCCGCCTGGTCTTTCCCCGAGTGGAGCGGGACATGCTCGGGCTGGCCGTCCCGGTCCTGCCCGAGCCCGAGAGCGTCGCCGCAGCGCGGGCGCGCGAGGCCGAGTTGGGCTACATGGTGCCTTCAGGGCGTTACTGGGAGGTGGAGGACCGGTTCGACGCCGCCGTCCTCGCCGATGTGGATGCCCTCTGGCTGGCGGCCCATGCCGCCGCGCTCAGAACGGCGCCGGTGCTCGAAACAGCATCCCCGCGCCGCCGTTCGGGTGCCTCAGCTTGAGGCTTTCGGAATGCAGCATCAGCCGCGGGAAGTCGCGCGCGGCCCCTTCGGCGTAGAAGGGATCGCCGAGGATCGGGTGGCCGATTTCCTTCATGTGGACGCGCAACTGGTGTGAGCGCCCCGTTTTCGGCATCAGCCGCACGCGCGTGGTGCCGTCTTCGACCCGCACGCGGCGCCAGTCGGTCTGGGCGGGCTTGCCGTTGTCCCAATCGACATGCTGGCGCGGGC
>CBFIFZ010000175.1:0-6167 GCA_965661995.1 Roseicyclus sp.
TAGGCGGTGCCCCAGTAGGCGTGGTCGGGGTTCTTCTCGAGCCGGGCCGAGACGCCGACCTCGTAGTCGGTGACGCGGTAGGCGCCGGTGCCCACGCCGTGATCGAGCACGTTGGTGCCGATCAGGTCACGGTGCTGCACGGCGGCCGGGTAGTCGGCGATGCCCGCGATCAGCGTGATGTCGGAGGCCGGGAAGGTCAGGCGGACGGTGTAGTCGTCGGTGACCTCGATCGCGCCCTCGCGCGCCACGCCGGTGTCCGGGTCGACCAGCGCGCCCATGCGGGCGGCCATCGAGTTGCCCTCGACGGTCGAGTCGCACCAGCCGCGGAAGTTGGCGGCCACGTCCTCGGCGTTGAAGGCGTCACCGTTGTTGAAGGTCACGCCCTGGCGCACGCGCAGCGTATACTGCGAGGCATCGTCGTTGGCTTCCCAGCTCTCGAGCAGAATACCGGCGAAGGAGCCGTCGGCGCGGCTTTCAACCAGGTATTCCAGCGTGCCGCGCACGACGTTGGCGAGCTGCGACCAGTCATAGGTGCGCGGGTCTTTCTGGGCGCGCACCTCCATCTGGATGCGCAGGCTGCCGCCCATCGGGGGCGTGACCATCTCCTGCGCCATCGCCGGGCTGAGGCCGATCATC
This sequence comes from Roseicyclus sp., assembly GCA_965661995.1. Classification (GTDB taxonomy): domain Bacteria; phylum Pseudomonadota; class Alphaproteobacteria; order Rhodobacterales; family Rhodobacteraceae; genus Roseicyclus. The sequence continues at coordinate 637 of CBFIFZ010000175.1, forward strand.
GAATAGGCCGCGGCGGCCGAGACGCCGAGCGCGGTCGAGCGCACGAGAAATTCACGCCGGCTCAACTGGCCCGCCTTGTACTCGCTTGCGTACATCTCGGCGACCGGATGGGTCTCGAGATAATGGTTGGTCGTTGGCAACATGTACCGTCTCTCCCTGTGGTGTTGCTTGGCTTGTCTGTTCTTCGAATTGCAAACTCGATGCGTTGCACGAGTTGCAGATGTCCCCGCGGAACCAGTCGTCAGCAGATTTGAACGTTCGTCAATCGCAGGTTGCGAAGCGTTTTTGTTTTTTTGCGACATAGACCCCAAACAAAAACGACACGGGCACCGCCCGCAACCCCTTTTCCGGTTTTTTACGCGTCAACACACCTCAGAAGCGACGTGGCGCCGACCGAAACTCGCTTGGGGTGTGTGCCGTCGCCTGCTGGAAGGCGCGGGTGAAATAGGCCGGTGAGGAAAATCCGAGCGTTTCGGCGATTTCACGGCCCGGCATGTCGGTGTCGCGCAGGAGGCGGCGCGCCTCGTGCATGATGCGCTCGACCAGCAGCGCGTGGGCGGGCCTGCCGGCCGCTTCCTTGCAGACCCGCGACAGGTGCGTGGGCGTGACCTGAAGCGCCTCGGCATAATCGGCGACGCCGCGGCCCGAGCGGAACTGCGCCTCCATCTTCTCGGCGTAAAGCTCGGCCAGCCGGTGGGTCCGCTCGCGCAGGATCGCCCCTTCGGCGCGCGCCAGTTCTCGCTGCATCCAGGCCGAGACGAGCAGGCCGTAACCCGTCAGCGCGCGCTCCATCGCGGGCGCGCGGGCCGCAAGCTCGCGCTCGATCTTTTCCACGTGGCTGGTCAGGCTCGCCTGCGCCTCGATGTTGGAGATGCGCAGGTGAAACGGCGCCTCGGGCAGGTGCAGCTCCGCCTCGGGCGGCAGGCACAGCTCGAGCCCCTGAAGCTGGCTTGGCAGTTCCAGCGCCAGCTGGGTGCCACTTGGCACGAAGATCGCGGTATTGGGCCCGTAGCCGCGGGTGATGCAGTTCACCGTCACGCGCCCCTGGCCGCGCGTGACCCAGTAGAGCCTGTGGCGCCGCTGGCTGTGAAGGTGTTCGAGGCGCCAGGCCTCCTGCATGCGCAGCTTGCCCAGCGACAGGACGCTGAAGGATCGGGGCGACTCGGCCATGCGGCCAAGCTGCGGCGCAGGTTGGAAATATGCAAGCGGTCCGACGTCAGGGGGCGGGAACCGACGTCCAGCCGCCCATCCGGGCGCGGAACCAGGTGCGCTGGCGCTTGGCGTATTGGCGCGAGGCGATGACGGCGGCCTCGCGGGCCTGATCCAGCGTGATCTCGCCGCGCAGGTGCGCGATCAGCTCGGGCGCGCCGATGGCCTTCCTCGCACCGCCTGCGCGGTCCCAACGGGGCAGGTTGGCGCGCGCCTCCTCGAGTGCGCCGTCGTCGAGCATCTTGTCGAAGCGCAGCGAGATGCGCGCATTCAGCCAGTCGCGGTCTGCGTCGATCACCAGCGGCACGGCTCCGCCCAGCGGCAGGTCGGGCGGCGCCGTCTCATCCTGCCACGCGCTGAGAGGCCGCCCTGTGGCGCGCCAGACTTCGAACCCGCGCTGCACGCGGGCGCGGTTCTGCCGGTCGATGCGCGCGGCCAGCACCGGGTCGGCCCGGTCGAGTGCCGCCAGAAGCGCCGCGTCAGACATCGCGTCGGCCTCGGCCCGCACCTCGGGCGGGATGGCGGGGATCTCGGCCAGGCCTTCGGTCAGGGCACGGAAATAGAGGCCGGTGCCGCCCACGATGATCGGGCGGGCGGCGCCCGACAGCAATGGGCGGACGGCGCGCAGCCAGTCGCCGGCGGAATATTCCGCCTCGAAGGGCACATGGCCGTATAACAGGTGGGGGGCTTTCGCCTCATCCTCGAGTGTGGGGCGCGCAGTCAGGATGCGCCAGCCCTCGTAGACCTGCAGCGCGTCGGCATTGACGATCACGCCGCCCTGCGCCTCGGCGATCCGAAGCGCCAGCGCGGATTTGCCCGAGGCGGTGGGGCCGGCGATCAGAACGGGCCGCTCCGGCGATATGGAGTCGATTGAAATCAACGGGCTACCTTAAGACGCACGCGGCGCGCTCTGCATGATCCCGCCGCTGCGGGCCGTCCCCGATGCGGCGAAGGGGCGTTGAACCTGCCCCGGTTTTAGACCATGGTGCGCCCCGCGCAATGCCGCGATCCCATCTGCCCGTGTGCCAGCCAAAGGAAGACCCCCATGCCGGACGATACCGCCCCATCGGTCGAGCCGCTCTACAGCCGCGTCATGCTGAAGATCTCGGGCGAGGCCTTGATGGGCGACCAGGGGTTCGGCCTGCACCCCCCCACCGTCGAGCGCATCGCACGCGAGGTGAAGACGGTCCATGACCTCGGCGTCGAGATCTGCATGGTGATCGGAGGCGGCAACATCTTTCGCGGTCTGCAAGGGTCTGCGCAGGGGATGGAGCGGACCACCGCCGATTACATGGGGATGCTGGCCACCGTGATGAACGCGCTGGCGATGCAATCGGCACTGGAAGGCATGGGTGTCTTCACCCGCGTCATTTCGGCCATCACCATGAACGAGGTGGCCGAGCCCTATATCCGCCGCCGTGCCGTGCGGCACCTGGAGAAAAAGCGCGTCTGCATCTTCGCCGCCGGCACCGGGAACCCGTATTTCACGACCGACACGGCGGCCACGCTGCGCGCCAACGAGATGAACTGCGAGGCGATCTTCAAGGGCACCAAGGTCGACGGGGTCTATGACAAGGACCCCAAGAAATACCCCGACGCCAAGCGCTACGAGACCGTCACCTATGACGAGGTCCTGGCCCAGCACCTTGGCGTGATGGATGCCTCCGCGATCGCGCTGGCGCGCGAGAACGACCTGCCGATCATTGTCTTTAGCCTCGACGAGCCGGGCGGCTTCCGGGGCATCCTGGCGGGGCAGGGCACCTATACAAAGGTCTCCTGAGACCTTAGAACCACTGACAGCAAGTGAACCTGACGGAGAGACGGGGCATGTCCGAGGACGAGATCGACATCGACACCGATGATTTGGCACGACGCATGGACGGGGCGCTTGCCTCGCTCAGGACGGAGTTCGCCTCGCTCAGGACGGGCCGCGCCTCGGCCTCGATGCTCGATCCGGTGCAGGTCGATGCCTATGGCTCGATGACGCCGATCAACCAGGTGGGCACGGTGAACGTGCCCGAGTCGCGGATGGTCACCATCAATGTCTGGGACAAGAGCCTTGTGGGCAAGGTCGAAAAGGCGATCCGCGAAAGCGGGCTGGGCATCAACCCGCAGCTCAACGGCACGATCATCATGCTGCCGATCCCCGAGTTGAACGAGGAACGCCGCCGCGAGCTGACCAAGGTGGCCGCCCAATATGCCGAGCATGCCCGCGTCGCGATCCGCAACGTGCGCCGCGACGGGATGGACCAGATCAAGAAGGCCAAGGCCGCGGGCATGTCGGAAGACGACGTGAAACTCTGGGAGGCCGAGGTGCAGGAGATCACGGACGCCCATATCGCCAAGGTCGACAGCGCGCTCGAGACCAAGCAGGGCGAAATCATGCAGGTTTGACAGCCCGGTGACGCCCGTTTGTTGCTCTCGTGGCACCATCGGGCGCTATCACCGGACCTACGTGTTTCCCGACTGTGACGGCCGTTCGGAAACCGATATGCCTGATCGGGCAGGCAAACGAGGACGGCAGGGATGACACGAACCAAACCGGCACCGCGCCATGTCGCGATCATCATGGACGGCAATGGCCGTTGGGCGCAGAACCGCGGCCGTCCGCGGCTCATCGGGCATCACGCCGGGGCCAAGCGCGTGAAGGAGATCGTGCGGGCCTGCCCCGATCTCGGCGTGAAATACCTGACGATCTTTGCCTTCTCGACCGAGAACTGGAAGCGGACACAGACCGAGGTCGCGGGGCTGATGACGCTGTTCAAGCGCTACATCCGGCGCGAGACCCGCTCGCTTCACGAGGAAAACGTGCGCGTCCGCTTCATCGGCGACCGCGTGCGGCTGGAACCGGCGCTGGTCGACCTGATGGACAACCTCGAGCTTCTGACCGCGAACAACACCGGCACGAACCTGACCATCGCGCTGAACTACGGCGGCCGCGACGAGGTGGCCCGCGCCGCGCGGCGGCTGGCGCATGACGTGGCGATGGGCAAGCTCGACCCGCGGTCGATCTGCGACGAGACCTTTCCGCGCTACCTCGACACCCACGTCCTGCCCGACCCCGACCTTGTGATCCGCACCAGCGGCGAGGCGCGCATCTCGAACTTCCTGCTGTGGCAGTCCGCCTATTCGGAATACGAGTTCATCGACACGCTCTGGCCCGATTTTACGCCCGAGGTCTTCGCCGAGGTGCTGTCGCGCTACGGCCTGCGCGAGCGCCGCTTCGGCGCGGTGCCTGCCGCCTGAGGGGAACGGGTTGGCGCTGGGACAAGGCAGTTTCGCGGACCTCGCCACACGGATGGCGACCGGCTTCGTGATCGCCTGCGTCGGGCTGGCCGCGGTCTGGGCCGGGGGCTGGTGGTTCACCGGGCTTGTCCTGATCCTGACCGGGACGCTCGTCTGGGAACTGACAAGGATGCTTGGCGGCGGGCCGCAGCGCGCATTGAGTCTCGGCGCGCTGGCGGGGGCGGCGATCCTTGCCACCAAGCTTTTGCCGGTGGGCTTCGCGCTGCCGATAGTGCTGGCCGTGCCGATCGCGGGCGTCGCCCTGCTGGAGCAGAACCGACGGCTTTTCGTCGTGATGACGGCGATGATCCTGCTCGCGGGCTTCGGCCTGATCCTGCACCGCGACAGTTTCGGCCTGACCTGGATGCTATGGCTGGTGCTGCTGGTCGCGGCGACCGATATCCTTGGATATTTCGCGGGCCGCATCATCGGCGGGCCGAAGTTCTGGCCAAAGGTCAGCCCGAAAAAGACCTGGTCGGGTACGATCGCGGGCTGGGTGGGCGCCGCGGTCATCGGCTGGATCTTCATGGCCAGGACCGGCTCGGGTGTGGAACTGATCGGCATTTCCGTCGCGCTTTCGATGGCCAGCCAGATGGGCGATATCGCGGAATCGGCGGTGAAGCGGCGGATGGGGGTAAAGGATTCGTCCAACCTGCTGCCCGGTCACGGCGGCGTCTACGACCGCTTCGACGGGCTTCTCGGCGCGGCCTTCCTGCTGGTGATCGTCGAAAGCCTGACCGCCTTTCCGCCGCCGCCGGTCTAGGGTAGGGCGGGGGCCATGCGCAGCGTCAGCATCTTCGGGGCGACCGGCTCCATCGGACAGAACACCGTGGACCTGATCGCGCGCGATCCGGGGGCCTACCGCGTGGTGGCGCTGACCGGCGGCGGGAATATCGCGCAGCTCGCCGAGGATGCAAAGCGCCTGAAGGCCGAGGTGGCGGTCACCGCCTATGATGACCGGCTGGACGATCTGCGCGCGGCGCTGGCGGGCAGCGGCATCGAGGCGGCGGCCGGGCAGGGCGCGCTGATCGAGGCCG
>CBFIFZ010000176.1:0-6143 GCA_965661995.1 Roseicyclus sp.
TGTTGACCACGAGGATCTCGCCGTCGGCATGGATTATGTCGAGCGGCAGATCGGGTGGCCTGTAGTCGAAGGCCGGATTGGGGCCCGCTTGCGTCAATGGCCGGGGTTCGATGTCTCGAAGGCGGCCTTCTGGTCGTCGGTCGCCTCGGTCTGGTGCTTCGCCTTCCAGTCCTCGTAGGGCATGCCGTAGACCACCTCGCGCGCGGCCTCCTTGTCCATGTCGATGCCGCGCTCGGCGGCGGCTTCCTGGTACCAGCGCGACAGGCAGTTCCGGCAGAAGCCGGCAAGGTTCATGAGGTCGATGTTCTGCACGTCGGTGCGTTCGTCGAAATGCTGCACGAGGCGGCGAAAGGCGGCTGCTTCCAGTTCGAGCTTGGTCTGGTCGTCCATGGGGTTCCCTCCTGCGGTTTTATCAGACCTCGGCATTCCTGAGCGCCGCGTCAAGCATCGGCGCAAGACGCAGGCCCCAGGCGCGCTGATCCTCAGGTGTTAGAATCAGGTTGTTGCGGACCTCGACCAGCACATGGGGAAGGCCCGTCTGCACGCCGTGTCGGTCCAAGGCATCGCCGGGCAGGTGGCCGGAATAGGGTTGGTTGTCGCCAACGCAGATATCCGGCTCGGCATTCAGATGCGCCAGCAGCGGATAGGCCAGCCGCGTGTCGCCCGCGTAAAGCACGCCGACATGCCATGGCCGCGGCGGGCGGCCGACGAATTGCGGGGTGAAGGAATGGACGGCCACGATCACGGGGGTGTCGCGGCTGGCGATCAGGCGTTCGATCCCGCGGTGATAGGGGCGGTGGTAGAGATCGAGGCGGCGCTCGATTTCGGCGGCGTCGGCGTGGCGGTTCGCGGGGATGATCGAGCCGTCGTAGATCTTCATCAGAAGCGTCGGGTCATCCTCGCCCCGGTTCGGGTCGATCACGAGGCGCGAGAAATCCGAAAGGATGACCGGCGAGGCCAGCGCCTCGGCCAAGGCACGCGCCACGCCAGCGGCGCCCACGTCATAGGCGATGTGGCGTGCCATGTCCGCGGGCGGCAGGCCCAGATCGCCGCCGGCCACCTCTGGCGGCACCCGGTTCGAGGCGTGATCGCAGGTCACGACCCAGCGGCCCGTACGCTCCTCGCCCTCCATGTGGTATGCTGCTGTCATCGCCGCGTCACGCCTTTCGCTCAAGACGCGGGCCGAGATAGGCGCTTTCTTGGGGATTGGCCAGAACCGCCCCGGCTTGCCTGTTGTTCGGGCCATGGAATTGCGCCATAGAGCCGTAAGAACAGGACTGTTTGCGCTAACAGCGCCCGCCCGCAGCGGCATGACGGGGGAACGACCGATGAAACGCGACCGTAACGTGAAGATCGTGGCCACGCTTGGCCCTGCCTCGGATGGGGAGGGGATGATCCGCAAGCTCTACGAGGCGGGCGCGGATGTGTTCCGCCTCAACATGTCCCATGGCAGCCACGAAGAGATCCGGGCACGCCACGCCGCGATCCGCAAGGTCGAGAAGGAGGTCGGACGGCCCATCGCGATCCTCGCCGACCTGCAGGGCCCGAAGTTGCGCTGCGGGGTCTTCGCCGAGGACGAGGGGCATGTGCTGAGAAACGGCGCGTCGTTCCGCTTCGACCTTGACGAGACGCCGGGCACGGCCAAGCGCGTGCAGCTGCCCCACCCCGAGATATTCGCGGCGCTGGAACCCGGTGCGCGGCTCTTGGTCAATGACGGCAAGGTGCGGTTGCGCGTCGATGACTGCGGCCCGGATTTCGCCGATTGCACCGTGATCGCGGGCGGGCCGGTGTCGAACCGCAAGGGCGTGAACGTGCCCGACGTGGTGCTGCCACTGGCGGCCCTGTCGGACAAGGACCGCGCCGACCTGGAGTTCGTCTGCGACCTCGGCGTCGACTGGCTGGCGCTCAGCTTCGTGCAGCGCGCCGCGGATGTGGCCGAGGCGCGCGAGCTGTCGCGGGGCCGCGCCGCGATCCTGTCGAAGATCGAGAAGCCCGCCGCCGTCTCGGCCTTCGACGAGATCCTCGCGGCCTCCGACGGGATCATGGTCGCCCGTGGCGACCTTGGCGTGGAACTGCCGGTGCAGAACGTGCCGCCGATCCAGAAGCGGCTCGTGCGCAAGTGCCGTTCTGCGGCCAAGCCGGTGATCGTGGCGACGCAGATGCTGGAAAGCATGATCGAGAGCCCGATGCCCACGCGGGCCGAGGTGTCGGACGTGGCGACCGCGCTTTACGAAGGGGCCGACGCCGTGATGCTGAGCGCGGAGTCCGCCGCGGGATCCTACCCGGTCGAGGCGGTGCAGACGATGCACAACGTCGCGCTGGAGGTCGAGAACGACGCGAACTTCCGCGACATCATGGTCGCCTCGCGCACGGTCGCGCGGTCCTCGACCGCCGATGCCATCGTCGCTGCCGCCCGCGAGATCGCCGAGACGGTGGATATCAAGGCGATCTGCTGTTTCACGCAGTCGGGCACCACGGCATCGCTGGTCGCGCGCGAGCGTCCGCGCGTGCCGATCCTGGCGCTGACGCCGCTCGTTGGCGTGGCGCGGCGGATGTGCCTGACATGGGGTTGCCACTGCTACATGACGGGCGAGCTGACGCGGTTCAAAGGGGCGGTCGTCTCGGCGGCCCGCGCCGCGCGCGACGGCGGCTATGCCACCGAGGCCGACCAGATCATCGTCACCGCCGGTGTGCCGTTCAACGTGCAGGGCTCCACCAACATCCTGCGCGTCGCGCCCTGCGCCGAGCGGCTGATCTACGCGACCGATCCGGAATGATCCGCGCGCTGGCGCTGGCGGCTCTTGCGTCTGCGCCGGCGGCGGCCGGCATCCTCGATGGGGCGATCACGGTACAGGACGGAGCAGGGCGGTTCGCGCACCTGTCTGAGCCGCCGCTTGCGGTGGGCGAGGATATCTTCGACAGCCCCGACCTGATCGCCTTTGACGAGGCGCAGGGCGTGGCCCTGCCGTTCACGCTAAGCCTCGAGATCGGTGCGCCGATCCCGGCGGGGACGGTCGTGGCGCTGCATTCGGTGATCTTCGACGGGACCGGCGGGCGGCAGCGCGGTTGGGTCCTGTTCGATGCGCCGATCCTCGGCGTCGCCACCTCGCCCGAGACCCTGGCGGCGACCGATGCGCTTTCGGGGGTCGAGACGCTTTGGCTCGGCCATGACCTGCGCGGGTTGGAACGCGAGGACAGGGCGTGGATCGATCCCGCCGATCCGCGACGCCTCTGGGTCGACTGGGCGGGCTCGTCGCCCGGCGATCACCTGCGCGTCGTGACGGAGGCCGCGCCGTTGATGTGAGGCCGGGCTTTCCCCGCCTCGCGGGCCGTGGCACTCTCTCCCGGCCCTTGAGTGAGTGCCATGCCCGAGATCTCCGTTGACCCCGATATCCTGATCGTCATCGCGACGCTGGTGACGATCTTCGCCACCTCCTCGGTCATCGCGGGCTGGGTCGAGCGCAGCTTGCCCTGGGTCGCGTTGCTCTCGCTTGCGATCGGCGGCGGCCTCCTGGCCTATGTCCATCTCGTGCTCAGGCCCGGCGGCCTTGGTGTCTGGGATATTCCGAATGCCTTCGTGCATGTCGCGGCCATGGTTCTGAACTGACGGCTGGACAGGGCGCGCGCTTCGCTGTATGCGACCCGCTCCAACGGTGCGGCCGGCCAAAACGGCATGCCGAGTCGCGCCCGAACGATCTCTAGAAGACAGGAGACGAAAATGCCGAAGATGAAGACGAAATCGAGCGCGAAAAAGCGCTTCAAGGTGACCGGCACCGGCAAGGTGGTGGCGGCACAGGCCGGCAAGCGGCACGGGATGATCAAGCGGACGAACAAGTTCATCCGCAACGCGCGCGGCACGACGATCCTGTCGGATGCCGATGCGAAGATCGTCAAGTCCTACATGCCCTACGACCGCTGAAGGAGGCCTGAGAGATGTCCCGCACCAAAGGTGGAACCGTCACCCATCGCCGCCACAAGAAGGTTCTTGACGCGGCCAAAGGCTATTACGGCTCGCGCTCGCGCAACTTCCGCACCGCGACCCAGGCCGTCGACAAGGCCAACCAGTACGCGACCCGCGACCGCAAGGCCCGCAAGCGCCAGTTCCGCGCGCTGTGGATCCAGCGGATCAACGCCGCCGTCCGCGCCTTCGACGCCGACATGACCTACTCGCGTTTCATCAACGGTCTGGCCAAGGCCGGGATCGAGGTGGACCGCAAGGTTCTGGCCGATCTGGCCGTGCACGAGCCCGACGCCTTCGGCGCCATCGTCGCACAGGCGCGCGCAGCACTCTAAGCCGACGCTCAAGGCATTGAGTTTCAACCCCCGCCGGGCGATGGTCCGGCGGGGGTTCTTGTTTTCCGGGTGCGGTCATGGCCAATTTCTTTACCGAGTATCTCAAGACGACCGATGACCGGCTCCTGTCGAAATGGACCCAGTATTTCGACACCTACACGCGCGAGTTGACCCGGTTCCGGCAGCGCCCCGTCTCGTTCCTCGAGATCGGCGTGTTCAAGGGCGGCTCCATCCCCATGTGGAAGGCGTTCTTCGCCCAGGGCTCGCGTCTGACCTTCATCGACATCGACCCCGACTGCGCCAGGCTGGCCGAAGAGGGCACCACCGTCGAGATCGGCAACCAGGCCGATCCGGCCTTCCTTGCCGAGTTGGCGGCGAAGCATGGGCCCTTCGACGTGATCCTCGATGACGGCAGCCATGTCTGCGCGCATCAGATCGCCAGCTTCGAGAACCTCTGGCCGCATGTCGCCGATGGCGGGCTCTATTTGGTCGAGGATTGTCATACCTCCTACTGGCCGGGCTTCGGCGGCGGCTACCGCAACGAGGCCAGCTGGATCGAATACGCCAAGCGCCTGACCGACCGGATGCACAGCTGGTACACCGACCAGGACGTGATGTTCCCCTTCGATCCCATCGCGAAAGAGCTGCATTCGGTCCGCTTCTATGACTCGATCACGGTCGCCGAGAAGCGGGTGAAAGCCGAGCCACCCGCCACCGTCTATGTGCAGAACGGCAAGGTGAAGCTGTCGCGCCGCGCGCTCGAGATCCGGGGGCGCAGATCGGCCTTTGCGGGCAAGGACGGCACCTGAGCGCCTGCCGCTTGCAATCCGGGGCTTTGGTGATAGGTCAGGGCGCGGATTTGGACGGGCGGAAGGCGCGGGATCATGGACCTTGATGGGCTGAAATCGGACTGGCTGGGGCGCATCGGGGCGGCGGCGGACGAGGCCGCGCTGGAAGAGCTGCGGGTCGCCGCGCTGGGCAAGAAGGGCGAGATCAGCCTGAAGATGCGCGAGTTGGGCGGCATGTCGCCCGAGGAACGGCAGGTCGCGGGCCCCGCGCTGAACGCGCTGAAGGACGAGGTCAACTCGGCGCTGGCGGCGAAGAAGGCCGCACTTGCCGATGCCGCGCTCGATGAGCGGCTGAAGGCCGAATGGCTCGACGTGACGCTGCCCGCCCGCCACCGCCGCGCGGGCACGATCCACCCGGTGTCCCAGGTGACGGAGGAGGTCACGGCGATCTTCGCCGACATGGGCTTCGCCGTGGCCGAAGGCCCGCAGATCGAGACCGACTGGTACAATTTCGATGCGCTGAACATCCCCGGCCATCACCCCGCGCGGGCCGAGATGGATACGTTCTATACGCACCGCGCCGAGGGCGATGACCGCCCGCCGCATGTGCTGCGCACCCACACCTCGCCGGTGCAGATCCGCTACATGGAGGCGCATGGCGCCCCCGTCCGCGTGATCGCGCCGGGCCGCGTTTACCGTGCCGACTACGACCAGACCCACACGCCGATGTTCCACCAGGTCGAGGGGCTGGCCATCGACCGCGATATCTCCATGGCGAACCTGAAATGGGTGCTGGAGGAGTTCTTCTCGGCCTATTTCGGGACCAAGGTGAAGACCCGCTTCCGCGCCTCGCATTTCCCCTTCACCGAGCCGTCGGCCGAGGTCGATATCCAGTGCTCGTGGGAAGGCGGCACCGTGAAGGTGGGCGAGGGCGACGACTGGCTGGAAGTGCTGGGCTCGGGCATGGTGCATCCCAAGGTGCTGGAGGCGGCGGGGGTGGACCCGTCGCAGTGGCAGGGGTTTGCCTTCGGCATGGGGATCGACCGGATCGCGATGCTGAAA
>CBFIFZ010000177.1:0-6050 GCA_965661995.1 Roseicyclus sp.
CACCGGCGAAAGCGATTGAAAGGCCGTGTGCTTCGGCCAGATCAAGCGGATGCCAAGTGTGGGAACAAGTGTGGGAGCGAAAACCCAAAATCCGCAACTAACGCTTATAAATCAAGGTCTTGATTGGGATGGGTGGCGGAGACGAAGGGATTCGAACCCTCGAGACGGTTTCCCGCCTACTCCCTTAGCAGGGGAGCGCCTTCGACCACTCGGCCACGTCTCCGCCGACCCGTTTAAGGAAGGGGGCATGGCTCGGCAAGGGGAAACCTTGGACTCCGGAAAGCCATCTGCAGATTAGCCCCGGCTCAGATCAGCAAACGCCAGAGCGGGTAGAGGACCAGCCAAAAAATAAACGATGTGACGACAAGGGCCGCGCCGTAGCCCGTCATGTGAGCGCGGCCCACCTGATGGAGCAGGTCGCCGCGCTTGATCTCGGTCAAGGGGCTGTCGCTGGCCAGTTTCGCCTCCAGCACCGCCGCGGCATCCGACAGGATGTGGCCGCGATGGCTCAGCGCCGCGCCAAGCCCCCAAAGCAGATGCACGAAGGTGGGCAAGAGCGTGGTCGCCACCATCAGATACAGCGCCGTGCCCCGCGTCGGGTCGGCCCGGACCTCGGCCATGTAGGTGGCGGCGGTGAAGGGCAGGGTCGCGGGGCTGATCCGGCCCCAAAGCTCGAGGCCATGGACGATCGCAGTCAACAGGGCCCCAAGGCAGACAAGGGCCAGCGCCAGATCGGCGGCGGCCCGGACCCAGATGAGCGCCAGAGCCGGGCGCGAACCACGACCATGGCCGCGCAGGAAAGACCGGGTGATCGCGAGCGAAACCCAGTCGGCCAGGGCATTGAGGACAGGCAGGAAGACATAGAAAAGAAGGATAAGGGCGGCGGTCGCGGTGTCGTCGGTGATAACGGCACCGGCAACGGCAAAGGCAAAGGCACCGGCAACGGCAACGGCAAGGAAATCGACGCCCGCCCGGCCCGCCTTCGACAGAAAACCGGGCTGGGCGGACGAATCCTCGGCCGTTCCGAAAACCCTGTCCACCACGAAATCCGCGAACCTTTGTGCATTCGCGACAATCCATGCCGCAGCAGCCATCGCGAAAACCAAGGCAACGGCACGCCCGATCCGGGGCAGATGGCGCGGTTCGTCGACAAACAATGTCAGGCCAGCCGGGATGTGGGTGTTGAACAGCGCCCAGCCCAGCACCACGGCCATGACCGGATACAGAAAGGCCAACAAAAGGCAGCGATCAAAGGCGCGCCATGACAGCGTGCGGGGGCCATAGACCGCGTCGGCAAAGCTCAGAACCTCGACGACGGCCTTGTCATAGGATTGCGCGGAATTCCCCTGCCAGCGCCGGATCAGTTCGGGCCATGACGCGCGATCCCGCAGCACGTCGCCAAGGGTTGGATACCCTTTCCTGAGCTTGGCGCCGACGACAAAGGCCGCGACAATGGCCAGAGCCCCCACGACAAGGCTGATCAAACCGCCATTCGCATTGGCCCAGCCCGCCAGCGCGTTCCATCACTCAAGCATCCGCACACTACCCGTCTTGCCCGTCGTGACAGGCTAGCGCGGGTCGAGCCGAAACGGGAACCGTTTTCCGTCCCGGAGGATGCGGCAGGAACAGCCGATCAGGCGTTGAACAAGAAGTGCAACACGTCGCCGTCCTTGACCTCGTAGCCCTTGCCCTCGACGCGCATCTTGCCCGCGTCCTTGGCCCCCGCCTCGCCGCCGAGCGACACGTAATCGTCGTAGCCGATCGTCTCGGCCCTGATGAAACCGCGCTCGAAATCGCCGTGGATCACCCCCGCAGCTTGCGGCGCGAGCGTGCCGCGGCGGATGGTCCAGGCGCGGGCCTCCTTCGGACCGACGGTGAAATAGGTCTGCAGACCCAACAGGTCGTAGCCCGCGCGGATCAACCGGTCGAGGCCCGCTTCCTCCAGACCCATCTCCTGAAGGAACATCTCCGCTTCTTCCGCGTCCAGCTGGGCAATCTCTTCCTCGATCTGGGCGGAGATGACGACATGCGCCGCCCCCTGCTCGGCGGCCATCTCGGCCACGCGGGCGGAATGGGCGTTGCCGGTCGCGGCCGAGCCCTCGTCGACGTTGCAGACGTAGAGGATCGGCTTCGTCGTCAGAAGCTGCAGCATCTTCCACGCCTTGGCATCCTCGTCGGACACCTCGACGAGGCGGGCGGGCTTGCCCTCCTCCAGCATCGTCTGCGCCTCTTTCAAAAGGCGTTCCTGCTGGACCGCCTCCTTGTCGCCGCCGCGCACCTTTCGCACGATGTTCTGCAGCCGCTTCTCGATCGACTCGAGATCGGCGAGCATCAGCTCGGTCTCGATCACCTCGGCATCCGCGATGGGGTCGACGCGGCCGTCGACATGGGTCACGTCGCCGTCCTCGAAACAGCGCAGTACGTGGGCGATGGCGTCCGTCTCGCGGATATTGGCGAGGAACTGGTTGCCGAGGCCCTCGCCCTTGGACGCGCCCTTCACCAGCCCGGCAATGTCGACGAAGGTCATCCGCGCCGGGATCACCTGCTTGGACTTGGCGATGCCCGCCAGCTTGTCGAGCCGTGCGTCGGGCACGGCCACGTCGCCCACGTTGGGCTCGATGGTGCAGAAGGGGAAATTGGCGGCCTGCGCCGCCGCCGTCCGCGTCAGCGCGTTGAACAGGGTGGACTTGCCGACATTCGGCAGCCCCACGATCCCGACCTTGAAACCCATGTCCCGACCCTTCGGTTTGAAATCGCCCCCCTTTAAGCCCCCTCGGGCTGGGCGGCAACTGCAACAAGACATGACGCCGCGAAGGAGAATCATGATATTTCGGCATGCGCTGAACCGCAGACGCCGCCCAAAAACGGCTACGAAATAGGAATGGTTGAATGAGTACGAATGAAACCGGAAAACCGATGGAATACCTTGGCGAGGATGCTCCGGTCCTGACGGATGAGATCATGGCCCTGGTGCAGCCCCCCGGCAAAGCCCCCGACCTGCCCGAGATTACTGCGAACAACGGCGCCCTCCCAAAGGAGGTCGTGGAGCTTATCGGCAAGCTGTTGGAACTCGGATTCAAATACGCGGCCGAACTGATCAAGCATCTGTCGAAACCGACGACGACACACAATTCCGGCACGGATCGGCATGTCACGGCGGGACGACGGTTGATATTCGGGTTCGATCACGCCGATGACGAGGCAGAGATCACGTTCAACGATGAACATGTCGCGCACAAGACCGGCTCGGGGCTTACGTGGCACACCTCGACATCGGTCGTGCGGCCGGGCCCGAACATGCTGGTTCTGGCCGTGAACAACCGTGGCCGTCTTGCCTGGGGGACCAAGGTGCATGTCTATGACGGCGAGACACGCCAACATATCGTGACCTACAACCCTTGGGGCAACGACGGCATCTTCGACAACACGCACATGTATTCCGTGCGGTTCTGGGGGCAGTAGTCGCAGTCCGGATCGGCGGACCATCCCCGGCCCGGTGACAGGTCACGCGCCTGCCCGGGCCGAACGGCGCAAGGGGCGACCGGACCGCGCCCCATTGATTTCCGTCGCCCCATGCCGCAAACCCCGCTGGACCAGTTTCAGACGGGGCCGACATGACACGGATCGACGACACCTTCGCGCGGCTCAGGGCCGAGGGGAAAAAGGCCTTCGTGGCCTATGTGATGGCGGGCGATCCCGATTACGAGACATCGCTGCGGGTGGTGAAGGCCCTGCCGGGCGCGGGCGTCGACATCATCGAGCTGGGGATGCCCTTCACCGACCCGATGGCCGATGGCCCGACGATCCAGCTGGCAGGCCAGCGCGCGCTCGAGGGCGGGCAGACGCTGGACAAGACGCTCCAGATCGCGCGCGAGCTGCGCAAGGACGATCAGACCACGCCGATCGTGATGATGGGCTATTACAACCCGATCTACTCGCGCGGGGTCGACAGGTTCCTCGCCCAGGCGAAAGAGGCCGGGATCGACGGGCTGATCATTGTCGACCTGCCCCCCGAGGAGGATGACGAGCTGTGCATCCCCGCGCAGAAGGCGGGGCTGAACTTCATCCGGCTGGCCACGCCCACCACCGATGACAAGCGTCTGCCCAAGGTGCTGCAGAACACCAGCGGGTTCGTCTATTACGTCTCGATCACCGGCATCACCGGTGCGGCCGAGGCCGACGCGGCGCAGGTCGCCCCCGAGGTCGCGCGGATCAAGTCACAGACCGACCTGCCCGTGATCGTGGGTTTCGGCATCAAGACGCCCGAGGCCGCCGAGAGCATCGCCGCCATCGCGGATGGGTGCGTCGTCGGCTCGGCCATCGTGTCCGAGATCGCGGCGGGCAAGCCGGTCGACGCGGTCGCGGCCTTCGTCAAGGGGCTGGCCGACGGGGCGCATCGCGCCTGAGGCGCGTAAGAACCAAAGGAACCGCCTGAGGCGCGTCAGCCACCGTCTTCGGTTAGGAACCGGCGGTTGACCCAGCCGAGTTGCTGGCCCTCGTAGATCACCACACACCAGGCAGCATAGCCGTTCAGCCGCGCCTGCGCCGCCTCGCTCAGGGCAAAAAACTGCTCGCGCGTGACCGTCGGCACGCAGGTTCCCAGCTGGATGCCACGCGCATTGTGAGGCAAGGCCGAGATCACGAAATAATCGATGCCGGGCCCCACGCGCACGTTCAGCACGTCCGAGGGTGACACGCCCACCACGCGCCACGCATCGGGGCCGTCGGCTGTGGCATGGGCCTGCGAAAGACCGGCGGCAAGGGCAAGGGCGGCAAGGGAAAGACGGCGCATTGGGCATCTCCTGTCATGGGGATCGGGTGGCGGCAGCGTGCCACTCCCGACCCCAAGCCGACAATGGCGGGTTTACCGCATGAACTTGCGACGCGCCTCCTCGGCGATGGAGAGCTTCATCTGCACCTCGGCGATCTCGGCCATGGCCGAGCGCTTGGCCTCATCCCCCTCGGCCGCCGCATAGGCCGCCTTGGCCGCGGCGAGCGCCTTGCGCAGATGCACCTCTTCGGGCAGCGCGCCATGTTCGGCCATGATGCGGTAGCCCACCGCCTCGCCCGGATCGACGAAAGCCGCCTCGGGGTGCCGCGGCAGCGGCTTGCCCTCGCCCTCGAGGCCCGAGAGTTTCCCCTCGGCCCGGGCCTTCAGCATGCGGCGTTCCGCGAGGCGTTCGAACCAGTGCGACATGGGCGGCAGCCTAGCACGGCCCGCCGCCCCTTGGCAGAGGTTACGCGATGGCGCTCAGACGCTCCAGCGCGGCGCGGATCTTGCCCTCTTCCTCTTCGCGCGCGGCGAGGTTCTCGCGGGTTTCTTCCACGACCTCCTCGGGCGCGCTTTCGACGAATTTCGGGTTCTTGAGCCGCCCGCGCAGTCCGCCCAGCTCCTTGCCGAGCTTCTCCAGCACCTTTTCCAGCCGCGCCTTCTCCTCGGCGACGTCGATCAGGTCGGCGATGGGCAGGCCGAAGGTGCCGCCCTCGACGGCGACGGTGACCGCGCCCTTGGGCATCTCGTCCACGCGAGTGACCTCCGACAGCCGCGCCAGCCGTTCGATCATCGCGGCGTTGCGGTCAAAGGCCGCCTGCCCTTTCTCGTCCAGCTCCACCTGCAGGAGCTGCACCTTGAGCCCCGCGGGCACATGCATCTGCTGGCGGACGGACCGCACCTCTTCGATCAGTCCGATGACCCAGCCCATTTCGCGGTCGGCCTCGGCGTCGATCAGCGCGTCCCCGTAGGTCGGCCAATCGGCATGGACCAGCATGGTCTCGCGCGGCGCGATCTCGCCCCACAGCTCTTCGGTGATGAAGGGCATGGTGGGGTGCAACAGGATCAGGCACTGGTCGATGACCCAGGCCATTGTCGCGCGGGTTTCCGCGATAACGGCTTCGTCGCCCGAGGCCAACAGGGGCTTGGCGAACTCGACATACCAGTCGCAGACCTTGCCCCAGACAAAGGCGTAAAGCCCGTTCGCCGCGTCGTTGAAGCGGTAGCCGGTCAGCGCCTCGTCATGCGCCATCCGCGCGCGGGCGGTTTCGCCCACGAT
>CBFIFZ010000178.1:0-6032 GCA_965661995.1 Roseicyclus sp.
CCGATCTCGCAGCGGATATCGCCCTTGTCGGTGTGGACGATCCACTCGTCGCCCTCGCGGCTGACGCCGGTGGCAGGGCAGAAGCGAAGGATGGTGGCGCCCATGTCGCGCGCGCCCTTGGCCAGCGCCTGCGTCAGCTGCGCGGGGTCGATGTCGCCATCCGCCGGGTCGTAGAGCGCGCCCTTCAGGTCATGGGTCTCGATGAAGGGGTATTTCGCCTTTATCTCGTCGGGCGAAAGGATCTCCAGGTTCATCCCCTGGTGCAGGCCCATGCCGCGGGCGCGGGCGAATTCCTGCATCCGCTCGTCGGAATGCGCCAGCCGGATCGAGCCGGTGACATGGTAGTTCAGCGGGTAGTCGACCGCGTCGCCCAGCCCGCGGTAAAGCTCGGTCGAATAGCGCTGCATGTTCATGATCGACCAGGAGGTCGAGAAGGTCGGCACGTTGCCCGCCGCATGCCATGTGGAGCCGGCCGTGAGCTCGTTCTTCTCCAGCAGGACGCAATCCGTCCAGCCCGCCTTGGCGAGGTGGTAAAGGGCGGAGACGCCCACAACCCCGCCGCCGATGATCACGACCCGCGCGTGGCCCGGCACATCCGCCATGGCGATCCTCCCTCTTTTTCTTCGGCTGAGTATTCCCGCGGTCCGATCCCTGTTCAATTCTCATCACGCATGTGATTTGATCGGCAAAACCGATTAGAGGCCCGCCCATGAACACCGAGTGGATCGAGACCTTCCTCGACCTGTTCGAGACGCGCAGCTTCAACCGCACGGCGGGACGTTTGGGGGTGACGCAATCCACCGTCTCGGGCCGGGTGCGGGCGCTGGAACAGGCGCTGGGGTGCCGCCTGCTCGAGCGCAGCCGCGCGGGCACGGACCTGACGACCGAAGGCCTGCGCTTCGAGCCGCATGCCCGTGCGCTGCGCCTTGCCTGGACGGCAGCGGGGCAGGCGGTGCGGGGCACGGGCGGGCAGGCGGTGACGATGCGGATCGGCATCCAGCATGATTTGCTGGGCGACCGCGTGGCGGATTGGGTCGCCGCCCTTCAGGGCGCGGTGCCCGAGACGGCGCTTTATGTCGAGGCCGATTACTCGGCCCAGATGTGTGCCGACGTGCGCGACGGCGCGCTTGACCTGGCGATCCACTACACGCCCAAGCCGCACCCGGACCTGCATTTCGAAAGCCTGGGCGAGATGTCCTATGTCATGGTCTCGACCGAGGCGGGCGCGCTCTCGGACGTTCGCCCGGACAGCTACATCCTTGCCAATTACGCGCCCGCCTTTTCCGCCACCCATGCCGAGCGGTTGCCCGCGTTATCGGTCGGCGCGGTGTCGAGCGGGCAGAACGCGGTGATCCGGGGCCTGCTGGTGGCACTTGGCGGCAGCGCCTACGTGCTGCGCCAGACCGCGCTGGAGCTCGAGCGGCTGGGGCAGGCGCGGCGCGTTGCGCGTGCGCCGATGATCCCGCAGCCGGTCTACGCGGCGGTGCATCTGAAGAACCGCCACCGCGGCGCGCATCGCCGCAGCTTGCGGGCGTTGAAAACGCTGCTCGAGAGCCGCCCGTAAGGTCAGCCGCCCGTCAGGTAGCGCCGCAGCGCGGCCTCGGTCCCCTCGCGCCAGATCAGCGCGAGCCAGCCCTCGAAGGCGGCGGCAAAGCCCTCGGCTTCGGCAAGGTCGCCATAGAGCGACCGCTGTTCCAGCCATGCCCGCGGGCGGTCCCTTGCCGCCGCCGCGGCTTCGCTCAGGGCCGCCCAGTTCGGATCGTTCTCCTCGATCGCGCTGCCGTCCTCGCGCGCGCCTGTGCACATCCGCGCCCAGAGCGCCTCGACAAGGGCGAGGCCGATGACGTCATCGCCGCCCGCCAGCCGCTCGCGCAGGATCGGCAGAAGGAACCCGGTGTGCCGCGACGAGCCGTCGAAGGCCACGCGCCGCGTCGTGTCGCGGATCGCGGGGTTGGCGAAACGGCGCTCGATGAGCGACAGGTAATCGGTGGGCGTCATGCCGGGGACCGGGGCCACATGGGGCAGGATCTCCTCGGTCTGGACCTTGCGGAACATCGCCGAGATGGCGGGATGCGCCATGCAATCCGCGATGGTCGGGACCGACAAGAGCTCGCCCGCGTTGGCCAGCACCTGGTGACCCGCGTTCAGGATGCGGATCTTCATCATCTCGTAGGCGTGGACATCGTCGGTAAAGGTCGCGCCCACGCGGTCCCAGTCGGGGCGGCCCGCGCAGAAGTCATCCTCGATCACCCATTGGCGGAAATTCTCGTGCGTGACCGGGGCCTTGTCGTCGATGCCCATGTCGCGCACCAGCTCCAGCTCGGCGGGGCCGGTGGCGGGGACGATGCTGTCGACCATCGCGTTGGGGAAGGTGGCCCGGTCCTCGATCCAGTCGGCCAGCGCGGGGTCGGAGAGCCGCGCAAGCCCCACGATGGTCTGGCGCAGGATCGCGCCATTGCCGCGCAGGTTGTCGCAACACAGCCCGGTGAAGGGGCCATGCCCCGCCTCGCGGCGCAGGCGCAGCGCCGCGACCATCGCGCCGAAGGCGGTGCGGGGCGCGTCGGGGTGGGCGGCGTCATGGGCGATGTCGGGATGCGCGGTATCCAGCCCGCCGGTGGCGGCGTCGATGTAATAGCCGCCTTCGGTCACGGTCAGCCCGACGATGCGGACCCTCGGGTCGGCCATGGCGCGGATGAGCGGGCCGTTCCCGTCCTCGATCGGCAGATAGTCGATCATCGCGCCCGTCACCTCGGCCGAGCGATGCTCTGGGGCCAGTTCGATCAGCGTCGTCAGGCAGTCCTGCGCCTTGAGCCGGTCGCGCATCGCGGCGTCATAGGGCCGGACGCCTGCGCCGATGATCGCCCAGTCCTGCGCGGCCCCCGCCTGCATCAGGCGATGCGTATACCAGGCCTGGTGGGCGCGGTGGAAATTGCCCAAGCCTATGTGCACGATGCCGGGCGTGAGAGCCCCACGGTCATAGGTCGGACGCGCGACCCCCTCGGGCAGAACGGCCAGCGTGGCGTTCGACAGCGGCACGGGCCCCGCGGACATATCCTTCATCAGCTCATCCATTGTCCGCCGTCGACGTTGTAGCATTGCGCGACGATGTATTCGGCCTCGTCCGAGGCGAGGAAGACGGCCATTCCCGTCAGGTCCTCTGCCCGGCCCATGCGGCCATAGGGAACGCCTTCTCCGACTTCCTTCTTCTTCTGGCCTGGTGCCTTGCCCTCGTATTTCGCGAAGAAGGCGTCGACCCCGTCCCAGTGCTCGCCATCCACCACGCCGGGCGCGATGGCGTTCACGTTGATGCCGTGGGCGATCAGGTTCAGCCCCGCCGATTGGGTCAGGCTGATCACCGCCGCCTTGGTGGCGCAATAGGTGGCGACGAGGCTTTCGCCCCGCCGCCCGGCCTGGGAGGCCATGTTGATGATCCGGCCTCTTATGCCGCGATCAATCATGTGGCGGGCAACCGCCTGCAGCGTGAAAAGCGTGCCCGCGACGTTGATGTCGAAGACGCGGCTGTAATCGGCGCGCTCGATCTCGGTGATGGGGGCCGCGGAGAAGATCGCGGCGTTGTTGATCAGGATGTCGATCTGGCCGAAGGCGTCGACCGTGGCCGCGACGGCGGCGTCGATGCTCTCCTGCTTCGTGACGTCCAGTTCGACCGCGATGGCCGCGGGGCCGATCTCGGCCGCCGTTTGCCGCGCCCGCGCGATGTCGATGTCGGCGATCGCCACGCGCGCGCCCTCGCGCACGTAGGCTTCGGCGAAGGCGCGGCCAATGCCGCGGGCGGACCCGGTGATCAGGGCGGATTTGCCGGCAAGACGTGTCATGCGATGCGCAGCCCCTGCGCGTCGAAGCGGTGCAGGTGCTCGGGGTCGGGCGTCAGCCAGACCTTATCGCCGTAGCGCAGATCGACCTCACCGCCGACGCGGACGGTCAGTGGCTCGGAGATGCCCTCGCAGGTGACGTGGAAGAAGGTGTCCGAGCCGAGATGTTCGGACACGCCCACCGTGCCCTGCCAGTCGCCCGTGTCCTCGGTGACGCGGATATGTTCGGGGCGGATGCCGATTGTGGTCGCGTCATGCCCGGCGGCGATGGGGCCGTCCACGAGGTTCATCTTCGGGCTGCCGATGAAGCCCGCGACGAAGAGGTTGCGGGGATTGCGGTAAAGCTCAAGCGGGCTGCCGACCTGCTCGATGTGACCGGCGCGCAGCACCACGATCTTGTCGGCCATGGTCATGGCTTCGACCTGGTCATGGGTGACGTAGATCATCGTTGTCTTGAGCCGCTTGTGCAGCTCGGAGATTTCCAGCCGCATCCCCACGCGCAGCGCCGCGTCGAGGTTCGAGAGCGGCTCGTCGAAGAGGAAGGCGGCGGGTTCGCGCACGATGGCGCGGCCGATGGCGACGCGCTGGCGCTGGCCGCCCGAAAGCTGGCCGGGACGGCGGTCGAGGTAGTCGGTCAGGTTCAGAACGTCGGCGGCGGCCGTCACGCGGCGGTCCTGCTCGGCGCGGTCGAGACCCGCCATGCGCAGCGGAAAGGCGATGTTCTTGCGCACGCTCATGTGCGGGTAAAGCGCGTAGGACTGGAACACCATCGCAAGGCCGCGCTTGGCGGGGGGCACCATCGTGGCGTCCTGCCCGTCGATGCGGATCTCGCCGCCCGAGACATCCTCGAGCCCCGCGATGAGCCGCAGAAGCGTGGACTTGCCGCAGCCCGAGGGGCCGACGAAGACGACGAACTCCCCGTCCTCGATGGTCAGGTCGAGGGGCGGGATAACTTCGACCTCGCCGAACGCCTTGCGAACCTTGTCGAGCGTGATGCGTCCCATTGGTGTTTTCCTTTGCTCTGTCGCGTCGCTGCGGAGGGCCTATTTCACGGCGCCGAAGGTGAGCCCCCGGACCAATTGTTTCTGGCTGAACCAGCCGAGGATGAGGATCGGCGCGATGGCCATGGTCGAGGCCGCCGAGAGCTTGGCGAAGAACAGGCCCTCGGGGCTGGAATAGCTGGCGATGAAAGCCGTGAGCGGCGCCGCATCGACCGAGGTCAGGTTCAGCGTCCAGAACGCCTCGTTCCAGGCGAGGATGAAGTTCAGAAGGATCGTGGACGCGATGCCGGGGATCGCCATGGGTGTCAGGACGTAGAGAAGCTCTTCCTTCAGGCCCGCACCGTCCATTCGGGCCGCCTCGAGGATCTCGCCGGGGATTTCCTTGAAATAGGTGTAGAGCATCCAGACGATGATCGGCAGGTTGATCAGCATCAGGATCACGACCAGCGCGATGCGGTTGTCCAGAACGCCCAGCTGGATGCAGAGCAGGTAGATCGGGTAGAGCACGCCGACCGCGGGCAGCATCTTGGTCGAGAGCATCCACAAGAGGATGTCCTTGGTCCGCCTGGACGGCACGAAGGCCATCGACCAGGCGGCGGGCACGGCGATGAGGATGCCCAGAAGCGTCGAGCCCCCCGCGATGATGACCGAGTTCCACAAGAAGCGCATGTAGTTCGAGCGCTCCTGCACCACGCCGTAGTTCTCCAGCGTCCAGTCGAAGAACAGGATGACGGGCGGGTTGGCGATGGCCTCGGCCTCGGTCTTGAACGAGGTCAGGATTGTCCAGAGGATCGGGAAGAAGATCAGGAACCCGATGAGCCACGCAATCGCGGTGTTGAGGGCCTTGCGTTGTGTCGTGACGGCGCGTGCCATGGTCAGTCCCTCCTCAGCGATCCAGGTTCTTGCCGACGATGCGCATCAGGAACAGCGCGACGATATTGGCAAGGATGATGGCGTAGACACCGCCCGCCGACCCCAGCCCGACATTCTGGCTTTCCAGAACGCGCTGGTAGATCAGGTAGGTGAGCGTCCGCGTTCCGAAGGCGCCGCCGGTGGTGACGAAGATCTCGGCGAAGACGGCCAGCAGAAAGATCGTCTGGATCAGGATCACGATGGTGATCGCGCGGCTCAGGTGCGGCAGCGCGATGAAAAAGAAGCGCGCCAGCGGGTTCGCGCCGTCCATCTCGGCGGCTTCCAACTG
>CBFIFZ010000179.1:0-4050 GCA_965661995.1 Roseicyclus sp.
TTCACTCTGCAGCAAGCGTTGGGGCCGGATAGAGCATGACGGAGTGCCCCGGACTCAGCACAAGCCCGAAGCGCTTGTCGCGAGAGGGTCACACCGTCAAACCCTCGGATCAGACACCCAGCCCGATATCGCGGGCTGCCTTGGCCTGGCGGCGCATTATGTAGCGGGCGTGAGGACGGGACTTCGAGGCGAGGACAAGGACCATGCGTTTCTGGACGGCGATCGGGCTGATACTGGTGCTGTCGGCCACCGGCCTGACCTACGAGATCGCCGCCGGGCGCGTGCTGGCGCCGTTCTTCGGGGCCTCGCTGCTGACATGGACCGCCGTGATCGCGACAGTGCTCGCTGGCTTCTCGATCGGCAACGCGATCGGGGGCGTCATCGCCGAACGCGACAGGGGCACGGCCCTGCGCAACGTGCGCGTGGCGCTTGTCGCCACCGCGGTGCTCGCGGCGCTGACCCCGACCATCCTAGGGCTGGTCTATGCCTCGGGCGCACGCGGGACCGGCGGCATGATGCTGGCCGTCGTCACGGCCTTCCTGCCGGCCTCGATCCTCATCAGCGCGCCCTCCCCCCTCCTGGCCACGCTGGCGGTGGAGGCGCGGCCGGGCCGCGAAGGCTCGTCGCTTGGGCTGGTCCTCGCGGCGGGTTCGCTCGGCGCGATCCTCGGCGCAATCCTCGCGGGCTTCGTCGCGCTGCCGCTGGCGGGCTCTGCCGCGACCTTCGCGGGCTGCGCCGTGCTGGTGCTTCTCTGCGTGCCGTTCCTCAGGGATGCCGGGGCGGGCGGCGGCGGTCCCGGTTCCCTTGCGCCGCTTCTGCCGGTCGGGGCCATCGTGGCGGCAAGCGCCGCGCTCGGCCCCGTCTGCCGCTACGAATCCGGGCTGTCCTGCATCGATATCGCCAGAAGCGGAGGCGCCGTTCATCTCTACTCGGACGGGGTCCGGCAGGCCGCCGAGCAGGTCGCGCGAAACGATGCGTCAACCGCCCCCGAAGAGGGGCTGGTCCTGCCCTATACCGAGTGGATCTGGGCCCGCATGGAGGCCGATCTCGGCCCCGCGCCGGACGTCCTCTTCATCGGAGGAGGGGGCTACACTCTGCCCACGCGGCTTCTGTCCTCGAGGCCGGAGGCGGCGGCCGTCGCCATCGAGATCGATCCCCTGATCACCGAGGTGGTGCGGCGCCACATGCCCTGGGCCGGCGCGATGATCGAGAGGGCGGGCTACGATGCCGCGGCCGTCGCGCCGCGGCGCGGCGGGCTGGGGATCGTGCACGAGGATGGCAGGGTCTACCTCAACGAGACGGGCGAGCGGTTCGATGCCGCGGTCATGGATGCCTTCTCGTCGGGGTCCGTGCCGGCCCATCTCGTGACGCTCGAGACCTTCCGACACATCCGGCGGATCGTGGAGGGCCCCGTCTACGTCAACTTGCTCGACAGGCCGGACGGCCCCCTAGCCCGCGGGACCCATGCGATCCTGGCTGAGCTATATCCCCATGTCGTATCGGTACGGGGCCCGCTCGGACCCCGGGGGACGGCGAACCTGTTGATTGCGGCCGCGATGCAGCCCCTGGCCGCGCTGCCGGATCTGCCCGAGGGGTTCGAAGAGACGCAGATCACGGCCTCCCGTCCCTTCACCGACGATCGCGGCTGGGCCGGGTACCGCTGACGGGCCGCGCCCCGCACCCCGACCGGGGCGAGACCGTCTTGGCCGCCCAGGCTGGTCTCACACTCACGCCACGAGAAACCGGGCGAGGAGCGGCTGGCTCGCAGCACCGAGGGCACGGGCATTCGGACCGATGCTGCCCTCCTGGATATCGGGCATGTCGAGGCCCGTCAGGTCATGCCTTTGAAGGCAGGCGCCGACCCGTTCGGTCAGGTCTCGGCGGACCTCTCCGGGCATCCAGCCATCGATCTTGACGGCCGAGACATCGAGGACGGCAAGGGCACCGTGAACCGCGTGGGCGATGGCTTCGGCGGCCTCGTCGAGCCAATCCGTCACGATGTCCTCCGGCAGGGTCCATCGCTCGGAGGAGGCCCACATGGGTGACGCATCGATCCCCTTGGCCTGCAGGCGCCGCTCGAGCGTCACGAGCGAGGCGAGGTCGATCAACTGGCGCATCTTTCCGGTCCGGTCGGGCACCGGCATGGAGCCCACCGCACCGGCGTTGCCGGTCGGCCCCTGGAACAGGCGTCCGTCGAGGACGACGCCACCGCCAATGAAGAAGGCGACATAGAAATGCAGGAAATCCGACGGCTGTTCATGCGTGCCGAACACCAGTTCCGCGCTACAGGCGGCCGTGGCGTCGTTCTGGAGGAACACCGGGCACGCGAGCCCCTCGGACAGTTCCTTCCTGATGTCGCGCTGCTGCCAGGGGGTCATGGCCTCGGGCTGCACGCCGAGCATGGTCGCCCACCCCCAGATCTCAAATGGCATCGCGATGCCGAGCCCCGCGACCCGTTCGCGCTCGTCCGCGGTGAGGGAGGCTGCGAGGTCGTTCGCGGTTTCGAGCGCGAAACCGAGGACCGTGTCGTAATCGGGGTAGTCGTGCTGGCGCACGCGGCGGGCGAGAATCGTGCCGAGGAAATCGGTCAGAACCATCTCGACAGAGCGGCGACCGATCTTCAGCCCGTTGAAGAAGGCGCCGCGCGGGTTCAGCTTCATCGGAACCGAGGGCTGTCCGACACGGCCCCTCTGCGGCTCGCCGCGAAGGATCAGACGCTCGTCCTCGAGCGCGCGCATGATGACCGAAACCGTTTGTGCCGAAAGGCCGGTCAGCCGGGCGATCTCGGATTTGGCAAGGGCGCCGTGGCGTCGAATCAGCGTCAGGACAAGGCGCTCGTTCTGAGCGCGCATTCCCGATTGATTCGTACCCAGCGCATCGGCATGCGCAGCGGCCCGAGATGTCTCTGGCGCGTCCTTCATGAAGATCCTCCCGCGTACATCTTGGCCTTTCCATCCGACCTGTCAATTATTAATTAAGAGTGATTTATTTATTGACAGGCCCCGGGTGACCGGCGCATGGTCTCGGGGCGAGGGCGCAAAAATCGCCCGACCGTATTTCTGGGAGGAAACCATGACGAAGACCCTTAAGACGCTCATGCTGAGCGGCGCTGCCGCCGTTGCATTCACGGGCATGGCTCAGGCAGACGCACACGCTGGCGTGACCGCGTGCCTGATCACCAAGACCGACACCAACCCCTTCTTCGTGAAGATGCGCGAAGGCGCGACCGAAGCCGCCGAGGCGGCGGGCATCACGCTGCAGACCTATGCCGGCGCCATCGACGGCGACGTCGAAAGCCAGGTCGCCGCGGTCGAGACCTGCATCGCCGCCGGTGCCTCGGGCATCCTGATCACGCCCTCCGACAGCCGCGCGCTCGAGCCGGTCATCACCCAGGCGCGTGACGCGGGCCTCCTGGTGATCGCGCTCGACACGCCCTTCGAGCCCGCCGACACCGCCGACGCGACCTTTGCCACCGACAATTTCGAGGCCGGCCGCCTGATCGGCGCCTGGGCCGCGGCAACGCTGGGCGACGCCGCCGATGACGCGCTGATCGCCACGCTCGACCTGAACGCGTCGGAAATCTCGGTCGACTACCTGCGCAACCAGGGCTTCCTGACCGGCTTCGGCATCGAGGTGAACGACCCGACCGACATCGGTGACGAGGATGACCCGCGCATCGTCGGCAGCGATGTGACCAACGGCAACGCCGAGGGTGGCCGCACGGCGATGGAGAACCTTCTCCAGATCAACTCGGGCATCAACGTCGTCTACACGATCAACGAACCCGCCGCGGCAGGTGCCTACGAGGCGCTCAATGCCTTCGGCCTCGCCGACCAGGCGCTGATCGTCTCGGTCGACGGCGGTTGCCCCGGCGTGCGTGACGTGGCGGCCGGCGTGATCGGCGCGACCTCGATGCAGTTCCCGCTGCGCATGGCCTCGCTGGGGATCGAGGCGATCATCGCCCATGCCGCCGACGGCACCATGCCCTCGAACTCCGATGGCCTGGAGTTCTACAACACCGGCGTGATGCTGGTGACCGACCAGCCGGTC
>CBFIFZ010000179.1:4060-5907 GCA_965661995.1 Roseicyclus sp.
CGAGCTCGGCGGGGGCTGAGCCCGCGTTGAACCCCGGCGGCTTGTGGCGCATCCGGCGCCGCATGCCGCCTCACCCAATCCCATTCCCATCGCGGTGATCGGCATTGCCCTGCAGGGCAACGCCATGGCACCCTTTCGGACGGAGAGCACGTCATGTCGGACAATCCAACCCCCGGCGGCCAGGATTACGAGGCGCGCCTGAAGGACAGCACCGCCGCTGTCGCGGAGTTCGAACACGCCCCGCGCGGCCTGCTGGGCACCATCCAGCACGTGCTGCACGCGAACCCGACCTTCGTGCCGGTCATCGTTCTTGTCGCCTCCATCGCCGTCTTCGGCGTCATCGCGGGCGAACGCTTCTTCTCGCCGTTCAACCTGTCGCTCATCATGCAGCAGGTCTCGATCATCGGCATCCTCGCCGCGGCGCAAACGCTCATCATCCTGACCGCGGGCATCGACCTGTCGGTCGCCGCGATCATGGTGCTGATCAGCGTGATCTCGGGCAAGCTTTCGGTCGAGCTGGGCGTGCCCGCCCCCATCGCGCTCGTGATCGGCTTTGTCTGCGGCATCGGCGCGGGCTACCTGAACGGCTGGCTCGTCACCCGGGTCAAGCTGCCGCCCTTCATCGCCACGCTGGGCACGTGGAACGTGTTCTTCGCGCTCAACCTCTACCTGTCCGGCGCGCAGTCGATCCGCGGCTCGGACATCGACGAGATGGCGCCGCTTCTGAAATTCTTCGGCCAGAGCATCGCCATAGGCTCGGCGCGGCTGACCTATGGCACGCTCCTGATGATCGCGATCTTCATCGCGCTGTGGTACGTGCTGAACAAGACCGCATGGGGCCGCCATGTCTACATGATCGGCGACGACAAGGAGGCGGCGGAACTCGCCGGCATCCGCACCGACCGCACGCTCAGACAGGTCTACATGCTGGCGGGCTTCATCTGCGCGCTGGCGGCATGGGCCTCCATCGGGCGGGTCGGCTCGATCTCGCCGCAAAGCTTCTACGAGGGCAACCTCGAAAGCATCACCGCCGTGGTGATCGGGGGCATCTCGCTCTTCGGCGGGCGCGGCTCGATCATGGGGGCGCTCTTCGGGGCGCTGATCGTG
Source organism: Roseicyclus sp. (assembly GCA_965661995.1). Taxonomy (GTDB): domain Bacteria; phylum Pseudomonadota; class Alphaproteobacteria; order Rhodobacterales; family Rhodobacteraceae; genus Roseicyclus. Next base: position 5,168 of record CBFIFZ010000179.1, read on the forward strand.
GGGGTCTTCCAGTCGGGCCTGCGGCTCGCGGGCGTGGACGTGCTCTGGCAGGTCTTCGCCATCGGCTGGCTCATCATCATCGCGGTCGCCATCGACCAATGGATCAGAAAGGTGTCGGCATGAACGAGCCCCTTCTCAAGGCCCGTGGCCTCGTCAAGCGCTATGGCCGCGTCACCGCGCTGGACCATGCCGATTTCGACCTGATGCCGGGCGAGATCCTCGCGGTGATCGGCGACAACGGCGCGGGCAAATCCTCGCTCATCAAGGCGATCTCGGGCGCGACCGTCCCCGACGAGGGCACCATCACGCTGGAGGGTCGCGAGGTCAGCTACGCCTCGCCCCTGCAGGCCCGCGAGGCGGGGATCGAATGCGTCTACCAGACGCTCGCCCTCAGCCCGGCGCTCTCGATCACCGACAACATGTTCTGCGGGCGCGAGCTGCGCAAACCCGGCATCATGGGCAAATGGTTCGGCATGCTCGACCAGAAGGCGATGGAGGATTTCGCCCGCCAGAAACTGTCGGAACTGGGCCTGATGACGATCCAGAACATCAACCAGGCGGTCGAGACGCTGTCGGGCGGCCAGCGCCAGGGCGTCGCCGTGGCGCGTGCGGCGGCCTTCGGCTCCAAGGTCATCGTCCTCGACGAGCCGACGGCGGCGTTGGGCGTCAAGGAAAGCCGCAAGGTGCTGGACCTGATCCAGGACGTGCGCTCGCGCGGGACGCCGGTCGTGCTCATCAGC
>CBFIFZ010000180.1:0-5901 GCA_965661995.1 Roseicyclus sp.
AAGACACGAAGACCATCGCGGTCTATGACCTCGGCGGCGGCACCTTCGACATCACCATCCTGGAAATCGACGACGGCCTCTTCGAGGTGAAATCGACGAACGGCGACACGTTCCTCGGCGGCGAAGATTTCGACATGCGAATCGTCAACTACCTCGCCGACGAGTTCAAGAAAGAGCACGGCGTCGACCTGACGAACGACAAGATGGCACTCCAGCGCCTCAAGGAAGCGGCCGAAAAGGCCAAGATCGAGCTGTCGAGCTCCAGCCAGACCGAGATCAACCAGCCCTTCATCTCGATGGGCGCCAACGGCCAGCCGCTGCACATGGTGATGAAGCTGACCCGCGCCAAGCTGGAAAGCCTCGTGGGCGACCTCATCAAGGCCTCGATGAAGCCTTGCGCCGCCGCCCTCAAGGATGCGGGCCTGTCCAAGGGCGACATCGACGAGGTCGTCCTTGTCGGCGGCATGACCCGCATGCCCAAGGTGGTCGAGGAAGTGACCAACTTCTTCGGCAAGGAGCCGCACAAGGGCGTGAACCCCGACGAGGTCGTGGCCCTCGGCGCCGCGATCCAGGCCGGCGTGCTTCAGGGTGACGTCAAGGACGTCGTCCTGCTCGACGTGACCCCCCTGTCGCTCGGCATCGAGACGCTCGGCGGTGTCTTCACCCGCCTGATCGACCGCAACACGACGATCCCGACCAAAAAGGCGCAGATCTTCTCGACCGCCGAGGACAACCAGAACGCGGTCACCATCCGCGTCTTCCAGGGTGAGCGCGAGATGGCCGCCGACAACAAGATGCTCGGCCAGTTCAACCTCGAGAACATCCCGCCCGCCCCGCGCGGCGTGCCGCAGATCGAGGTGACCTTCGACATCGACGCCAACGGCATCGTCTCGGTCGGCGCCAAGGACAAGGGCACCGGCAAGGAACAGAAGATCACGATCCAGGCCTCGGGCGGTCTCTCCGACGAGGATATCGAGCGCATGGTGAAGGAGGCCGAGGAAAACGCCGACGCCGACAAGCAGCGCCGCGAACTGGTCGAGACCACGAACCAGGCCGAAAGCCTGATCCACGCCACCGAGAAGAGCCTCGAGGAACACGGCGACAAGGTCGACCCCTCCACCGTCGAGGCGATCGAACTTGCCATCAAGAACCTCAAGGAACAGCTCGAGACCGGCGATGTCGGCAAGATCAAGGGCGGCATCCAGAACGTGACCGAGGCGTCGATGCGCCTGGGTGAGGCGATCTACAAGGCCAGCCAGGACGAGGCTGACGACGACGCAGACCCCGACGCCGCGCGCCCGGTGGATGACGACATCGTCGATGCCGATTTCGAAGACCTCGACGACGACCGCAAGCGCGGCTGATCGCGTGACGTGACCCCCATGAGACCGGCCGGGGCCACCCCTGGCCGGTCCCTGCGTTCAAGGAAGGAACGACATGGCAAAGCGCGATTACTACGAGGTGCTCGGGGTCTCCAAGGGCGCCTCTGCCGACGAGATCAAGAAAGCCTATCGCACCAAGGCGAAAGAGCTTCACCCCGACCGCAATTCGGACAACCCCGATGCCGAGGCCCAGTTCAAGGAAGCGAACGAGGCCTATGACGTCCTGAAGGACGCCGACAAGAAAGCGGCCTATGACCGCTTCGGCCACGCGGCCTTTGACGGCGGCATGGCAGGTGGCGCGCGGGCCGGCGGCTATGGCGGGCGGCCCGGACAGGGCGATTTCGCCTCTGCCTTCTCGGACGTGTTCGAGGACCTTTTCGGCGATTTCATGGGCGGCCAGCGCGGCGGCGGCCGCAGCCGGGCCAGCCGCGGCTCCGACCTGCGCTACAACCTGAAAATCACTCTCGAAGAGGCCTATTCGGGCCTGTCCAAGCAGATCACCGTGCCGACCTCGGTCGCCTGCGGGTCGTGCAACGGATCGGGTTCGGAAGGCGGCGCCGAGCCTACCACCTGCCCCACCTGTTCCGGCATGGGCAAGGTCCGCGCGCAACAGGGCTTCTTCACCGTCGAACGCACCTGCCCGACCTGTTCCGGCGTCGGACAGATCGTCAAGAACCCCTGCCGCACCTGCGGCGGCGCGGGGCGTCAGCAGAAGGACCGCGCGCTCAGCGTGAACATCCCCGCCGGTGTCGAGACAGGCACCCGCATCCGCCTCTCGGGCGAGGGCGAAGCCGGGTTGCGCGGTGGGCCTGCGGGTGACCTCTACATCTTCATCGAGGTCGCCGACCATCCGCTGTTCCAGCGTGACGGCATCGACCTCTTCTGCCGCGTCCCTGTCTCGATGACCAAGGCCGCCCTCGGCGGCGAGGTCGAGGTGCCCACGATCGACGGTGGCCGCTCCCGCGTGAAGGTGCCCGAAGGCTCGCAATCCGGCCGCCAGATGCGCCTGCGCGGCAAGGGCATGCCCCAGCTTCGCGGCCCCGGCATGGGCGAGATGTATATCGAGCTGGCCGTTGAAACCCCGGTCAAGCTGACCTCGGAACAGAAAGAGCTTCTGAAGAAGTTCGAAGAGATCGGCGGCACGTCGAACAACCCCAACGCCAAGGGGTTCTTCGACAAGGTCAAGAATTTCTGGGACGGGATGACGAGCTGACGCTCAGACGCCGGTAAAGACCATGTCGATGGCGCGGAGGATGGCATAGTCCTCGGCGCTCAGATCATCCACCTGGTCATGCAAGGCCTGCGACGGGACAGCACCCATATGGGTGGTCAAAAGGTTCATGCGTATTCCGTTGATCATGAAGACGGGCGTCGCATCCCCAAGAAGCTGCCCTGTCTCCGCTTCGGGTACGAGCCGTGCGACGATTCGGGTTGTCGTCTGGATGTGATCGGTTTGCAGATCGACGACCAACTCCCCCCGAGGCAATCGGTATACCCCGTATTGCGCCATCAATCGACTTTCAGCACCTGGTAATCCGCCAAGGGCAACCCGTTCGCCTCGACCCAATCATTGAGTCGCTTTAGCCCCTCGGCATTCGCTTTCTGCCACGCGTCCTGCTGAGCCTTGCGCAGCGCCTCCTCGGCGATGGCGGACACGTTCAGCCCCAACTCGCGCGCAGCGGCCAGGACCTTGGCGTCGACGCTGATGTTGGTCCGTTGCTTGCCCATGGTGTGCGCCCTCCGTGTGCAGGGAATATACACACGATTGCCGCAAAACCCAAGCCCGCTTGCCGTATGTACGCGGTGTGTACAGGGTGTGTACGCCCTGTGACCCCGTTCAGCGCCGCCCGATCTCGCAGGCGGCCATCACCGCCATGTTCAGGATGTCATTCGCCGTCGAGACCGTGGAACAGATCTGGATCGGGCTTTTCAGCCCGGTCAGGATCGGCCCGATCACCGTGGCGCCGGCCATTTCCTGCATCAGTTTCACGCTGATCGACGCCGAATGCCGCGCCGGCACGACCAGCACGTTCGCAGGCCCCGACAGCCGGGTGAACGGGTATTGCGCCATCACCTCGGGGTTCAGCGCGACATCGACGGCCATTTCGCCATCATATTCGAAATCCACGCCTTTTTGGTCCAGCACCTCGGGTGCGCGATGCATTTTCTCGGACCTTTCGCTGACCGGATAGCCAAAGGTCGAGAAGCTGACAAAGGCCACCCGAGGCTCCAGCCCCAGGTCGCGGGCAACCTGCGCGCCGCGCTCGGCGATGAGCGCCAGGTCCTCTTTCTCGGGCCATTCATGCACCAAGGTATCCCCGATCAGCACGATCCGCCCCTTGTGCAGAAGCGCGGTCACGCCGACCGCCCCGTCCTGCGCCCGCGCATCGAAGACTTTGCCAATCAGATCAATCACATGCGCCGATTTCCGTGTCGCGCCCGTGACCAGCGCATCGCCATGCCCATGCGCCAGCATCAGCGCCGAGAACACATGCCGGTCGCGCGAAGCGAGCCGGTGAATATCGGCCCGGTCATGCCCCTTGCGCTGCAAGCGCTGGTAGAGGAACGACTTGTAGCTTTCGAGGTGCTTGGTGTTGGCGGCGTTCACCACTTCCAGCTCGCGCACGGCGTCGGCCAGGCCGGCGGCGGTCAGCTTTTCCTTCACATCCGCCTCGCGCCCCACGACCAGCGCCTTGCCCAGCCCCTGCCGCTGATAGGCCACCGCCGCGCGCAGCACGCGCACATCGTCGCCCTCGGCAAAGATCATCCGCGCCTGCGCAGATTTCGCCCGCGCATAGATGCCTTGCAGGATCGAGCTTGTCGGGTCCATCCGCGCGCGCAGCCCTTTGGCATAGCCCTCGAGGTCGACGATGGGCCGCCGCGCGACGCCCGTGTCCATCCCGGCCCGCGCGACCGCGGGCGGGATCGTGTAGATCAGCCGCGGGTCGAAGGGCGTGGGGATGATATAGTCACGGCCAAAGGCCAGCTTGCGCCCATAGGCCATCGCCACCTCGTCCGGCACATCCTCGCGCGCAAGCTCGGCCAGCGCGTGGGCGCAAGCGATCTTCATCTCGTCATTGATCGCGCGGGCGTGGATATCCAGCGCGCCGCGGAAAAGATAGGGGAATCCCAGTACGTTGTTGACCTGGTTGGGATAATCCGACCGCCCCGTCGCCACGATCGCATCGACGCGCACCTCGTGCGCCTCTTCCGGCGTGATCTCGGGGTCGGGGTTGGCCATGGCGAAGATGACCGGGTTGTCCGCCATCGAGCGGACCATATCGGGCGTCACGGCCCCCTTCACCGACACGCCGAGGAAGACGTCCGCGCCCACCATCGCCTCTTCCAGCGTGCGCAGCTCGGTCTTGACGGCATGGGCCGATTTCCACTGGTTCATGCCCTCGGTGCGACCCTGCCAGATGACACCCTTGGTGTCGCAGACGATGCAGTTCTCGTGGCGCGCGCCCATCGTCTTGAGCAGCTCGATACAGGCGATCCCAGCGGCCCCAGCTCCGTTCAGGACGATCCGGCACTCCTCGATCTTCTTGCCCGAGATGTGCAGCGCGTTGATCAACCCCGCAGCGCAGATCACGGCAGTGCCGTGCTGGTCGTCGTGAAAGACGGGGATGTCGCATTCTTCCTTGAGCCGCTGCTCGATGATGAAACACTCGGGCGCCTTGATATCTTCAAGGTTGATGCCGCCAAAGGTCGGGCTCATCAGCTTGACCGCGCGGCAGAATTCGTCGGGGTCCTCGGTGTCCAGCTCGATGTCGATGGAATTCACGTCGGCAAAGCGCTTGAACAGAACCGCCTTGCCCTCCATCACCGGCTTGGAGGCCAGCGCGCCAAGATTGCCAAGCCCCAACACCGCGGTGCCGTTCGAAATGACAGCGACAAGGTTGCCCTTGGTCGTGTAGTCATAGGCCGTCTCGGGCCGTTCCGCGATCACCTCGCAGGGGACGGCGACGCCGGGGGAATAGGCAAGGCTCAGGTCGCGCTGCGTCGCCATCGGGACCGAGGCCGAGATGTCGATCTTTCCCGGATGCGGGTCGAGGTGATAGGCCAGCGCCTCGTCACGGGTGATCTTGGTCTTGTCGGCCATGGCGCGGCGCCCTCCCTTTTGCCCGACGGCCGGTTTATCCAACGTCACCCGCCCCGGCAACAACAGCCTTTTGCCGCTTCAATCCCGCGCGCGGCTTGCGTAGGGTCCATGCGCGACTGCGGGGGGTGGCATGAGCCAAGTGACGCCGATGATGGCGCAATACCTGGAGATCAAGGGGCAGCATGCCGATGCGCTCCTGTTCTACCGGATGGGCGATTTCTACGAGATGTTCTTCGACGACGCGGTCGCCGCCGCCTCGGCGCTCGACATCGCGCTGACCAAGCGCGGGCAGCATGCGGGCGAGGAAATCCCGATGTGCGGCGTGCCCGCGCATAGTGCCGAAAGCTACCTTTTGACCCTGATCCGCAAGGGGTTTCGCGTGGCGATCTGCGAGCAGATGGAGGACCCCGCCGAGGC
>CBFIFZ010000181.1:0-5837 GCA_965661995.1 Roseicyclus sp.
GTGTACGCCCTGTGTACGGCCGGTGTACGGCCCGTATATGCCCTCGTACGCCCGTCACAGGCCCCTTGCCGCGCCGTGCCATGCCCGGCTAAACCGCTCCGGAACGAGAGGACCGCCAATGCCCCGCCCCATGCCCCGATACGAGTACAAGCTTGTCCCCGCCCCGGAAAAAGCCAGCAAGCACAAGGGTTTGAAGGGCGCGGCCAATTTCGCCGCCACGCTGGAGGACATCCTGAACGAGCTGGGCCGCGAGGGCTGGCACTACCTGCGCGCCGACACCCTCCCCCAGGAGGAGCGGTCCGGCCTCACCTCCAAGGTCACGACCTACCGTAACCTCTTGGTTTTCCAAAGGGAATTGCCAGAGGTCGAGGCCGGTCCCGCCCCCGCACCCCCCGTGAAGGAGGCCGAGGACGAGCCCAGCCTCGCCAACCTCTTCGCCGACCCGGAGGAAACGCCGGAAACGGTCGAAAAAACAAAGGTTTAGTCGCTGATCTTCAGCGCCAGTGCGTGGATTTCCGCCACAAGCTCGCGCCCCAGCGCCGCATGCACCGCCCGGTGCCGCTCGATCCGCCCAAGCCCTTGGAAAGCCTCGCTTTCTATCGTCACCTGGAAGTGGCTCTCGCCGCCTTCCTGGTAGCCCGCATGCCCCCGGTGCCGTTCGCTCTCGTCCACCACGCTCAACACCCGCGGCGCAAACGCCTCGCGCAACCGTGTCTCGATTTTCTCCGTCCGCGTCACCAAATCCACTCCTCGCCTCTTCACCTCGGCCCCCAAAAGACTAAACTGCCCCTTCCGAGTCGAGAAGGGCACGCCATGACCGACAAAGACCCGTTCAACTTCGACCTCCGCGTCTCGACCGACAAGAAGAAACGTCGGTCCGGTCGTCGCGGCATGTCCGGCGCCTTCGAGACCTCGCAGCGCGTCTGCGAGCACGAGGGCTGCGAAGAGGCTGGTCAGTACCGCGCCCCGAAAAGCCCGGACAATCTCGAGGATTACAAGTGGTTCTGCCGCGAGCATGTCCGCGAGTACAACCTCAAGTGGAACTTCTTCGAAGGCACCACCGAGGCCGAGATGGAGGCCCAGCTCGACCGCGACCGGGTCTGGGACCGCCCCACCAAGCCCTTCAAGAAGACGGTCGAGGAAAAGGCCTGGGCGCGGCTCGGCATCGACGATGCGCACCAGGTGCTGGGCGGCAACGCCACCCGCAACCCGGGCCGCAACAACGGCGGAGGGCGCAAACTGCCACCAACCGAGCGCAAGGCGATCGAGATCCTCGAGGTCACCGACCGCGCCACCAAGGCCGAGATCCGCAAGAGCTACAAGGCGCTCATCAAGGTGCTGCACCCCGACATGAACGGCGGCGACCGCTCCGACGAAGACCGCCTGCAGGAGGTGGTCTGGGCCTGGGACCAGCTGAAGGACAGCCGCAACTTCGCCGACTGACGCGCGGGTCTCGTCTTCTCCGTTTTGGAAATATCCCCGCCGGAGGCTTCCGAACCCACCACCCGCGCAACCGCCGAGACCCCGGGCAGACCCGCCCACACAAGCACCCCGCGCCGCGCAAGCGGCGCGCCCCCGGCGACGACGAAGTCGGCGCAATCCCCGAGGCCGAGGGCCATGCCCCAGACACATGTCCGAACCCTGATCCTCGGCGCCGGTGCGGCGGCCATGATGTGCGCAGCCCACGCAGGCCCCGACACGCTGGTGATCGACCACGCGAAAGCGCCGGGCGAGAAGATCCGGATCTCGGGCGGCGGGCGATGCAATTTCACCAACCTGCACACCGCACCCGAAAATTTCCTATCGGAAAACCCGCATTTCTGCAAATCCGCGCTCAGCCGCTACACCCAGTGGGATTTCCTCGACCTCGTCGCCCGCCACGGCATCCCCTGGCATGAAAAGACGCTGGGCCAACTTTTCTGCGACCGCTCCGCGAAAGACATCATCGCCCTGCTGCGCGCCGAGATGGGCGACACGCCGCTCTGGCTCGAGACAGGCGTCGAGGACATCGCCCATGACGGCACCGCCTTCCGCGCCAGCCTGACCCGCGCGGGGCGGGCCGTCACCGTGACCGCCGATCACCTCGTGCTGGCCACGGGCGGCAAGTCGATCCCCAAGATGGGCGCCACCGGGCTGGCCTATCGCGTTGCCGCCCAGTTCGGCCACCGCGTGACCGAGACGCGGCCCGCCCTTGTCCCCCTCACCTTCGACGAGGCGCAGAAGACGGTCTTCGCGGGACTGGCGGGCACCGCGGTCGACACGCGGATCACCTGCAACGGGACGGCCTTCGACGAGGCGATGCTCTTCACCCACCGCGGCCTTTCCGGCCCCGCGGTCCTGCAGATCTCCTCCTACTGGCGCGAGGGTGACAGCCTTGCCGTGCGGCTCCGGCCCGACCTCGACCTTTACGCCCATCTCAGGGCGCGGCGGGCCGAAGCGGGGGCCAGGGCGCTGTCGACCGCCCTGGCCGAGGTGCTGCCGAAGAAGCTCGCCCAGCATCTCGCGGAGGCCTGGGCGCTCGAGGGCAACCTCGGCGACCTGTCCGACGCGGCTCTGCGCGGGCTGGCCGACCGGCTGGAGGGCTGGGTCCTCACCCCAACCTCGTCGGAGGGCTACCGCACGGCGGAGGTGACGCTGGGCGGTGTGGCGACGGACCGGATCAGCTCGAAAACGATGGAGTCGCAGCTCGTTCCGGGGCTCTTCATCATCGGTGAGGCGATGGACGTGACCGGCTGGCTGGGTGGCTACAATTTCCAGTGGGCCTGGTCCTCGGGCGCGGCCGCCGGGCGCGCCATCGCCGCGCGCTGAGGGTCAGTCGCGCCAGAAGGATGCCGTGAGCAGGACGAAGACCGCCATCAGTTCCAGCCGCCCGATCAGCATCGCCGCCGACAGGATCCATTTCGCCGTGTCGTTCAGGCCCGCGAAATTGCCCGCCGGCCCGATCTCCGGCCCGAGGCCCGGCCCGATATTCCCGAGTGCGGCCGCCGCCCCCGAAACCGCCGTGATCAGGTCGAGGCCGGTCAGCGCCAGCAGGATGGCGACGATCACGAGGGTCACGAAGAACAGCGCGAAGAAGGCCATGACCGAGGACAGGATCTCCTCGGCGACGGGGCGGCCGTCGTAGCGCGGCTGGAAGACGCCATGGGGCGCGTAGAGCCGGCGCACCTGCGTCGAGATCGAGGCGAAGAGCAGCTGGTAGCGGAAGATCTTGATCGAGCAGGAGGTCGATCCGGCGCAGCCCCCGATCAGGCCGATGAAGAAGAACAGCACCACCGGCACCGGCCCCCAGAGCTGGTAGTCGACCGAGGCATAGCCCGTCCCCGAGATGATCGAGGTCACGTTGAAGATGCCCTCGCGGAACCCGTGTTCCCAGTGGTCGTCATTCACGGCGACACGGTAGAGCGTCATCGCGATCGTCAGCACCAGGATCGTGGCGAGATAGGCGCGGATCTGGCTGTCGACGAAGATCGGCTGCGCCGTTCCCGCGACCAGCTGGATGTAGCGCACGAAGGGCAGGCTCGCGAGGATCATGAAGACCGCCGCGACATATTCCATCGGCCCCTGGAAGGCCCCGAAGGAGGCATCGCTGCTCGAGAAGCCGCCTGTAGAGACGGTGGTCAGCGCATGGATCAGGGCCTCGAAGGCGGGCATGCCGAGGAGAAGATAGGCCAGCCCGCAGAGCACGGTCAGGGCGAGGTAGATGACCGAGATCCGCGCCGCGATCTCGGTGGCGCGGGGCAGGATCTTGCCCATGGTGTCGAAGGCCTCGGAGCGGAAGATCTGCATGCCGCCCACGCGCAGTTCCGGCAGGAAGACCATGGCGACGACGATGATGCCGATGCCGCCGAACCATTGCAGCATGCCGCGCCACAGGTTGAGGCCCGCGGGCAGCGTCTCGAGCCCGGTGAAGACGGTCGAGCCTGTGGTGGTCAGGCCCGACATCGCCTCGAAGAAGGCGTCGACGAAACGGGCATCGGTCGCGCCCAGAATGAAGGGGATGGCGCCGAAGACCGGCAGCACCAGCCAGACGCCGGTCGTCAGCAGGAAGGTCTGCTGGATCGACAGGCTGCGGCTCACGGCATTGGCGCAGGACAGCGTGACCAGCAGACCGATCATCACCGTGATGACCGCGGATTCGGCGAAGGCCCCCCAATGGCCGTTCCCGAGCGCGAGATCCGTCGCCAGCGGCACGCACATCGCCACCCCGAGGGTGAGAACCATCAGGCCGAGCACGTAACCCACGGGGCGCAGATCGAACATGGGGCGGAGCGTTGGCCCCTCCCCGCGGCCCTGTCAAGCAGAGGCCCGAAATGGATGGCGATATAAATTATTGAAATCGGGACGGTCTTCGTATCTCATTATTGACGTATACCTAGCGACTCCGCGGCACCTGACCGCCGGGGCACCAGCCAGCCAAAGGCCCATCGGGCCTCGGCAAAGCCAGACGGGGGACAGGGACTTGGCCGAAACCAAGCCGAAACGGTCGCTGAGCGACAGCGATATCGCCACGTTCCAGCGGCGCGGCGGCCCGGACGGCGCCGCCGCCGGGACCGATGTCGATACGGATACCCACGCACATACCGATTCAGACACGACCCCCAAGGCGGGCACGGATGCCGATGCGGCACCGGCCACCGACCGGGATCGATGATCCAGTTTTAAGGCGAACCATTCCAATCGGAGGACAGAGGGATGAGTGACGGCACCGATGACAAGGATGCAAAGCGCGGCGGTGAAAAGGCCACGCTGACGGACCAGAACATCAAGACACGCCACGGCATGGATCGCCGGTTGATGCTGCGCGGCTTCGGCATCGGGACGCTGGGCCTCGGGCTTGCCGGTGTGGCAGGCTGCGTGCCGACGACGACTACGACGACGATCGTCACGGCACGGTCGGGCTGGACCGACGCCGACAACGGGCCGATCTTCGATCCCGGTGGCAATGGCCGCGGTCCGCGTCACGGGCGCTACACCGGCTGGACCGACGCCGACAACGGCCCGATCATCGATGCGGGCGGCCAGGGCCGCGGGCCGCAGCGCGGCTGAGCGCTCGCCGGCCGGACAAGGCCGGCCAGAGAACGACAAAGGCGCGCCGCGATGGCGCGCCTTTTTTCGTCAGCCCCGCGACTCAGCCGCGGTGGATGAGGCTGGCGAAGAGATGCGGGTCGAGGCTGGCCTGGGCAAAGGTCTCGCCCTCGGTCAGCACGCTGACCGCGTCATGGCTGTGCAGGCTTTCCTGGTGGCTGGCCACCACGCGGAAATCGGCGACGCGGGCATCGCCATGCAGCCGCTCGGCGAAGAGGCGCGCGGCATCCTCGACGAAGATCGGGTTGGCGGCGTTCAGCTCGGCAAAGGCCTGTTCGTCCTCGCGCTTGACCATGACCTGCGTCTCGGTCGGGACCGCGGCGCGGGCCATGTCGATCAGGTCCTCGAACCACAGGCAGCCCTGCCCCTCGGCCACCTCGACCGAGATGCGCGCGACCGAGCGCTGCGAATGCGGCGTGGCCAGCTGGTTGCGCGTGGCCCGCGCGTGTTCCGACAGTTCCAGCGAACAGGGGCAGGTCGAGGAATAGACGTAGTCGAGATGCACCAGCTTCTGGCGCACGCCGTCGCGTTCGACCAGTTCCAGCGCGATGTCGTAATACTGGTAGCCCGACAGGCCCGAGCGCAGGCTTTTCACACGCGCCGGGAAGCTCAGGCGCATCTGGATGCGGGCGTCGAAGCTTTCGAGGTCGGACTTGTAATCGTCTAGTGCGGCCTCGATCACCTCGAAGGAAAAGGTCTTTTCGGCATGGGCATAGAAGGACCGCATGATGCGGCTCATGTTGATGCCCTTC
>CBFIFZ010000182.1:0-5830 GCA_965661995.1 Roseicyclus sp.
GGCATGGTGGGGAAGTCACGCTCCAATTCAGCTTCCTGGGCAGGTGGCGGGGTGAACGAGCGCCCCCTGTCTGTCGGCGATGGTGTAGGGCCACGGGTGTGGAAGGGAGCCCGTTCACCCTGTAGCCATCGATACCGTCCTTCACACAGGACACATCGCGCAGGCGTCACGGCGCAGGGCGGGCTGCGCGGCAGCGACCCTGGTCACCATTCCGGCAGGCGTCGGCGGGTGGGGCGGATCTCCCCCGCTCCGCCGACCCCTTGCCCCCGTCCTCCGGTCATGCCACCCATCTCCCATGACCCATGATTTCCTCATCATCGGCGGCGGCATCGCGGGCGTGTCCGCGGGCGCGCGCCTGTCCGAGCTGGGCCGTGTCCTGCTGCTCGAGGCGGAGCCGGCGCTGGCCTATCACGCCTCGGGCCGGTCGGCGGCGCTCTACGAGCAGCGCTACGGCAAACCCGCGGTGATCGCGCTCAACATCGCCTCGCGCGAGGATCACGAAAGCCTCGACGGCGGCGTGCTCAGCCCGCGGGGGCTGATGATCCTGGCCACCCACGGCGAGGAGGAGGCCTTTGCCGCCGATATCGCCGCGATGGAGCTGCCCCGGATCCCGGTCGAGGAGGCGGTGGCCTGGGTTCCGGTGCTGAACCCCGAGGCGATCGCCGGGGTGGCGGCGCACCAGGATGCCTGGGACATCGACACCGACCGGCTGGTGCAGCATTTCGCGCGCACGATCCGTGCGGCGGGCGGCGCGGTGAAAACGGGCGCGCCGGTGACGTCCATCCGGCGGGTCGAAGGGGGCTGGGAGGTGACGGCGGGCGGCGAGACCCATACCGCGCGACAGCTGGTGAATGCCGCGGGCGCATGGGCCGACGGAATCGCCGCCATGGCGGGGATCGAGCCCATCGGGATCACGCCGCTCCGCCGCTCGGTCGCGCGCATCCCCGGGCCGGGGGGGATGGACGTGTCGCGCTGGCCGCTTTTGCTGGGCGCGGGCGAAAGCTGGTACGCCAAGCCCGACGCGGGCCAGCTCATTGTCTCGCCCGCCGAGGAGGACCCGGTGGCCGAACCGCATGACGCCTGGCCCGAGGATATCGTGCTGGCCGAGGGAATCGCGCGCTACCAGCGCTTCGCCACCGAGGAGGTGACGCGCCTGACCTCGTCCTGGGCCGGTCTGCGGAGTTTCTCGCCCGACCGGCTGCTGGTTCTGGGGCCTGACCCGGTGGACCCGGCCTTTGTCTGGTCGGCGGGGCAGGGCGGATACGGGTTCCAGACCGCGCCCGCGGCCTCGCGGCTGGTGGCCGACCTGGTGGCGGGGCGGGCGCCGGTTCTCGAGCCCGACATCGTCGCGGCGCTCTCGCCGGCGCGATTCCGCCGAACCTGAGGTATTCCGCCGGTTTTCAGGTCGCAACCGCCACGATAGTCTTCACGATACAATAATTGAGGATTCTCCTATGCTTTTCCCCCGTGCCTTTTCCATTTCTCTTTCCGCGGTTGTCGGCGCCGCGGCCCTGATCGCGCCGCTTCCCGCCGCCGCGCAGTCCCAACTCGAGCGGATGGAGGTGCTCTCCGAGCAGGTCAGCGCCCTGATGAACGAGGCGATGATCGCGCAGGTTCCCGCGCTGCAGGGCAACATGCCCGACCCGGCCTGGGACGAGCCGATGCGCACGGCCTACGCCTGCGTGCTCGACGGTTATGTCGACGCCAGCAGCGAGGCCGCCGTCGACGGCATGCTCGACGAGATGGAGGCGATGCTCGAGACGGCCACGGCCGAGACGCTCATGAGCGGCGAGACGGGCCAGTCGGTGCAGTTGCCCGATGGCATGAGCGAGGAACAGGCCCAGGGCCTGATGCAGAGTTGCGGCGTGATGGAGGTCATCATGGCGCGCATGGCGGCGAGCGGCGCCATGCAGGTGATGATGGACCAGTGATCCGGAGGCTGGACCTTCCGGATGCGCCCGGGGCGGCCGCGTCGGGCGATCCGCGCATCTCGGCGCCTTCGGCGCTGAGGAACCGCGACCTGATCGCGGCCGAACTGGCCCGCATTGCACCGCCGCGCGGGCGCGCGCTCGAGATCGCGTCGGGCACGGGCGAGCATGTGATCCGCTTCGCGGAGGCCATGCCCGGCCTGACATGGCAGCCGACCGACCCCGACCCCGCACGCCGCGCCTCGATCGCGGCCTGGACCCGCGCCAGCGGGCTGGACAATATCCGTCCGCCCCGTGATCTCGATGCCGCCCGCCCCGGTTGGTCGGACGAAGAGCCGTTCCCGGCCGATCTCGTGGTTCTCGTGAACCTCTTGCACCTGATCTCGGCCCCCGAGGCCGAGGTCGTGCTGACCGAGATCGCGGCGGTTCTGGCGCCCGGGGGCATCTTCGCGCTCTACGGGCCCTTCCTGCGCGATGGCGAGGCGACGAGCGAGGGCGACGCGGCGTTTCACGCGGGCCTCAAGGCGCAGGACCCGGCGATCGGCTACAAGGACGTGATCTGGACCTGCGCCTGCCTCGTCGATGCGGGGCTTGCCCATGTGGAGACGGTGGCGATGCCGGCGAACAACCTTCTGCTCGTCTTCGAGCGGAGCGACGTAGGGTAACCGCCGCAAAACGGTCGCCTTTTCGGAAAGCCGTGCCTATGCTCGGCGTCCGGCAGCAGTTGGTGCGGTGCCCGAGGGAGGTTTCGGATGGCGCTCATGAACGAGTTCGCTCCGCAGGGGCTATTTGCAGTATTGGAAGGGCCCGCGCTGGCGCGCCTGCCACAGGTGCCCGTCCGGCGCGGCGAGGTGCTGGTGGCCGAGGGCAGCGAGGCGGATGCCCTCTACCTCGTCGACACCGGGCGCTTTCACGTCGCGCGCGGCGGCGTGGAGCTGGCCGAAATCGGGGCGGGCTCGGTCATCGGGGAAATCTCGTTCTTCACCGGCAAGCCGAGGACCGCGGACGTCATCGCCGCGCGCGACAGCGTCGTGCTGCGGATCGGACGCGACGATTACGATGCGCTCTGCGCAGAAGTGCCGGACCTGGCACGGTCGATCTCGGCCGAGCTGGCCGAGCGCCTTGCGAAGACGTCGGCGCGGGTGGCGCCCGACCTGAGCCGTCCGCCGGCGCGGACCTTCTGCATCCTGCCCGCCGCAGGGTCGCCCCTGCCGCAACGCTTCGTGCCCGAGCTTGCCGCCGCGGTCGGGGCGCATCACCGCGTCGTCGTCGTGGACGAGGCCGCGTTCGAGGCCGCGTTCGGCAAGGGCAGCGATCCGGCCTCGCCCGAGGCGGTGACCTGGCTGAACGACCGCGAGCGCGAGGCCGACATCGTGCTCTTCGTCGCCAACCCCGAGGCCGGCGGCTGGTCCACCGCCGCCGTGCGCCAGGCCGATCATGCCGTTATCGTGGCACAGGCGCATGGCTTCGCGCCCCCTTCGGCCCTCGAGCAGATGGCGTTCGAGATGTTGCCCGAAGCGCAGCGGCGGCTCGTTCTCCTGCATCCCCATCGCATGACGACCGCGCCGGGCACGGCGCGTTGGCTCGACAGCCGACCGGTGTTCCTGCACCACCATGTCGCGCTGACGGCCGAGGGCGAGGACATGGCCCGGCTGGGCCGCTTCCTGTCCGGGCGCGCCGTCGGCATGGTGCTGTCGGGCGGCGGCGCCTTCGGGGTCTCGCATGTCGGTGTCTGGCGCGCCATGGAAGAGGCGGGCCTGCCCATCGACATCGTCGGTGGCACCTCGGTCGGCTCTGCCATGGCCGGGGCCATCGCGCTGGGCTTCTCCGCGCCCGAGATCGGCCCGCTGGTCGAGAAGATTTTCGTCAAATCGGGCGCGATGAGCCGCATCACGGTGCCGAAATACGCCTTCCTCGATCACAAGGTGCTGGACGCCGCCTTGCAGGAACAGGTCGGCGATGCCCGGATCGAAGACCTGTGGCTGCCTTATTTCGCCGTCGCCGCCGATCTCTCGACGATCTCCAAGCGCCTGTTGCGCAGCGGCCCCCTGTGGGAGGCCATGCGCGCCTCTGCGGCCATTCCGGGCATCCTGCCGCCCTTCTTCACCTCGCAGGGCGAGATGCTGGTCGATGGAGGCTGTGTCGACAACATGCCGTTCCGCGACATGCACGGGCTGAAGACCGGGCCGAATGTCGTGGTCGACGTGCAGAAGAACAAGTCCAAGCCGATCTACGTGGATTACGCCAGCCTGCCGGGGCGGATGGAGCTGTTGCGGCGGACGGTGCTGCCCTTCGGCAAGCGCCTGCCGCGGGCGCCGGGGGTTGTCTCGACGGTGATGCGCAGCCTGCTCGTGGGGCAGGGCGCGACGCATGCCGGCATGAAGCCCGACGACCTGCACGTGGTGCCGCCGTCGTTGCAGGGGGCGGGGTTCCTCGACTGGACGCAGCACAAGCTGTTCTTCGAGATGAGCTACCGGCATGCGCAGGACGAGGTCTTCGGCGACCTGTCGACCTCGGAGGATCCGGCCAAGGCCGCGCTCAGGCGGGCCGCGGGCCTGGCCTAGGCGAAAAGCGCCAGCGCCCCCGTCGAGGCGGCCAGGATCAGCGCGAGCGGCACGCCGTGTAGGCGCTCTGCCCGGCTCTGGCTCGCGGCATTGCCGAACAGGCTGAGCGCAAAGAGCGCCGCGAAACCGCCGAGTGCCGGGCGGATCAGGATGCCGGGCAGAACCTCAGGCCCGATCCCCGCCGCCTGCGCCACGACCAGCGCGCCCATCAGCGCCAGCGGAACCACCGCGAGGCTCGCCCACCGTTTCGGCGCTGGCAGGCGGCGGTCCGCCCCGCCCCAGGCCATGTGCCCGATGGGCAGGCCAGCGGCCAGCAGCGCCTGAAAGAGGGCCAGCCAGAGGAAGCCGGCCAGCCCCGCGTATCCCGCGACCGTGATCACCCGTCCTTGCGGATGACGGCGTTCGTCGGGTCGTAAGGGCTATCCTCGACGATCTCGGCGTCGAAGAGCTCGCGGAACATCCGCAGCTTCAGCTTCTGCCCCACCTCGGCCAGGTCGGGCCGCACGTAGCCCATCCCGATCTGCTTGCCGAAGGCGACGGAATAGCCGCCCGAAGTCAGCCGCCCAACCTTCTCGTCACCCAGATAGAGCGCCTCGCGCCCCCAGGGGTCGGCATCCGCAGGCCCGTCGATCAGGAGCGTCACGCATTTCGACCTTATGCCGGTCTCGAGCATCGCCTGCTTGCCGGTGAACTCCTTGTCGAGATCGACGAAGCGATCCAGCCCGGCCTCCAGCGGCGTCGCGTCACGGCCCAGTTCCGTGCCGAAGGCGCGGTAGCTCTTCTCCTGCCTCAGCCAGTTCTGCGCCCGCGCGCCCACCAGCTTCATCCCGTGTTTCTCGCCCGCAGCCAAAAGCAGGTCCCACAGGTAGCGCTGCATCTCGATCGGGTGATGCAACTCCCATCCCAGCTCGCCCGTGTAGGCCACGCGGATCGCGCGCACAGGGCACATGCCCAGCTCGATGTTGCGCATCGACAGCCACGGGAAGCGCTTGTTGCCCAGCACCGTGTCGGGGTCGGCATCCTTGACGATCTCGCGCAGCACGTCGCGCGACTTCGGCCCGGCGATGGCGAAGACGCCCCATTGGGTCGTGACATCGTGGATGTCGACATACCCGCCGCCCGCGGCCATGAAATCCTCGGCCGCCTTGACCAGGTAATCGGCGTCATAGGCCGTCCAGGCCCCCGCCGAGACGGAGTAGTATTCCTGCTCGGAGAGCCGGACGAGCGTATATTCCGTCCGCGTCGTGCCCGCGTCGGTCAGCGCATAGGTCAGGTTGATCCGGCCCACCTTGGGCAGGCGGTTGGTGGTGAAGGCGTCGAGGAATTCCGTCGCCCCGG
>CBFIFZ010000183.1:0-5822 GCA_965661995.1 Roseicyclus sp.
AAGATCTCGGCGGCATAGGCGGAGGTGTTGCAGAAGAGCACGATCAGCGCCCCCAGCCAGGCGCGGGCGAACCAGCGGGTTTCGGCGGCGATCTCGACGCCGAGAAAGGTGAACTCGACGCCGATGCGGGGCAGCATGACGAAGGCCTCGTAGGCCATGAAGAACTGGAGGAAGAGCGGCGAGCCGCGGAAGATGAAGATGAACCATTCCGCCGGTTTGCGGATCAGCCGCGCGCGCTGGTTTTTCGCCACCGCCAGCGCCACGGCGAAGACGAAGCCGAAGGCGAGCGCGAGAACGCCGAAATAGACGTTCCAGATCATGCCCGAGCCGATCAGCACGACCTGTTCGCAGAGCGTGATATCCTCGCGCGGGAGCAGCCGCTCGCCGATGCCGAGCGAGCGCAACCCGTATTGCTGCAGGGCTTCGGCGCAGATCATGCCGCGGCCTTTCTGAGCGCTTCACCGGCGGCCGTCGCCTGACCGTGGCTGAGCCTTGCCGTCAGGCGGGCCAGCACGATCTCGGAGACCCGGGTGAAGGCGAGGTAGAAGACGAGAAGCCCGAGGAAGTACCAGAAGCGCCAATCGGGGTGCGGGTACTGGTAGGCCGAGGTGCGCGAGCCGCCCAGCTCGCGCGCCCAGTAGACGATATCCTCGATGCCCAAGAGGAACAGCAGCGGCGTGGCCTTGATCAGGATCATCCAGATGTTCGACAGGCCCGGCAGCGCGTAGATCCACATCTGCGGGACCAGCACGCGCCAGAAGACCTGTCGGCGGGTCATGCCGTAAGCCTCGGCGGTTTCGAGCTGCGGGCGGGGGACCGCGCGCATGGCGCCGAAAAGGACGTTGCCGCAAAACGCGCCGAAGACGATGGCATAGGTGAAGACGGCGAGCGCGAAGCCGTAGACCTCGTGCACCCATTGCGGCGCGTTGCCGGACGGCGTGCGTGCGTCTGGGCAGACGAGGAAATTCGCGCCCTGCCGCACGTCCTCGGTCCAGTCGGGGCAGGCGATGACGTGGCGGGTGTATTCGATGGCCTGGTCGAGGACGAGGATGAAGAAGAGGAAGAAGACGATGTCGGGCACGCCGCGCACCATCGCGGTGTAGATCTTGCCGAGCCAGCTGACAGGCAGGATGTGGGAGCGCGAGGCGCTCGCGGCGAGAAAGCCGAAGGCCAGCGCGGTGGGTGCGGTCACGGCGAGCAGCGCGAAGACGGTCAGGAAGGACTGGTAGAAAAGGAAATGCGCGCCGTTGGTCAGGTAGCAGCTGAACCAGCGGAACGTGTCGAGTGTGTCGGGGTCGGTGCAGAACTCGAACATTTGGGCCTTTGGCGGGCGGCGCGATATTTGTGGGGCTCTGCCCCCCGTCGCGTTCCGCGACTCCCCCCGGGATATTTCCGAAACGGAGAAGAGGGGGCGGTGGCGCGTTAACCTTGATGAATGGTGAAGGGGGCAGGCAGGTCTGGTCTGCCCCCTTCGGGTCTGCTCAGAAGGTGGCGGCTTCGGGGCCGAACCACTCGAGGATCAGCGCGTTCAGCGTTCCGTCTTCCTTCATCGAGGTGATCGCCGCGTCGAAGGCCTCGAGCCGTTCGTCGCCCTCGCGCAGCGCCATGCCGACGCCACCGCCGAGCTGGACGGGTTCGCCCACGATCATCAGGTCGGCGTCTTCGTTGGCGATGGGCAGCAGGTAATCGCCATCGGCGAAGACGGCGTCGGCCTCGCCGTTGCGGACGGCGGCGACGGTTTCATCGGGTGTGGCGAACTCGATCAGAGTGGCACCGCTCTCGGCGATGTAGCCGGCCTGGATCGTGTTGGTCTGGGCGGCCACCACGGCACCTTCAAGGGTGAAATCCTCGGAGAGTCCCATGAAGAGCGAGGAGGCGGGCGGGAAATAGGCCTGCGTGAAATCGACGATTTCCTCGCGCTCGGCGGTGATCGACATGCCTGCGATGATGGTGTCGTAGTTTCCGCTCGTCAGGTTGGGGATGATGCTGTCCCAGTCGTTGATGACCCATTCGCAGGTGAAGCCCGCGCGCGCGCAGAGCTCGTCGCCCACGTTGCGCTCGAAGCCGGTGATCTCGCCGCTGTCGTCGATGAAGTTGTACGGAGGGTAGGCGCCCTCGGTGCCCATGCGGACGGTCGCGCCATGGGCGTCGGCGAAGGCCGCGCCGGTGCTGATGGCCAGGAGGCCAGCGGTCAGGATCAGGTGTTTCATGTGTGTCTCCCTGGGTTTCTTGGGTGGGTGATATTGCCCCGGGCCTCAGGCCGCGTGGACATGGCTGAGAAACTGTCGAAGGCGCGCGGATTTTGGTGCGCCGAACAGCGCGTCGGGCGGGCCCTCCTCCTCGATCTTCCCGTGGTGGAGAAAGATGACATGGGAGGAGATGTCGCGCGCCATGCGCATGTCGTGGGTCACGAGGACCATGGTGCGCCCTTCCTCGGCCAGCGCGCGGATGACGCGCAGGACCTCTTTCTCGAGCTCGGGGTCGAGCGCGGAGGTCGGTTCGTCGAAGAGGATCGCGCGGGGTTCCATACAGAGCGCGCGGGCGATGGCGGCGCGCTGCTGCTGGCCGCCCGACAGCTGCGCGGGCCAGGCGTCGGCCTTGTCGCCGATGCCGACCTTGTCGAGATAGGCGCGGGCGCGGTCCTCGACCTCGTCCCTTGGTTGGCCGAGGACGGTGACGGGCGCCTCCATCACGTTTTGCAGGATCGTGAGGTGGGACCAGAGGTTGAACTGCTGGAACACCATGGACAGGTTCGTGCGGATGCGGCGCACCTGTTCGGGGTCGGCGGGGTGACGGTGGTTGCCGGTGCCTTTCCAGTGCACCGGTTCGCCTTCGAAGACGATCTCGCCCTGCTGGCTGTCCTCGAGCAGGTTGATGCAGCGCAGGATCGTGGACTTGCCCGACCCCGACGAGCCGATGAGCGACACCACGTCGCCCTGCCGCGCGGTCAGGTCGACGCCTCGCAGCACCTCGAGGGCGCCAAAGCTCTTGTGCAGGCCGGTGATCGAGATGACCGGCGGAATGGCAGCTGTCACGGGTATTTTCCTGTCGAATCCGACCGATTTGTGCCCAAGGAAAGCGCGAATGCAACGGTCTTGTGCAGGCTGACCACGGGTAAGCCTGCGTGGGATGCCCGTTTCGGGGGCGTTTGGTCAGGGATTGGGCGGGATCGGGACGGCGCGGTAGGCGGCCGCGTTGATCTGGACAATGCCGTGGAGGTCGAGGGCTGCGCGGGTGGTCTGGGGCAGAGCCGCGAGCGCCTCGGCCAGCGCGTCGCGGATCGGGGCGGGGTCGTTCGTGGCGGCGGTGATATAGGGCAGCGCCGGGGTGGGATCGGTGCGGGCGATCTCGAGGTCCGCGGCGGCGTCGCCTGCCCGGACCAGCAGGCGCCACGTCTGGGCGTCGATGGCGGCGAGGTCGGCGCGGCCTTCGGCGACGGCGCGCGCCGAAGCGGCGTGGGCGCCGGTGATCGTGACGGGGCCGGGGGTGACGCCATGCACCCCCATCCAGCCATGCAGCGCGGCCCAGCCCGACTGGCTGAGCGCATCGTTGACCGCGAGGCGGGGCCGGGCGGGGATGGCCGCATTTCGGGCGATGAGGACGGAGTTGTAATGCCCCGGCGGGCAGCCGGGCAGGGCGTGGTCGGGCGTGGCGACGAGCGTGACCCTGGTATGCAGCCGCGCGCGGAAGGGCAGGCCGCAGGTCTGCGCGAAGAGGAGGTCGGCGTCTTGCCAGACCTCCCACGGGTCGCGGTCGCGGGTGAGCGTATCGGGCGCGTCGATCCCGCGGGCGCGGAGCGCGTCGCGCAGCGCGGACCAGAGTGCGTCGGTGTCGGCCCTGAGCTCGGGCCGGTCATACATGGGCAGGGCGGCGATCATCGCGCGCTCAGTCGCCGTAGTGGCTATCTTCCACCCGCTTGCGCGCGAGGTTCGAGTCGCGGTCGTTGATGCCGAGCATGGGCGCGATCATCCGCAGCAGCGCGTCTTCCTCGTGGTCGCGTTCGCCGTCGGCCAGCACGATGAACCACAGCGCCTCGATCACGTGGACGCGGGCCTCGTAGGGGACGGCCTCCTTGATGGCGCGGGTGAAGCGGACGGTGTCGGGGGCTTCCGCCTCGAGCGCCTCGGCGTCAGTGCGGAGCGCCTGCGCCTGCGGCTCGGTCAGCTCGTAGCGATGGGCGAGGACACGGTCGATCTGCGCCTTCTCGATGGCGGCATAGTCGCCATCGGAGCGGGCGAGCCGCACGAGAAGGGCCGCCAGCGCGATGCGGGCGTCGTCATAGGGCAGGGGCTCGGGGTCGGGGGCCGTGAGGCGGCGGAGGAGATCTAGAACCATGCCCGTGGATATAGGCCCATGGTGCGGCAGTGGAAAGCCGTCAGGGGATGCGGATCGTGCCTTCGGCGATCTTCACGGCGCGGCCTGCGATGCGGATGTCCGTCAGGGTGCCCTGCGTGACCACGGCGGTCAGGCGGATGTCGGAGGGGCGGCCCATCTCGATACCCTGTTCCAGTGGGATCGTGGTGGTGCCCTCGGGGAGCGCGCCATTGGCCAGCAGCTGGGCGGCGAGGATCGCGCTGGCCGATCCCGTGGCCGGGTCCTCGGGGATGCCGGCGGTGGGCGAGAACATGCGGGCGCGGTAGCCCGCGGCGCTGGCGGTGTAGAGATGGGCGCTGTCGACGCGGGCGGCGCGCATCAGTTCCGACCAGGCGGGCTCCTGCGGGCGGGCGCGGGTGAGCGCATCGAGGGTGGCGACGGGGACATGGAGGAAGGCCGGACCGCCCTCCCAGACGCCGGGGTCGTGGGGGCCGACGTCGTGGGGTGTGAGCCCGAGGGCCTCGGCGATCATGGCGTGGGGCGGGGTGTCGGCGTGGCGGATGGGCAGTTTGGGGGCGGTGAACTCGGCGCGCGTGCCGGTGGCGTCGCGGGTGATCGTGACGGGGACGAGCCCGGCCTGTTCCTCGAGCGTGATGCGGGTGGCGGTCTCGCCCGCGAGGTGTAGGGCGCAGCCGATGGTCGGGTGGCCCGCGAAGGGGATCTCGGCCGTTGGGAAGAAGATGCGGACCCTGGCGGTATGGGCTGGATCGTCGGCGGTTTGGAGGAAGAGGGTTTCGGACAGGTTGAACTGCCGCGCGATCGTCTGCATCTGCGCCGTGGTCAGGGCGTCCGCGCCCTCGACGATGGCGAGCGGGTTGCCGGTGAAGGGGGTCTCGGTGAAGACGTCGTAGACGTGGAAGCGGAGCATGCTGGCGGGTCCTCCGAGCGGGGTCGGGCGTAGCGAACACGCTTGCGCCCGGTTGGGCAAGGGGGTGTGGGGCGTGGCCGTTGGTGCCGGGACCGACCGTGAGCGCCGGGCCCGGCGGGCGGGATTTGGGGCGCTCTGCCCCCGTCGCGTTCCGCGCCCCCCCGGCAGTTGAATTGGCCAAGACGAAGGGGGCGGGGGGCGCGTTAACCTTGTCGGGATGTTGCCGGGCCAGGGTGTCGCCCGTCGATGCGGAGCGGGGTTGCTCTTGCGGGGCTGGTCTGCGGAGGGATGCGTGGCGGCGCGCCCTCAGCCCCCGCTGCAGACGAAGGGTCCGACGGGCCGGGAGCCGTTGGCATCCGGTCCGGGGATCCCGGGCACGGTTGCGCAGGCGACGGTGCGGTGTCGGCCTGCACCCGGCAGGCGGGGGCGGCGAGGTCCGGAACGGGCGCGAGGGGCATCGCTCCCTGCAGGGAGGGCTGGCGCAAGGCGCGCTTTGCTGGATTTGGTGGTGCAGGTTGCGCGCCTTTCGGGGGCGGTGCGCGGTCGGGCATGGCGCACCAGGGGCTGCGCCCGGTTGCGG
>CBFIFZ010000184.1:0-5821 GCA_965661995.1 Roseicyclus sp.
CATCCAGTCGGTGCGCGCGCCCTCGGCGATCTGACGCAAGGAGCGCCGCCCGTCGATCCCCGCAAAGGCGCGCGCGGCCAGTGCGGGCACCGGGATCTCGAAGCGCTCGCCCTCGTGGGTGACGGGAAGCACCCCGTGTTTCGCCGCATGCTGCGCCAGCTGCGGCCCCGCAACCCCCTTCAGATGCGGCACCGCCTCGGGCGCGGGGGCGGCCACCCTGCCCTCCGCCTCCGCCCCGCGCGCGGCATAAAGGACATGCGTCCGGATCGTACCGCGCAGCGCCTCGGCCAGGTCCATCTGCGCGCGCGTGTCGAGCCCGTGCAGCAGCCGCTTGTCGCCGAGGATCGGCAACGGGTCGTAGAGATGGGCCTGCGGGCTGCCGGTCATGGCCAGCCCCGCGCGGTCGAGCGTCTCGAGCAGCTCGCCGATGCGGTAGGGGCGATCCTGGCTGTGCAGCAGCAGGTCGTAGAAGCCCGCGTCGCTCGCCTTGTGGTCGGAAAGCTGCAGGTTGCGCTTGAACGGATGCCCCTCGGGGATGCGCTCGAAGATCGCCTTGGCCCGGCGCAGCCGGTCGTGCGCGGAACCGGTCAGCGCCGTCCCGAACGCCTCTTGCAGGGGATAGACACCCGACCGCCCGAAGGGCGCATAGACCATGATGCCAAGGCCCCCGCCCGGTGCAAGTGCGGCGGCCAGGGCGTCGAAGCCCGCCTGCGGGTCGGGCAGGTGGTGCAGCACGCCGCAGCAGTCGATGTAGTCGAAGGGGCCGAGGTCGGGTGCCTCGAGCAGCGACTTCGTCAGGAAGGTGATGCCCTTGAGGCCCCGCGCCGCCGCCCGCGCCTCGGCCACCTGCCGCGAGGCGGTGGAGAGGTCGAGATAGGTGATCTCGTAGGGCTTGCCCGCGCTTGTCAGCACCTGCGCCAGCTGGATCAACGCATCGCCGGTGCCGCCGCCAGCCACCAGCGCGCGGAAGGGCTGCGACCAGTCGCGCTGGCCGCCGAAGAGGTAGTGGTCGATCTCCAGCGGATGCGAGGGGGAGCCGGTGATCAGGCGGGTCTTCTCATCCGCCGGGTCGCGCTCCGGGTAAGGGTAGGCCTCGTATTGCTCGGTAACGCGGCTCATGTAACGGGCTCCGCATCCCTGAGATCGACGCGCCACGCTGCGGGCAGCGCGTCGATCGGGACGACATATGTATGAATGGTAAAAGCGACGGCATCACTTGAAGGAAGCCGCAGAAGACATTGTTTTTCAGACCGAAGGTACCGGCCCGCCCCCGGCGCCTCGCGGCGCGGCGCGGCCTCGGGGCGGGGCTGGTGCAGCGCGGGGTCGGCATAGACCAGCGCGTTCTGCCGCCAGAGGGGGCGGCCCTCCCGGATCGCATCGAAGAGCCGCTGCACCCGCGCGGCCATGCCGGCGTCGTAGACATCGACGGGCCCGTGAATGCCCGTCAGCGGGCGGCCGATCTTTTCGGCCAGCGTCCAGCTTGCAGGAAAGCACAGGACGGCGGCGGTCAGCACATGCTCGCCCTCCGGCCCCGGCTGCATGAGGCACAGGTCCTCCTGTACCAGACGCGCGGCGGTGACGAGCGGCGGTTCGGCATCAAGCGCCACGCGGACCCCGTCGGGGCGCTGCACCACGCCGTCCTCGCGGGCGTAGCCCGGCCCGAGATGGTCCAGCACCAGCGCCAGGAGCTCCTCGGCCGCCGCTTCGGCGCCCGGGGTCATGGCGAAGACCGCCGTGCGCCGCCCGGACAGCAGCGCATCGCGCAGCGCCATCTGCCCGGCGAAGGCCTCGTCCACCACCAGCCAGTCGGCCATGTCGAGCGGCTGCACCCCCGGCAGGCGCGCCATCGCGGGTTCGCACCACGGCGCGACCGGCAGATGTGTCTGAAGAACATGATCCATTTGCGACCGTCCCCATGCCGGTATCGGGCGCGCGCGGCCCCTGCCCTGCGGGTCACGCTGACCCCGAGACACCGCTGGGAGGACAGCGCCCGTGAACAAAGCCTATCGCCGCGCAGAGCGCAAGATCGACCCGACCCGCGATGTCCTGCTGCCCGACGGCACACTCAACGACATGGACCGGATCGAGATCGGGCCGACGCAATTGGCCTATGCCGAATGGGCGGCGGCGGGGCTGACCCTGCCCGACCTGCCCGCGCTGCGCCGCTACCGGCTGAGCCGACTGGTCGAGGC
Organism: Roseicyclus sp.; assembly: GCA_965661995.1. GTDB lineage: Bacteria > Pseudomonadota > Alphaproteobacteria > Rhodobacterales > Rhodobacteraceae > Roseicyclus. The sequence goes on from CBFIFZ010000184.1 coordinate 2,193, forward strand.
GCTGGCCGCGCGCGACTGGGGCGGCGTGCTGATGTTCGACCCGCTCAACATCCGCTACGCGACCGATTCGACGAACATGCAGCTGTGGAACACGCATAACCCGTTCCGCGCCTGCCTCGTCTGCGCGGACGGCCACATGGTCTTGTGGGATTACAAGAATTCGCAGTTTCTCGCCGATCACAACCCGCTGGTGGCGGAGGTCCGTTCGGGCGCGTCGATGTTCTACTTTTCGACCGGCGACCGCGGGGCCGAGGCTGCCCGCGATTTCGCGGGGCAAGTGGCCGAAGTCATGGCCGCCCATGCGGGCACGAACCGGCGGCTGGGCGTGGACAAGATCATGCTTTCGGGCGCCCGCGCGCTGGAAGCGGCGGGGTTCACGCTGGAGGAAGGCGAAGAACTGACCGAGCGTGCGCGCTCGGTGAAATGCGCCGACGAGATCCTCGCCATGCGCTGCGCCGTCCATGCCTGCGAGACCGCGCTGAAGGCGATGGAGGACGCCATCGCGCCCGGCAAATCCGAGGACGAGATCTGGGCCGTGCTGCATGCCGAGAACATCAAGCGCGGCGGCGAATGGATCGAGACGCGGCTTTTCGCCAGCGGACCCCGAACGAACCCGTGGTTCCAGGAATGCGGCCCGCGCGTGGTGCAGGAGAACGAGATCTGCGCGCTCGATACCGACCTTGTGGGCTGCTACGGCCTGTGTGTCGACATCTCCCGCACCTGGTGGACCGGCCCCGATACGCCGCGCCCCGACATGGTGGCCGCGATGCGCCATGCGCATGAGCATATCACGACGAACATGGAGCTTCTGGCCCCCGGCGTGCCATTCCGCGACCTTGTGTTCAAGGGCCACCAGCTCGACGCGATCTACGACAAGCGCAAGTATTCCTGCCGCTTCCACGGCGTGGGCCTGTGTGACGAGTGGCCGCTCATCGCTTACCCCGACAAATACGTCGAAGGTGCCTTCGAGGCAGTGCTGGAACCGGGCATGATGCTCTGTGTCGAGGCGCTGGTGGGCGCTGAGGATGGCGATTTCTGCATCAAGCTGGAAGACCAGGTGCTGATCACCGAGGACGGCTACGAGAACCTCACGAGCTACCCGTTCGACGCGGCGCTGATGGGGTGAGCGGCGGTTCGGCGCGGCCGATGATCGGTCGCGCGGACCGATCACGCCGCGAACGGGCGGGGCCCCGGGCAAGCCGCGCGCGCACCATCACGACGAGGCACGGGGGCGCACGTCGGCGTGAGGCGCCTGTCACGTCCCTTGAGATATGCGGTGCGTGCGGCACATGGTGTTGCCGAAAGGACGCTGCCCCATGCCCACCGAACGCTTCACATTCCCCGGCCATTCCGGCCATGACCTCGCCGCGCGGCTCGACCTGCCCGAGGGGCCGCACCTGGCCACGGCGGTGCTGGCGCATTGCTTCACCTGCGGCAAGGACATCCCCGCCGCGCGGCGCATCTCGGCACGGTTGGCCGCGATGGGGATCGCGACCCTGCGCTTCGATTTCACCGGGTTGGGCCATTCGGGGGGTGAGTTCGCCAACACCTCCTTCACCTCCAATATCGACGACCTGCTGGCCGCCGCCGATGCGCTGGCCGCCCGCGGCATGGCGCCCTCGCTGCTGATCGGTCATTCGCTGGGTGGCGCGGCGGTGTTGCGGGCGGCGGGGCGGATCGACAGTGTGCGTGCCGTGGCGACCATCGGCGCGCCCTTCGACCCCGAGCATGTGACCCACAACTTCGATGACGCGCTCGAGACGATCGCCTCGGACGGCAAGGCCGAGGTGATGCTGGGCGGGCGCCCCGTCACCATCGGGCGCGGCTTTGTCGAGGATGTGCGCGCCGAGAAACTGGCGCCCGCGCTCGCCGCGCTGAAAAAGGCGCTGCTCGTCCTGCACGCCCCCCGCGACGAGATCGTCGGCATCGACAACGCGACCCGCATCTTCACCGCCGCGCGCCACCCCAAAAGCTTCGTCACGCTGGACGAGGCCGACCACCTCCTGACCCGCGCCGAGGATGCCGATTACGCCGCCGAGGTCATCGCCGCCTGGGCAGGCCGTTACCTCGACCTGCGCCCGCCCGCCCCGCCGCCCGGCGTGCCCGAGGGCGTGACCCGCGTATCCGAGGCTGATCCGGCGGGCTTCCTGCAGGACGTGCAGGCCGGCGCGCGGCACCATGTCCTCGCCGATGAGCCGCTCAGCTACGGCGGTACGAACCGCGGGCTGACGCCCTACCAGCTGCTCGCGGCCGGGCTTGGGGCCTGCACCTCGATGACCATTCGCATGTACGCGCGGCGCAAGGGGCTGCCGCTGACCCATGTCTCGGTCGATGTGACCCATAACCGCGTCCACGCGCAGGACGCCGCCACGCCGGGCACGCCGATCGACCGGTTCACCCGGACGATCCGCCTTGAAGGCGCGCTGACCGGGGCACAACGGGACAAGTTGCTGGAGATCGCGGACAAATGCCCGGTTCACCGGACGTTGGAACGCGGCGCGGATATCGTCACGGAGCTGCTTCCAGCGGAAGAAGCGGCGATGACTTGATCTCCTCCATGCTGAGGAGTGCGGTGACGTTGTAGATCTTCACCTCGGAAATCAGCGCCTGGTAAAAGGCGTCATAGGCGCGTGCGTTGGGCACGCGGACCTTGAGGATATAGTCGATCTCCCCCGCCAGCCTGTGGGCCTCGAGCACTTCGGGGCGCGCCTTGAGGGCCGCGAGGAACTTGCGCTGCCAGTCGGCCTCGTGTTCCGAGGTGCGGATCAGAACGAAGAAACAGGCCTCAAACCCCAGTTTCTCGGCGTCGAGCAGCACGGTCTGCCGCCCGATCACGCCCGCCTCCTTCAGCTTGCGAATCCGGGTCCAGACGGGGGTCTTGGAAGACCCCACGACCCTGGCGATCTCGTCGAGCGAGCGCGAGGCGTCTTCCTGCAGGGCGGCGAGGATTTTCCGGTCGAGCGGGTCTATCTGGACGGACATTCGGGGCACTCCGGAGAAGGGGAACGGCGATTGAACGATGTCGCGATCTAGCGAACATATGTCCCTATCTGCAAGCAGATACTGCCGATTGACGGGAAATTATTCTATGTAATGGGCATAATCGCCGAACAGGATGTCGCCACGCCATGGACCATTTCCCGATCTTTCTCGCCGTCGAGGGCCGCCGCATCGTCGTCTCGGGCGGGGGCGAGGCGGCATTGGCCAAGCTGCGGCTGCTGATGAAGACCACGGCGCGGATCACCGTCTTTACCGCCGACCCCGAGCCCGCCCTGCGCGCCCTGGCCGAGAGCGGGCGGATCACGCTGGTCACCCGCGCGCTGGCGCCGGGCGACGCGCTGTGTGCCGCGCTGTTCTACGCGGCCAATGATGACGCGACGGAAGACGCACGCGTCACGCGGTTGGCGCGCGCGGACGGGGCGCTGACAAACTGGGTCGACAACCTGGAAGCCAGCCAGTTCATCACCCCCGCCATCGTGGACCGCGACCCGGTGACAGTGGCGATCGGCACCGAAGGCGCCGCGCCCGTGCTCGCCCGCCGCATCAAGGCGGATCTGGAGGCAGCGCTGCCGGTCGGGTTGGGTGTTCTGGCACGCATCGGCAAGGGCTTCCGCAAGGCCGCCGACGCG
>CBFIFZ010000185.1:0-5795 GCA_965661995.1 Roseicyclus sp.
GAGGTCCCCGCGCCCGCCGCGCAGGCCCCGCTGCGCGAGGACCCGGTCGCGGCAAGCGTGCCCTACGAGAAGGACGGGCAGACCCAGTTCGTGCCGCGCAGCGAGATCGCGGCGATCCGTGCCGAGGGGCATTACACCGTCGTCTACGCGGGCGGTCGCCGTCTTTTCTGCCCCTGGTCGATCACCGAGGCCGACACGCGCCTGTCGGGTGCGGGCTTCGTGAGGGCGCACCGGAGCTACCTGATCAACCCGGTCCATGTCTCCAGCTTCACCCGCCACAAGGACACCGGCACGCTTCTCTTCGACGGAGTCGACGAGCGCATGAAGGTTCCGGTCAGCCGGTCGCGGATCGGCGCGGTTCGAGAGGCCCTCGGCCTCTGATATCGCAACTCGTGCGGATATTTCGCATCTCGTGCACGAACCCGCGCCGCTCGCTTCATCCCGTTGGCGCAGCGCGCCCGCGCCTCGACATAGTGCCCTCGGCTGCGACATGCGGCCGCAGGGAGGACTTCAACAATGATACCAGCCGGGTTCGAGTACCACCGGCCGACCGATGTCGCGTCGGCTATCGAAATTCTGAAAACGCACGGAGACGAAGCGCGCGTCGTCGCGGGCGGGCACAGCCTGATCCCGATGATGAAGCTGCGCATGGCGGACCTCGCCCACCTGATCGACCTTCAGGACATCGACAGCCTGAAGGGCATCGAGATCGGGGCCGAGACCGTCTCGATCGGCGCGATGATAACGCAGCACGAGCTGATCACCCACGCGGGCCTTTCCGAGGCGCTGCCGATCATCCGCGAGGCGGCGTTGCAGATCGCCGATCCGCAGGTGCGCTACGTCGGCACCGTCGGCGGCAATGTCGCCAACGGCGACCCGGGCAACGACATGCCGGGGCTGATGCAATGCCTCGACGCGACCTACGTGATCGAGGGTGCCGAGGGCACGCGGACGGTCAAGGCCCGCGACTTCTACCAGTCGGCCTATTTCACCGAGCGCGAGGATGACGAGATCCTGACCCGGATCGAGATCCCGCGCCTGCCCGCGGGCACCGGCTACGCCTATGAAAAGCAGAAGCGCAAGATCGGCGACTATGCCACGGCGGCCTGCGGTGCGCTTGTCACGATGCAGGGCGGAACCTGCACCGCTGCGTCGGTCGCGATGACCAACCTCAGCGACACGCCCATCTGGTCGGAGGAGGCCGGGGCGGCCCTTGTCGGCACGTCCTGTGGCCCGGATGCCGTCGCCGCCGCCGTTGCGGCCTGCCAGGCGGCCATAAACCCCACGGAAGACAACCGCGGGCCGGTCGAATTCAAACGCCACGTTGCGGGGGTCATCATCCGCCGCGCCATCGAAGGGGCTGTCGCGCGCGCCTGACGCGCCGCGACACCGGGAGGAGCAAGCGATGAGCAAGCAACACTACCAGATCACCGTGAACGGCAAGGCGCGCGACGTGCTGGCCGAACCGCGCGAGCTGTTGATCCACACCCTGCGCGAGCAGCTGGGCGTCAAGGGGCCGCATATCGGCTGCGAGACGTCCCATTGCGGCGCCTGCACCGTCGACATGAACGGCAAGTCCGTGAAGGCCTGCACCGTCTTCGTCGCGCAGGCCAACGGGGCCGAGATCACCACGGTCGAGGGGCTGGTGAACCCCGACGGCAGCCTCGGCGTCATCCAGGAGATGTTCCGCGAACATCACGGGCTCCAGTGCGGCTATTGCACGCCCGGCATGATCACGCGGGCGCACCGCCTGCTGCAGGAGAACCCGACGCCCACCGAGGAAGAGGTCCGTTTCGGCATGGCCGGCAACCTCTGCCGCTGCACCGGCTACCAGAACATCGTCAAGGCGATCCTCGCCTCGGCCGACATGCTGAACGCCCAGAAGGAGGCCGCGGAATGAAAGACGCCGTCGATACCCCCGAAGAACGCTCCGCCAGCCTCAAGGGCATGGGCTGCGCGCGCAAGCGCGTCGAGGATGTCCGCTTCACGCAAGGCAAGGGCAATTACGTCGACGATATCCAGCTCGACGGGATGCTCTTCGGCGATTTCGTGCGCTCGCCCTATGCGCACGCGCGCGTCGTCTCGATCAACGCAGAGGCCGCGCTGGCGCTGCCCGGTGTGGTGGCCGTGCTGACCGCGGCCGATCTCGCGCCGCTGGGCCTGCACTGGATGCCCACGCTCGCGGGCGACAAGCAGATGGTGCTGGCCGATGGCAAGGTCCTCTTCCAGGGACAGGAAGTCGCCTACGTGATCGCCGAGGATCGCTATATCGCCGCCGATGCCGTCGAGCTGGTCGAGGTCGAGTACGAGGAACTTCCCGTCGTCGTCGACCCGTTCAAGGCGCTCGAGCCCGACGCCCCCATCCTGCGCGAGGATATCGCGGGCAACATGGAAGGGGCCCATGGCCCGCGGAAGCACAACAACCACATCTTCACCTGGGAACAGGGCGACAAGGACGCGACCGAGGCCGTTCTGGCCGAGGCCGATGTCGTTGCCGAAGAGATGGTCTACTACCACCGCACGCACCCTTGTCCGCTGGAAACCTGCGGCTGCGTCGCCTCGATGGACAAGGTCACCGGCAAGCTGACGCTCTGGGGCACCTTCCAGGCACCGCATGCGGTGCGCACGGTCGCGGCGCTGATCTCGGGCATCGCCGAGCACAACATCCGCGTCATCAGCCCCGACATCGGCGGCGGCTTCGGCAACAAGGTCGGCGTCTATCCCGGCTACATCTGCTCGATCGTCGCCTCCATCGTCACCGGCAAGCCGGTGAAATGGATCGAGGACCGGATGGAAAACCTGATGTCCACGGCCTTTGCCCGCGACTACTGGATGCAAGGCAAGATCGCGGCCACCAAGGAGGGCAAGATCACCGGCCTGTGGTGCCACACCACCGCCGACCATGGCGGCTTTGACGCCTGCGCCGACCCGACGAAGTTCCCGGCGGGCTTCATGAACATCTGCACCGGCTCCTACGACATCCCCGTGGCCTACCTGGCGGTCGACGGGGTCTACACCAACAAGGCGCCCGGCGGCGTGGCCTATCGCTGTTCCTTCCGGGTGACGGAGGCGGCCTATTTCATCGAGCGGATGATCGAGATCCTGGCCATCGAGCTGAACATGGACGCGGCCGAGCTGCGCCGGATCAACTTCATCCGCGCCGACCAGTTCCCCTACCAGTCCGCACTGGGCTGGGAGTATGACAGCGGCGACTACCACACCGCCTGGGACAAGGCGCTGAAGGCGGTCGATTACGAGGGGCTCAGGGCCGAACAGGCGCAGCGCGTCGAGGAGTTCAAGGCCGGCAAGACCCGCAAGCTGATGGGGATCGGGCTCACGCATTTCACCGAGATCGTGGGCGCGGGGCCGGTCAAGAACTGCGATATCCTCGGCCTTGGCATGTTCGACAGCTGCGAGATCCGCATCCATCCCACCGGATCGGCCATCGCGCGGCTCGGCACGATCAGCCAGGGGCAGGGGCATGCGACGACCTTCGCCCAGATCATCGCCTCCGAGATCGGCATCCCCGCCGATGACATCACGCTCGAGGAAGGGGACACCGACACCGCGCCCTACGGTCTCGGGACCTATGGCTCGCGCTCGACCCCGGTCGCGGGGGCGGCCACCGCCATGGCCGCGCGCAAGATCCGCGCCAAGGCGCAGATGATCGCGGCCTACCTGCTCGAGGTGCATGACGACGACGTCGAATTCGACATCGACCGCTTCGTGGTCAAGGGCGCGCCGGAACGGTTCAAGACGATGAAGGAGATCGCCTTCGCCGCCTACAACCAGGCCATTCCGGGGCTCGAGCCGGGGCTCGAGGCGGTCAGCTACTACGACCCGCCGAACATGACCTATCCCTTCGGGGCCTATATCTGCGTCGCCGACGTGGACGTGGACACCGGCGAGGTCGGCATCCGGTCCTTCTACGCGCTCGACGATTGCGGCACGCGGATCAATCCCATGATCATCGAGGGGCAGGTCCACGGCGGTCTGACCGAGGCGCTGGCCATCGCGCTGGGCCAGGAGATCGCCTATGACGACATGGGCAACGTCAAGACCGGCACGCTGATGGACTTCTTCCTGCCGACCGCATGGGAGACGCCCAACTACACCACCGACCACACGGTCACGCCCAGCCCGCATCACCCGATCGGCGCCAAGGGCGTGGGCGAAAGCCCGAACGTGGGCGGCGTGCCTTGCTTCTCCAACGCGGTCCATGACGCGTTCCGGCCCTTCGGCCTGACGCAAAGCCACATGCCGCACGACCATTGGCGCGTGTGGCAGACGGCCAACAAGCTCGGCCTGCACGGCTGACATCAGGAAAGGGCGGGGCGCCGGCCGACAGGGCAGGGCGCCCCGCACGACAGCATGACACATCTCGACGTCAAAACCGGCCTTGCCGGTGCGGGCTACGTGGCCGGTGACAGGCTTGCCATGGCCGTGCATCTGGCGATGACGCTCGGCCGCCCCCTGCTGCTTGAGGGGCCTGCGGGCGTGGGCAAGACCGAGATCGCCAAGGCGCTCGCCGCGATGCGGGACGCGCGGCTCATACGCCTGCAATGCTACGAGGGGCTGGATGCCAGCCACGCCATCTACGAATGGAACTACCAGCGTCAGCTGCTGGCCATCCGCGCCGCCGAGGCGCGCGGCGGCCTGAGCGAAGAGACGCTCTTTTCCGACGCCTACCTCTTGAAACGCCCCTTGCTCGAGGCGATCACCGATCCTGCGCAGGCGGTCCTGCTGATCGACGAGATCGACCGAGCCGACGAGGAATTCGAGGCGTATCTGCTGGAAATCCTGTCCGATTTCCAGATCACCATTCCCGAGATCGGCACCGTTCAGGCGGTGACCCGCCCCATCGTGATCCTGACCGCCAACGGCACCCGCGACCTGTCGGACGCGCTCAGGCGGCGCTGCCTTTATTCCTACGTCGACTTCCCCGACCGCGAGACCGAGCTGGCGATCCTCGCCGCCCGCATGCCGGGGCTCGAGGCGCAGCTCGCGCGCCAGATCGTCGGCGTGGTGCAGGCGCTGCGCCGCGAAGAGCTGGAGAAACTGCCGGGCATCGCCGAGATGCTGGATTGGGCCGCCGCTCTCTCCGGGCTGGGCGTCAACGACATGGCGCAGGCCCCCGACGTGGTGCAGGCAACGCTTGTCTGCCTGCTCAAGACCGCCGCCGACCGCGACGCAGCCCCGGCGGAGGTCATGGCCCGCCTGATCGGAAAGGTGGCGTGATGCAGGTCACGCGCTTCCCGTCGCGGGCCGAGGGGCTGGCCGACCGGATGGCGGGCTTCGTCGCGCATCTGCGGATGAACGGCATCGCGCTCGGCCCCGGCGAAACCGGCGACGCGCTGGCGGCGCTGTCCGCCGTGGACGCCACCGACCCGGCCGAGGCGCGCATGGCGCTGGCCGCCCTTCTCGTGCCCGACGCCGAGGGCTGGCGGCGCTTCGACGACCTCTTCGACGCCTATTGGTTCAACGCGGGCAAGACCCGCGCCGGGCAGGCGCAGGCCCATGTCCGCAAGCAGATGGCCCAGCCGAAGCTCTGGCAGCCGCATCTCGACACCGCGCCCGAGGCGGGGAAGGGGGCCGAGGACAGCACCACCCCCGGCGGCACCGAGGAGGACGAGGCCGAGGGCACCGAGGGCCGCCTGATCGCCACCCGCGCGCGCAACCTGGCCAAGCGCGACCTGCGCGAGCTGATGGACGCCGACAGCCTGCGCGCCGCCGAGGCTGCCGCGCTGAAGCGTGCCCGCGCGATCCGCGACCGCCGCTCGCGCCGCCGCAGGCAG
>CBFIFZ010000186.1:0-5612 GCA_965661995.1 Roseicyclus sp.
CTCTCTTGTGCGCGCGAGCGCAAGGGCGGCATCATCCGCGACGGGCTGCAACCGCCCGCTGCGCGCATAGCCGGGGTCTTCGCCGCCCGCCTCGGCAACCTCGCTCCAGAACGCCTCGGCCATGTCGAGGCTTTCGAACTGGACCTGTTTCTTGATGTTCCAGTTTTCCGGCACATGCGGCGCGAGCGCCCCCACCAGCCCGCCGGAGGAGCCCGCGCCGATGCCATGCGGGTCCACCACCTCGACCGCAGCCCCGCGGCCAAGGCAGGCCCAGGCGATGGACAGCCCGAAGATGCCCGCGCCGAAGACCCTGATGTCGGCCATTGCCAATCCCCCGTAGCTGGACCAGTGTCCGCGCGATTCCGGTTCAGGATTAGACGAGCCGCGCGGCATGGACCACCCGACACACGAGATCGACTGGCGCGCAGGCGGCGTGCCGGTCTCACGTCGCTTCGACGATCCGTTCTTCTCGCTCGAGAACGGGCTGGCCGAGACGCGCCATGTCTTCCTTGCGGGCAACGACCTGCCCGCGCGCCTCGCGCCGGGGTTCCATATCGCCGAACTGGGCTTCGGCACCGGGCTGAACCTCGTGGCCGCGGCCCTGGCATGGGAGGGCGCGGGCCTCGACGGCCCGCTGCGCTTCACCAGTTTCGAGGCCTTTCCCCTCTCGGGCGCGGACGCACGCGCGGCCCTTGCGGCCTTCCCCGAGGCCGCGCCCTTCGCCGTGGCCATCGCCGCGGCGCTGGACGGTGACGGGCGGATCGAGACGCCGAGCCTCTCGGCGCGGATCGTCTTCGGCGACGCGCGCGAAACCCTGCCCGCATGGGCGGGCATGGCCGACGCATGGTTCCTCGACGGTTTCGCGCCGGCGCGGAACCCGGAGCTTTGGGAGCCGGGCCTGATGCGGGCGGTCGCGGGCCACACCGCGCCGGGCGGCACCTGCGCGACCTATTCGGCGGCGGGGGCGGTGCGCGCTGCGCTTGCGGAGGCAGGCTTCGAGGTCGAGCGCATCCCCGGCTACGGGCGCAAGCGGCACATGGTGCGGGGGCGGCTGGCATGAGCGCGCAGAACACACGGCTGGGGATCTGGCTGATGGTGGCGACGACCTTCGTTTTCGCCATGCAGGACGGGATCAGCCGTCACCTTGCCGGGGAATACAACGTGCTGATGGTGGTGATGATCCGCTACTGGTTCTTCGCCGCTTTCGTCATCGCCATCGCCGCTCGGCACTCGGGCGGGCTGCGCGCGGCGGCGGCGACGAAGCAACCGCTCATCCAGATCACGCGGGGCGCGCTGCTGGCCATCGAGATCTGCGTGATGGTGCTGGCCTTCGTGCTGCTGGGCCTCGTCGAAAGCCACGCGGTCTTCACCTGCTACCCGCTCCTGGTCGCGGCCCTGTCGGGGCCGGTCTTGGGCGAAAGGGTCGGTTGGCGGCGCTGGACGGCGATCGGCGTGGGTTTCGTCGGCGTCCTGATCATCCTGCAACCGGGCTTTCGTGTCTTCCAGGTCGAGGCCCTCGTGGCGCTGCTCGCGGCGCTGATGTTCGCGCTCTACGGCCTGCTCACGCGCTACGCCTCGCGCAGGGATTCCACGACGGTCAGCTTCTTCTACACCGGCACGGTGGGCGCGGTCGTCATGACCTGCATCGGCATCTGGTTCTGGGAACCGATGAGCGCGGGCGACTGGGTCTGGATGTCGATCCTCTGCCTGACCGGGGCGGGGGGGCACTGGCTTCTGATCAAGACCTACGAGGTGGCCGAGGCCAGCGCGGTGCAGCCCTTCGCCTACCTGCAACTGGTCTTCGCCACGACGCTGGGGATCACCGTCTTCGGCGAGACGCTGGAGTGGAACGTGGCGCTCGGCGCGGGGCTGGTGGTGGCGGCGGGGGTCTTCACCCTCCTGCGCGCCCGCGCGAAGGAGAAGGCCGCGGGCTAGGCGCCAAGGGTCTTGCAAGACCCTTGGCAGCCTTTTGCAAAAGGCTGGCCAGAGCCTTGCAAGGCTCTGGTGCAGCGTCTTGCAAGTCGCTGCCCGGCGCCAGGCTCAACTCTTGGGCTTGTCGTCGTAGTCGTCGCGCAAGATGCGATGGGCATCGCCGTCGGGGTCTTCGAACTGACCCTTGCGCAGCATCCACCAGAAGGCCACGAGACCGACGAGCCCCAGGAACAGGCTGACGGGGATCAAGAGGCCGAGGATATCCATCAGGCGCTCACTTCAGGCGGAGGGCGTTGAGCGACACCGTAATCGACGACAGCGACATCGCCAAGGCCGCGATCAGCGGCGAACACAGGCCCGCCACCGCAAGCGGCACGGCCAGCACGTTGTAGACCGTGGCGATGGTGAAGTTTTCGCGAATGCGCCGACGCGCCGAGACCGATGTGCGCATCGCATCCGCGATGGGCGCAAGGCTGCGGCCCGTCAGCACCATGTCGGACGCCGTGCGCGCCGCATCCAGTGCCGAGGCGGGCGAGATCGAGACATGGGCCGCGGCCAGCGCCGCGGTGTCGTTCAGCCCGTCGCCGACCATCAGCACCTTGGCGCCCTCGTCCGACAGATCGGCCACCAGCGCGGCTTTCTCCTGCGGCAACGCCTCGGCGATGACCTCGTCGATGCCGATCCGCGCGGCGAAGCGGGTGACGGCGGCCTGCGTGTCGCCCGACAGAAGGATCACTCGCTTGCCCTGCGCCTTCAGCGCCTGCACCACCTCCTCGGCACCCTCGCGCAGCGTGTCGGAGAAGGCGATGGCGCGCGGTGCGCCGTCGCCGATCCTGAGGAAGGTTGCGGTTTCGGCGGGCGCGTCGGCCCCGACCCAGGCGGCGCGGCCAAGCTGCACGCGCTCCCCGCGCCATGTTCCTTCCACGCCGAAGCCCGGCACTTCGCGCAGCCCCTCGACATGGGCCGGGCGCAGCCCGCGCAAGCTCAGTCCGCGCGCAAGGCTTTCGGCCAGTGGATGCGACGAGCCCCGCGCCAGCGCCAGCGCGACGCGCGCGGCCTCCTCCGGCAGGCGGTCAAGCTCCAGCGGCGTGGGCGCGCCGTTCGTCAGCGTGCCGGTTTTGTCGAAGACGACCGTGTCGGCCTCGGCCAGACGCTCCAGCGCGGTGCCGTCCTTGATCAGCAGACCCTTGCGAAAGAGCCGCCCCGAGGCGGCGGTGGTCACGGCGGGCACGGCAAGGCCCAGCGCGCAGGGGCAGGTGATGATCAGGACGGCGGCCGCGATGTTCAGCGCGATGCGCAGGTCCTGCGTATAGAGATACCAGCCCACCGCCGAGACGAAGGACAGGATATGCACCCCCGGCGCGTAAAGCTTCGCCGCCTGGTCGGCGAGCGAGGTGTAATTGTTGCGCCCGGCCTCGGCCACGGCGACGAGATCGGCGATGCGGTGCAGCGCGGTGTCCTGTCCCGCGGCCATCACCTCGACGGTCAGGGGGCCGGTCAGGTTCACCTCGCCCGCGCTGACCAGGCTGTTCTCGCCTGCAAAGGCGGGCAGGCTCTCGCCGGTCATCAGGCTGCGGTCGATCTCGGATTGGCCCGCGATCACGCGGCCGTCGACGGGAATGCGCCCGCCGGGTTTCACCCGGACGATGTCACCGACGCGCAGGTCTGCGACCGAGACGGTCTCTTCCCCCGACGCACTCACGCGCAGCGCGCGCGGCACTTCCAGCGCGGCCAGTTCCTGCGCCGCCGACCGCGCCGAGGCGCGGGTGCGATGGTCGAGGTAGCGACCGCCCAAAAGGAAGAAGCACAGCATCACCGCCGCGTCGAAATAGGCGTGATGCCCCGACAGGATCGTCTCGTAGAGCGAGGTGCCCATCGCCAGCGCGATGGCCAGCGTGATCGGCACGTCCATGTTGAGCCGCCGCCCCTTGAGCGCGCTCCAGGCCGACACGTAGAAGGGACGGCCCGAAAAGATCACCGCCGGAATGGCGATCATCGCGCTGATCCAGTGCATCATGTCACGTGTCACGCCCTCGGCCCCCGACCAGACGGCGACCGACAAAAGCATGACGTTCATCATCGCGAAGAACGCGACGGCCAGCCGCATCAGAAGGTCGCGGCCCTGACGGTCGGCGGCGGTCGTGGCAAGCACGCCGGGGTCGAGCTCATGCGCCTCGTAGCCCGCGCGTTCCAGCACCGCGCAGAGTTCCTCGGCCGTCACCTCCGGCCCCGCCTCCACGGCGGCGCGGCGCAGCGTCAGGTTCACGCGCGCGTCCCGCACACCCGGCAGCGCGGTCAGCGCCCGTTCCACCCCCGAGATGCAGCCCGCGCAATGGATGCCCGGAAGCGACAGCATCAGCGTCGCGTCCACGGGCCGCTCGGCCAGCTGCTCGGCTGTCGGCGCGACCGAGCAAGCCGGGCAGGCCGCGGGGCGGGAATGTTCGAAGGTGGCGGTCACCGCGCGGACCTCAATCGAAGTGGCGGAAGGTGATGTTGTGGCGATAGTCCGTGCCGTCGCGCGCCGTGCCGGTCAGGCGCAGACGCCACATTCCGTCGCTCAGCACAGCCGGGGCGACGAATGCGCCGTTCACGCGGCTCAACTCCAGCAACTGGTCGTCGGTCTGGTTCGTGGGCCGGGTCAGCAGCGCCGTCAGCTCGGCGGGGGCCACCGGCGCACCGTCGTCATCGACCAGGTGCAGGACCAGCGTGCCATCGCCGGGGATCTCGATGCCGGCGTTCCAGCCCAGCGCCAGTTGCGCGTCGCGGCGCTCGTCGAAGGTCTGGCTGTCGGCGTAGCTCGAAGAGACCTCCATCCCCGGGAAGGTCGACACGGCGCTATACGCCATGAAGAGATTGACCCCGATGATGATGCCGAAGCCACCGACGAAGATCGCCAGCACATGCCACCCCGTCAGCTTCCGGCCCGTATCGGGCATGTTCGCGTCCGCACTCATTCCAGATCCCTCCCGAAGAATGTTGTGTCCGTATAGGTTCGCGTGTTGGTGCTCAGATCCTCGACCCAGAAGCGGAAATCGGTCCGCTCGGCCTGTGCGGGGTCGCTACCCGCGGGCGCGGTGACATAGACCCGCTGCAGGTAGGTACTGTCGATCGGGACGGGGACGGTGTTGCCGTCCTGCCCCTCCAGCTCGACCAGCAGGGGCGCGCCATCGGCGGCGACCGTGATCTGGAAGGTACTCTCGTCATGGGTCATGTTGCGTATCCGCACGTCGTAGGTGTTGCGGATCGACCCGTCCGACAGGGTCACGAACTGCGGGTTGCGCACCGGCGCGACCGTCATGTCGATGTCCGACCGGATGAAGAGCATCACGGTCAGGCCGATGCCGATGCTCGACCACAGCGCGGTGTAGATGATCGTGCGCAGGCGGAAGATATGCTTCCAGACCGATTTCTTCGGGTTGCCCCCGCGTTCGTTCGCTTCGTCCGTCAGCGCCATGTAGTCGATCAGCCCGCGCGGTTTGCCGACCTTGGCCATGATGTCGTCGCAGGCGTCGATGCAGAGCGCGCAGGTGATGCACTCCAGCTGCTGGCCGTCACGGATGTCGATGCCCACGGGGCAGACGTTGACGCAGGCGTTGCAGTCGATGCAGTCGCCGAGGTTCTCGCGGTCCTTGCCCTTGCCGCGCGGCTCGCCCCGCCAGTCGCGATAGGCGACCGTGATC
>CBFIFZ010000187.1:0-5570 GCA_965661995.1 Roseicyclus sp.
GGGCGCGCGGCTTTCAAGATCCTGGAACTTGACGACAGGTACCGCTTTCTCGTGCCCGGCGCGCGGGTCGTGGACCTTGGCTGTGCGCCGGGCGGCTGGTGCCAGGTGGCCGTGCCGCGGATCAACGCGTTGGGCGAGAAATCGGGCAAGGCGGTGGGTCGGATCATCGGCGTCGACCTGCAGGAGGTGGAGCCGATCGCGGGAGTCGAGTTGCATGTGCTCGACTTCATGGAGGATGGCGCGGACGACAAGGTGAAGGCGTGGCTGGGTGGCCGTGCCGATGTCGTGATGAGCGACATGGCGGCGTCCTCCTCGGGGCACAAGCAGACCGACCATTTGCGCATCGTGGCGCTGTGCGAGGCGGCCGCGGCGCTCGCCTTCGACGTGCTGGAGGAGGGGGGCACCTTCGTCGCCAAGGTTCTGGCCGGTGGCGCCGAGACGAGCCTTCAGACGCTGCTCAAGCAGCGGTTCGACAAGGTCGCGAACGTGAAACCGCCCGCGAGCCGGTCGGACAGTTCCGAGAAATTCGTCGTGGCGACAGGCTTTCGCGGCTGACCCCAGATTTCGGGCTTCCCTTTGGCCCCGACCCATGGGATAGGGCACGCGCAACGCAATCCCCGATCCGAGGAGATCCCGATGGAGATTCGCGAGGCGCTGACCTTCGATGACGTTCTGCTGGTTCCCGGCGCAAGCTCTGTCTTGCCGTCGGATGCCGATACCCGCACCCGCGTGACCAAGGCCATCACGCTCAACATTCCGCTGCTCAGTTCCGCGATGGACACGGTGACCGAGGCGCGCATGGCCATCGCCATGGCGCAGGCGGGCGGGATGGGCGTGATCCACCGCAACCTGGGCGTCGAGGAACAGGCGCGCGAGGTGCGGCGCGTCAAGCGCTTCGAGAGCGGGATCGTCTACAACCCGATTACCCTGACGCCCGACCAGACGCTGGCCGACGCCCGCGCGCTGATCGAGCGCTACGGCTTTTCCGGCTTTCCGGTGGTCGATGAGCAGCGCCGGGTTCTGGGCATCGTCACCAACCGCGACATGCGCTTTGCGCAGGCCGACGACACGCCGGTGCGCGTGATGATGACGGCCGAGAACCTAGCCATCCTGCGCGAGCCCGCCGACCGGGCCGAGGCGATCAGCCTGATGAAGGCGCGGCGGATCGAGAAGCTCCTGGTCACCGATGCCGCAGGCAAGCTCACGGGCCTTCTGACGCTGAAGGACACCGAGCGCGCGGTGGTGAACCCCAATGCCTGCAAGGACGAGCTGGGCCGGTTGCGCGTGGCCGCGGCCACCACGGTGGGCGACGCGGGATTCGAGCGGTCGGAGGCCTTGATCGACGCGGGCTGCGACCTGATCGTGATCGACACCGCCCACGGCCATTCCGAGGGCGTCGCGCGCGCGGTCGAGCGGGTGAAGAAGCTGTCCAACGCCGTGCAGGTGGTGGCCGGCAATGTCGCCACCGCCGAGGCGACGCGGGCGCTGATCGGGGCGGGGGCGGATGCGATCAAGGTCGGCATCGGTCCGGGCTCGATCTGCACGACACGAGTCGTGGCGGGCGTGGGCGTGCCGCAGCTGACCGCGATCATGGATTGCGCCGCCGCCGCCGCCGAGAGCGACACGCCGGTGATCGCGGATGGCGGGATCAAGATGTCGGGCGATTTCGCCAAGGCGATCGCCGCGGGCGCCCATTGCGCCATGGTCGGCAGCATGATCGCGGGCACCGACGAGGCACCGGGCGAGGTGATCCTCTACCAGGGGCGCAGCTTCAAGAGCTACCGGGGCATGGGCAGCCTGGGCGCCATGGCGCGCGGCTCGGCGGATCGGTATTTCCAGAAGGATGCCGCCAGCGACAAGCTGGTGCCCGAGGGGATCGAGGGGCAGGTGCCCTACAAGGGGCCGGCGGGCACGGTAATTCACCAGCTGATCGGTGGTCTTCGGGCGGCGATGGGCTACACCGGCTGCGCCACGGTCGAGGAGATGCGCGCGAACTGCCGCTTCGTGCGGATCACCGGCGCGGGGCTGAAGGAAAGCCATGTCCATGACGTGCAGATCACGCGGGAAAGCCCGAATTACCGCATGGGGTGAACGGCTTGCGCGGTGATCCCGAGGTGATGCAGTGACCCCGGGCGCGCGTGTCGCCGCGGCCATCGGCGTGCTCGACGCCTGGGCCGGGGGGCAGCCCGTCGAACAGGCCCTGACGAACTGGGCGCGCGGCGCGCGCTATGCCGGGTCCGGCGACCGGGCGGCGGTGCGCGACCATGTCTATGACGTTCTGCGCCAGCGCGGCAGCGCGGCGGCCTTGGGCGGCGGCGAGACGGGCCGGGCGCTGATGATCGGCCTCATGCGGCTGCAGGGCACGGACCCGGCCACGGTCTTCTCCGGGCAAGGGCATGCGCCCGCGCCGTTGTCAGAGGAGGAGGCCGGGTTCGCCGCGCCCATGCCCGGCCCCGAGGTCGACGTGCCGGACTGGATGCGGCCCGCGCTTGCAGGGCGGGCAGGTGACCGGCTCGACGCGCTGCTGGAGGCGATGCGGCATCGCGCGCCGGTCTGGCTTCGGGTCAATACACGCCGCACGACGCTTGACGGGGCAATCGCACGGCTGGCCGAGGGCGGTGTCGACGCACGAGCGGATGAACGGGGGGGCAGGGCGCTCGAGGTCACATCCGGGGCGCGGCGGGTCAAATCCTCCGCGGCCTATCTCGATGGTTGGGTCGAGGTGCAGGACCTGTCCGCACAGCGCGCGGTCGAGGCGGTGGACTGGCCCGCGGCGGGCCGCATCCTCGACTATTGCGCGGGCGGGGGCGGCAAGGCGCTCGCCATCGCGGCGCTGAGCGAGGCCGCGCTTTTCGCCCATGACGCAAGCCCCGCGCGGATGCGCGACCTGCCTGCCCGCGCGGCGCGGGCGGGGGTGACGATCCGGCAGCTGGCAACCGCCGATCTGCCGGGGGCCGCGCCCTTCGACGCGGTGCTGTGCGACGTGCCTTGTTCGGGCTCCGGCACCTGGCGCCGCGACCCGGAGGCGAAATGGCGCCTGACGCCCGGGCGGCTGGCGGAGCTCGAGACCGTGCAGGCGGAAATCCTGTTGGAGGCGGCGCGGCTCGTGCGGCCCGGCGGGCGGCTCGTCTACATGACCTGCTCGCTCTTCGCCTCCGAGAACGAGGACCAACTTGCCTGGTTCCTCGAGGCACACCCGAGCTGGACCTGCCTTCACCAGCGCGCCGAAACCCCGCTCGACGCTTCGGACGGCTTCTTTCACGCCGTGTTCAAAGCCCCCTGAGATCGCTTTGCCGAGGGCCCGTCCTCGCTTAAGCTTCGCTTAACCATTCCGGGCGACAAGGGAGGCCGGGATGGTTCTGTTCGGTAGGAGGTGGGTTGCGTGTCACGGGAGGCTGAGGTCAGCGGGCGCTTGCTGACGGGCGCGGGCCCGCCCGTGCAACCGATCACGCTGGTCGCCTTCGGCGTTCTGGGTATCCTCCTCGGGCTGATCCTTCCGGGCGACGGCTGGCGGCTGGTGGCGGTCTCGGTGGCGGCCGGCTGCTTTTCCGCGGGCGCGCTCGTGTCGGCGCGGGGCCTCTTGCGGGCGCGGCGTGTCGGCCGCCAGGCGCGGACGGCGCTGGACCTGATGGCACATGATCCCGCGCCCTCCTTCTGCACCGAGCCGGGGGGCGCGATCGTCGCCGTGAACGAGGCCGCGACCCGTCGCTTCGGCGACCGGCGCGGGCAGCCGATGGCGCGGGCGATCTCGGGCCTGCTGCCCAATTCCGCCGCGGTCGTCTTCCGCCACGAGACGGCCCTTGCCCGGCGCCACGTGGCGACCGAAACCGTGGTGACACCGCGCGGTGCGGTCAAGCTGACGGCCTACCGGCTGGGCGAGGGGATCCTGTGGCGCCTCGACGACCAGGGGGTGGTGGCCCATCACGCGGGCGAGGGGATCGGCCTGCCGATGATGGTGGTCAGCCAGTCCGACACGATCCTGTCGATGAATTCGGCGATGCGCGACGTTCTCGGGCGCCGCGCCACCGCGCTCGCCGAGGTCTTCGACGACGTGCCGGTCGTCCCGGGTCGGCGCAGCCGCCTCGTCTCGGCCGATGGCCCGATCGAGGTGATCCCGGTCATCGTCCCCGCGCAGGACGGCCGGCGCGAGGTCTATGCCGTGCCGGGCCTGGCCGAGCCGCCCGCGGCCTCGGTCGCTGCGCGCGCCTTCGAGGCGCTGCCGGTGGCGCTTCTGCATATCGGGTCGGACGGGCGGCTCCTGGCGTCGAACCGGCATGCGCAGCGCCTTCTGGGCCTGTCGCCCGAGGCGGGCGGGCCGCTCTCGAGCATCGTGGAGGGGTTGGGCCGACCGGTGAACGACTGGGTGATGGACACGCTGGCCGAGCGGATCCCGAACCGCTCCGAGGTGGTGCGCGCCCGCCGCAAGGATGCCGAGCAGTTCCTGCAGGTCAGCCTGAGCCGCATCACCGACGCGACCGGCCCCTCGCTGCTGGCGGTGCTGCATGACGCGACCGAGTTGAAGACGATGGAGCGGCAATTCGTCCAGAGCCAGAAGATGCAGGCGATCGGCGAGTTGGCCGGCGGGGTGGCGCATGACTTCAACAACCTGCTGACGGCGATTTCAGGGCATTGCGACCTGATGCTCCTGCGCCATGACGAGGGGGACCCGGATTTCGCCGATCTCGTGCAGATCAACCAGAACGCCAACCGCGCCGCGGCGCTGGTGGGCCAGTTGCTCGCGTTTTCGCGCAAGCAGACGCTCGAGCCCGAGACGATCGACCTGCGCGACACGATGGGCGAGCTTGTGCACCTGCTGAACCGGCTGGTGGGCGAGAAGATCACCCTCACGCTCAGCCATGATCCGGGCCTTCTGCCGATCCGCGCCGACCGCCGGCAGCTCGACCAGGTCATCATGAACCTGGTCGTCAACGCCCGCGACGCGATGCCGGGGGGCGGCGAGATCCGGGTCGAAACCCGCGTCGTGCACCTGGCCGAGCCGCTGCACCGTGACCGGGCGGAAGTGCCCGTGGGCCGCTATGTCACGATCCGCGTGCGCGACCAGGGCCACGGCATCCCGCCCGACAAGCTCGCCCGCATCTTCGAGCCGTTCTGGACCACCAAGCGCGCGGGAGAGGGGACGGGGCTGGGCCTGTCGATGGCCTATGGCATCGTCAAGCAGACCGGCGGTTATATCTTCGTCGATAGCGTGGTCGATGCCGGCACGACCTTCACGATCTACATTCCGACCCATGACCTGCCCGAAACCGATGGGGTCCTCCCTGCCGCAACGGGCGCAGGGGGCGTGTCGTCCGGCCAGCAGATCAATGACCGGCTGATCGCGGAACAGGCCGCTGCCGCAAGGCCGCAAGCGGCACGGCGGGAGGCCGCACCGCCCGCTGCCGGACCCGACCTTTCCAAGGTGAAGGTCGATGAACCCGACAAGGACCAAAGCCTGCAACCAGCCGCGCCCATCGACGGGTCCGGGGAAGAGGACCGGGCGCGCGTCGTGCTTTTGGTCGAGGACGAGGCCCCGGTGCGTGCCTTCGCCTCCCGCGCGCTGCGGCTGCGCG
>CBFIFZ010000188.1:0-5379 GCA_965661995.1 Roseicyclus sp.
GGATGCGGGCGTGGTCTGGCCCGAGGGCGACGGCGAAGGCCTGCCCCTCTCGGTCGTGGCCGCCGCCTCGGATCACCGGTTGGTCTGGGTCGACCTGGCCTGTTGAAGCAGGGGCGCGACGGCCCGGCCCAGCGCGGTGTCGAGGTCGGTCCGCGGGACCGGGCCGATCACCGCGTCCAGTGCCGCGCCGTCGACCTGGTGGGGGCGCTGCCAGAGGTAGCGCATCTCCAGCAGATGCCGCGCCTCGGGCCAGAACGGCCGGGCGAGCTGGATCGGAAGCCATGACATCGACCCCGCCCGAACCGGGCGACCGGTGATGCGCGCGAGGGCCGCGGCCATGTCCCCGCCGGTGGCGGTGTGGCCGTCGAAGGGCAGATCGGAAAAGCCGGGCAGGTCATCGACCTGGTCCAGGACCCGCACCAGCGCCTCGCCCAGGTCGGGCAGAAAGGCCCATGCGTGCGGGATATCCATGGGACCGGGATAGCTGAACCGGCCGCTGGCGAACCGGGCGCAGAGGACGCGGTCGAACCAGTTGCCCGACGCCTCGGTATCGAGGAAATCCCCTGCTCGCAGCACGACGGTCTTTACACCCGATGCGCGATAGGCCGCCTCCATCTCGCGCCGTATACGGCCGAGGGGGTGGGTTGCGCGATGCGGTGTCCCTGCGGACAGGACCTGCGGCAGATCGCGCCCATAGACATAGAGGTTGCCGGGCATCATCACCGCCGCGCCGGCGCCCCGTGCGGCTTCGATGACCGACGCGGTCAGGCGCGGGATCTCGGCGTCCCAACGGGCGTAGGGAAGGTTCCAGCCGTTCACGATCACATCGGCGCCGCGGGCCGCCGTCGCCAGGTCATCTCGGGCGCGGTCGAACCTGCGGACCTGCCAGCCTGCCGCGTCGAGGGCGGTTGCCGCGGTTTGGCCGAAGCGGCCGCTCGCGCCGAGGATGAGGACGGTTCGGGCCATTGCACATTCCTTTCCCATGGGATGGGCCCGTGATGCGCCATGCAAAATCGAAAGAACATTGCGCTAATTCGATTAATGGATATTCATTTATGAATGGATATCTCGCGCGATCTTGACTGGTCCCTTCTGCGCACGCTGCTTGCCGTGGCCGAAGAGGGCTCGCTGTCGGGTGCGGCGCGCGTGCTGGGCCAGAGCCAGCCGACCGTGGGCCGCCACCTGCGCAGCGCCGAGGCGGTGCTGGGCACGCCCCTGTTCCAGCGTCATGCACGCGGATTGAGGCCGACGGCCTTCTGCGAGACGATCCTGCCGATGGCGCGCGACATGCGGGAGGCCGTCCAAAGGCTGTCCCTGCAGGCGACGGGTCGCTCGCAGGCCGCCGAGGGCCGCGTGCGGCTGACCGCCTCGGTCTTCGTCACGGTGCACCTGCTGCCGGACATCCTGGCCGACCTGCAACGCAGCCACCCCGGGATCGACGTGGATGTCGTCGCCAGCGACACCACCGAGAACCTGCTGTTTCACGAGGCTGATCTTGCGTTGCGGATGTACCGCCCCACGCAGCTCGACATGATCACCCGGCACCTGGGGGATCTTCCGCTGGGCCTCTACGCCGCGGACCGTTACCTGGAGCGCCACGGCGAGCCGAGGACGGCGGCAGAGCTGCGCGCGCATCGGATGGTCGGCTTCGACCGCGACGAGCAGTTGGTGCATGGCATGCGAGCGGTGGGCTTCGACGTAACCCGCGACTGGTTCGCGACCTGCACCGACAACCAGGTGGCCTACTGGAATCTCGTCGTCGCAGGCTGCGGCATCGGCGTGGGGCAGTCCGCGGTTGCGGATCGCACGCCCGGTGTGCGCCGCATCCTGCCCGATGTGCCCTTGCCGGTGCTGCCGGTCTGGCTGACCGCACATCCCGATTTGCGGCACCAGCCGCGTATCGCGGCCGTCTGGGATGCATTGGATCGTCACCTGTCCCCCCTGCTTTCTTGACGCTCCGCAGGGCGCGGGGTAGGCGAGGCGCAACGTATCTCCAGAGGGACAACAGACATGACCACCCGCTCCTTGCTCATTCTTCCCGGCGACGGGATCGGCCCCGAAGTCATGGCCGAGGTGCGGAAGGTCATCGACTGGTTCGGCACGCAGGGCATCGCCTTCGACGTGTCCGAGGACCTGGTGGGCGGGGCCGCCTATGACGCGCATGGCACGCCGCTGACCGACGAGACGATGGCCAAGGCGCAAGAGGTCGATGCCGTCCTGCTGGGCGCCGTGGGCGGGCCGAAATACGACGTGCTCGACTTCAGCGTGAAGCCTGAGCGCGGGCTGCTGCGCCTGCGCAAGGAGATGGACCTTTACGCCAACCTGCGCCCGGCGCAGTGCTTTGACGCGCTGGCCGATTTCTCGTCGCTGAAAAAGGACGTGGTCGCGGGCCTCGACATCATGATCATCCGAGAGCTGACGAGCGGCGTTTACTTCGGCGAGCCGCGCGGGATCATCAAGGAAGGCAACGAGCGCGTGGGGATCAACACCCAACGCTACACGGAATCCGAGATCGCTCGCGTCGCCCGCTCGGCCTTCGAGATGGCGCGCAAGCGGGGCAACAAGGTCTGCTCGATGGAGAAGGCCAACGTGATGGAGTCGGGCATCCTGTGGCGCGACGTGGTGCAGGAAATCCATGACGCGGAATACCCCGATGTCGAGCTGTCGCACATGTACGCCGATGCGGGCGCGATGCAGCTGACCCGCTGGCCCAAGCAGTTCGACGTGATCGTGACCGACAACCTGTTCGGCGACCTTCTGTCGGACCTTGCCGCGATGCTGACCGGCTCGCTCGGCATGCTGCCCTCGGCCAGCCTCGGCGCGCCGATGGAGAACGGCCGGCCCAAGGCGCTCTACGAGCCGGTGCATGGCTCGGCCCCCGATATCGCGGGCCAGGGCAAGGCGAACCCGATCGCCTGTATCCTCAGCTTCGCGATGGCGCTGCGCTATTCCTTCGACCTCGGGGCCGAGGCCGAGCGGCTGGAAGCGGCGGTGAACGCGGTTCTCGCCGACGGGGTGCGCACCGCGGACCTTCTGGGCGAAGAGGGCGTGACGCCCGTCAGCACCACCCAGATGGGCGATGCCATCGTCGCCAAGCTGGCCGCGAGCGTCTGAGCGTGAAGACGGCGCTGGTCACCGGTGCTGCGCGCGGCATCGGTCTGGCCACCACGCAGCTGTTCCTCGAAGAGGGATGGCGCGTGGTGATGGTCGACCGGGACGCGCCAGCGCTGGAGGCGGCTGCCGCCGACCTGACGGGCGCGCAGCCGATCCTCGCCGACGTTTCGATCCCCGCCGATGTCGCGCGGATCGTGACCGAGGCCGGGCTCGAGGCGGGCCTCGACGCGCTGGTGAACAACGCGGGCGTGGCCGATTTCGGACCGATCGAGACGACTGATTTCGGCCGCTGGCGTACCGTGATGGAGACCAACCTCGACGGGGTCTTCCTGATGACGCAGGCGCTCACCCCTGCCCTCAAGGCCGCCCGGGGCGCCATCGTCAACATTGCCTCGATCTCGGGCCTGCGCGCCTCGACCCTGCGGGTGGCCTATGGCACGTCCAAGGCGGCGGTGATCCAGCTGACGCAGCAGCAGGCGGTGGAACTGGGCGAGCATGGCGTTCGCGCCAATTGCGTCTGCCCCGGCCCGGTGCGCACGAAACTGGCGATGGCGGTCCACACGCAGGACATCATCGACGCCTATCACGACGCCATTCCCCTGAACCGCTACGGCAGCGAGCGGGAGATTGCCGAGGCGATCGCGTTCCTCTGTTCCGACAGGGCCAGCTACATCAGCGGACAGACGCTCGCCGTCGATGGCGGGTTCGAGGCAACCGGTGTGGGACTGCCTGCATTGCGTAAATGACAGGGCAGGCCTCTTGCACCGTGGTGCAGGGCTGGTAACGCTAACGGCATCCAGATCCCCGAGGCCCAATGCCGTTCGAGACATCGTCCCAATTGCGCGGCGTGGCGCTGGCGCTGGCGGCCTTCGGCGTCTTCGCCACGCATGACGTGCTGATCAAGTATCTCGGCGGAAGCTACTCTCCCTTCCAGATCGTGTTCTTCAGCGTGCTCTTCGGGTTCCCGATGGTGACCTTCCTGATGATGCGCGACGCCAAGGAAGCGAGCCTGCGCCCGGTCTACCCGCTGTGGACGGCGCTTCGACCGGAGCCACCGTGATCACCGCGGCGACGGCCTTCTACGCCTTCAGCGTGCTGCCGCTGGCGCAGGTCTACGCGATTCTTTTCGCCGCGCCGCTCCTGATCACGCTGCTGGCCATTCCGATGCTGGGCGAGCGGGTGGGCATCCGGCGCGCGCTGGCGGTGCTGGTCGGCCTGGGCGGCGTGCTGATCGTGCTGCGGCCGGGGGCGACCGAGCTGACGCTCGGGCACCTGGCGGCGCTTGTCGCGGCGGTGACGGGCGCCTTCGGCGCGGTGATCATGCGCAAGATCGGGCAGCATGAACGCTCGGTGGTGCTGATCCTTTACCCGATGATGGCCAATGTCGTTCTGATGGGGGCGGCGATGCCCTTCGTCTACGAGCCGATGCCGGGGCTCGACCTGCTGGCGCTTGCGGTGATCGCCGCCTTCGCGCTGATCGGAACGGCGCTGCTGATCTACGCCTACCGGCTGGCGACGGCGGCGACGGTCGCGCCGATGCAGTATTCGCAGATCATCTGGGCGTCGGTCTATGGCGCGGTCTTCTTCGACGAGGGGCTGGAGTGGGCGACGGTGATCGGCACGGCGGTGATCGTGGCCTCGGGCATCTACATCGTCTTCCGCGAGGATCGCGGCGGCACATCCACCACCACGCCGGTGCTGCGCACGCGATCCCGGGTGGCCTCGCCGGCCGCGCCAAGGGTGGCGGCGCTTTTGCCGCGCGCCATGAGGGGGGCGCGGCCCGCCGCGAAGGCCGATGAATAGGCCAAGACGGCCCTTGCAAAGCCCCCGCCCCTTGGCTATGCCGCCGGGCACGGTCGGAGTGTAGCTCAGCCTGGTAGAGCACTGTCTTCGGGAGGCAGGGGTCGGAGGTTCGAATCCTCTCACTCCGACCAGTATTATCAAAGAGTTAGAGCAGATTTTGGCTCGGTCGAGACATCCCGCGCAACGATATCCGCAACGATTGAAAACACGAAAATTGTATGCTGTGTGATTCTACGCGTCGACGCATAGATCGCCCATGTATGAGTTCATGACCTCAGCCGCCTCTTTTTGAGCGTCTGGACTATTCGAACGGTAGACATTTTCTAGGGTGTCTCTCGAGGTTGCAAAGAACTCGGACGCGTTCTCAAGTGTCATTCCTCCCATAAACGCCCAAGTCACCGCCGTGTGCTTGAGCGTATGCGGTGTCACGTCATTCAGGCCGGAGCGCTTTACAGCATTTTT
>CBFIFZ010000189.1:0-5317 GCA_965661995.1 Roseicyclus sp.
TCGACGCGGTCACGGGCCCTCAATCAGCCCCGTAACACACCGCCTGAAGCTTGTTGCCGTCCGGGTCGCGGACATAGGCGGCATAATAGTCCGGCCCGTACTGCGGGCGCGGGCCGGGCGGGCCGGCGCAGCTGCCCCCCTCGCGCAACGCGGCGGCGTGGAAGGCGTGTACGACGTCACGGTTTTCGGCGACAAAGGCGACATGCGTGCCGTTGCCCCATGTCGCGGGGCGACCATCCTCGGGCGGGTAGAGGTAGATCGTGGGCATCCCGCCGCCCTTTTCATAAGCGGGCGGCTTGCCCGGCGGTTTGGGCAGGCGCGCGAACCCGAGCGCGCCGAGCACGGCGTCGTAGAACCGCCCTGCGCGGTCGGTATCATTGGTGCCCAAGGTGATGTGACTGATGACCGACATGATCGCACGATAGCCACGGGCGACAGCCCTTCGCAACGGGGCTCAACACTCCGGCAGGTTCACCGCCAGTCCGCCCTGGCTGGTTTCCTTGTACTTCGTCGACATGTCGATCCCGGTCTGGCGCATCGCCTCGATGCAATTGTCCAGCGGCATGAAATGCGTGCCGTCGCCGCGCAAGGCCAGCGAGGCCGCCGAAACGGCCTTGATCGCGCCCAGCCCGTTGCGCTCGATGCAGGGCACCTGCACCAGCCCGCCGACCGGGTCGCAGGTCATGCCGAGGTGATGCTCGAGCGCGATCTCGGCGGCATTCTCGACCTGCTCGTTCGTGCCACCAAGCGCCGCGCACAGCCCCGCCGCCGCCATGGCCGAGGCTGACCCGACCTCGCCCTGGCAGCCCACCTCGGCGCCCGAGATGCTGGCGTTGTGCTTGATCAGCCCGCCGATGGCCGAGGCCGCCATGAGGAATCGCCGCCGCCCGTCCTCGGTCGCACCAATGCAATGGTCGCGGTAGTAGCGCAGCACGGCGGGCACCACCCCCGCCGCTCCGTTGGTGGGCGAGGTCACGACGCGGCCCCCCGCGGCGTTTTCCTCGTTCAC
The DNA here is from genome assembly GCA_965661995.1 of Roseicyclus sp. Lineage (GTDB taxonomy): Bacteria > Pseudomonadota > Alphaproteobacteria > Rhodobacterales > Rhodobacteraceae > Roseicyclus. Next base: position 1,010 of record CBFIFZ010000189.1, read on the forward strand.
CGCCATGGCATAGACCGACAGCCAGTCGTTCACCGTATGCGGCTGAGCCAGGTTCGAGCCGCGCTCGGCCAGCAGCTGGTCATGGATATGTTTCGCGCGCCGCTTCACGCGCAGCCCGCCGGGCAGTTCCCCCTCCATCCGCAACCCGCGGTCGATGCAATCGTCCATCGCCTGCCAGACGGCATCGAGCCGCGCGCGCACATCGCTTGCCGGGTGCCGCGCCGTCTCGTTGGCCCATTTCATCTCGGCGATGGTCTTGCCCGCGGCGCGGCCCATCGCCAGCATCTCGGCCGCCGAGCCGAACGGATAGGGGTAGCCCGCGGCCTCCTTCTCCTCGTGGAAGGCCGCAGCACCCCCATGCGCCTGCGCGGCAAGCTCTTTCGCGGTGGCGATGAAACCGCCGCCGATGGAGTAGTAGGTCTCTTCGAGATAGAGGTTCCCGGCCCCGTCATGGGCGCGCAGGATCAGCCCGTTGGCATGCCCCGGCAGGGGCGGGCCGTAGTCGAAGACAAGGTCCGTCTCGGGGTCGAACCGCAGCGGCGGCAAGCCCGGCGGAGTGACGCTGCGGGTCGCGCGGATCTCTCCCTCCAGCGCCTCGGCGCGGTCGGGGTCCAGCGTTGCGGGTTCGAACCCGGCGAAACCGAGGATTACCGCGCGGTCGGTCGCGTGCCCCTTGCCGGTGAAGGCCAGCGAGCCGTGGAGCGAGGCCGACAGCGCCGCCAACTCGCCCGCGCCCGGTTCCTTTTCGCGTCCCCCGCGCAGGTCGGCGAGGAACCGCGCGGCCGCGCTCATCGGCCCCATGGTATGGGACGAGGACGGGCCGACGCCGATCTTGAAGATGTCGAAGACGCTCAGGAACATGCGCACGGGGATACCGCATTTCCGTGCGAAGCCCGTCAGGAAAGCGACTTGCGCCCGCAAAATCCCGACCAAACGACGGCAAGGGGCCGATAGTCCGGTCATCATGGCCTGGTGGGAGCGGCGCAGCGCCCCGTGCGGGAAACCTGCGCGGGAGAGAAGACCGCTGCGCTGAAGGGACTGCGCCCAAGGGACTGCGCCGAAGGGATCGCAATTCTGTCATAAAGAAGTAAGATCAGAACCTGGGTTCTGGCGCCCCAAGGACTGCCCCGGTTTGGCTCTGTCGCCCGTGGTGCGAGCGAGGTCAAAGGACCAGGTCTTCGAACCGGAAAAGGCTCTCTGGCTGGATACGGTTGAGCGCGGAGTTGAACGAAACCCGCTCCCAGTTCCCGCTGAGCCGCACCGCCCAGAACGTGCTTCCATACTCCTTGTGGCGCACCTGGATCTTCTCGATATTGCGGTCGGCCTGAAGGCGCCCCGTCTCGCCGTCATCCTTGATTTCGACCAGGGCGATCGTGTCGGGTGTGCGCCGTCCGGCAATGCCCACGACGAAATCGGGGAAGAAGGTCTTGCCGCTCGGAAGAAGCAGCCGGGTCGCCCACCGCGTGTTCTCGACGTTGCGAAGCCACCATAGAACCGTTCCCGACGTGTCGGCATCGAGGAACTCGGCGAACCGCGCCTCCTCCTCGTTCATGCCGGAAGGAAAGACGCCATAGGCGCCCTTGCGCGACGGCGTCAGACCTCGTGCGCCGTAGTGTTCCCGCGGCACTTCCTCATCCCGCGACAGCCTCGACCTCCGGCTTTGCGCGGCCTTCATCGCATCCTTCAGCTTGTCCGGCTCCCGCATCACGGCAAGGTCCAGCGCCCGACGTATCGCCACCTCCTCGGCCTCGATGCCCTGCTCGTCGATGATCCGGCGCAACTCGCCGACCATGGCGCGCTTCAGAAGCCTGGGGTCGATCGAGTCGTTGAAATCGAACGCCATCTGGGCCTTTGCCGCGACGCGGGCATTCGACAGGCGCAGATGCAGCGCGACGTCCTCTCCGAAGTCCTCGAGGAACAGGTCCCGAAGGGTCAGAACCGCCTTCGTGCGGGTCTTCTGGATCAGGGACAGAACCCCGGACACCTGGCAAAACCCCCTTGCGATGTCATCGACCAATTCGTTCATGCGCGTCGGCTCGGGGGGAAGTTCCCTCCACAAGGCGCGGGGCACGCCCAGGTCCTCGCGCAACGGGTAGGCGACCACATCGGGCCCCGGCAGGGCCGGGCGGCCCGGCGCGGCGGTCTCGGGCAGAGCGCCGAACAGCGGCGTCTGCACCATCTGCTGCCAGGTTTCCCCCGCCAGGATCGCCTTGTCCTGGTCCTCGGCGGGGCGCTCCGCCATGTCGGGCGGCACGAGCCCGGCCTCGACCAGCGCGCCGAGGCGCAGCTGCCGGTCCTCGGGCGTGGCGGGGCGCGGCGGTGTCGGCCCGGCCATCCGCGCCACGTCGGAGAACCCGAGCGGCCGGGACGCCGTCCCGAACTCCTGCACGTCCAGCCGGTCGGTGATCAGCTCGATGCTTTCGCGCACCGCCTTCACCTCCTCGACGGCGGCATCGAGGCCGGTCTGGCTTTCGGGGTCGGTCAGGAAGACATAGCCCCGGTCCAGCACCGGGTCCTCGCCGTGGATCGGGCGCACGGCGGGATGCACGCGCATGATGCGTCCGACGATCTGCAAGCCGAACTCGCGCCCGCGGTTGGGCCGCACCGACACCAGCGTCCAGGCGCGGGGCGCGTCGAAACCGGTCGCCACGGCCACCTTGAAGATCAGCACCTCGGTGTCGGGGTCATAGGCCAGCGTGTGGAAATCCGGATCGGGCTGGCCCGAGGTATGCGCGGCGATGGCGCTGTCCGGCACACCGATCTCCAAAAGCTTCTGGCGCACGCGCGCCACCGGGTCGGCCCCGCCCTGCGCCTCGTTCTCGACCTGCACCAGCATCAGCGGCACGACGCCGAGGCCACGCTCGACAAGCCGCTCCTTCACCCGGCAATGCTGGGTCCAGCCGGCGGTCAGCGTCGCCTGCTCGTGGTCGATCAGGTCGCGGTCCTCCTCCCGCATCCTCAGGACGCCCAGCATCAGCCCTTCCTTGTTCAGCCCCGCGGCCACCACGTCCGAGCGCGCCACCACCACGCGGCTCGCCACCTCGATCCCGGCCTTGCGCTCGAACTCCACCAGCTTGTCGTCGTTCGGCGTCGCCGTGGCGAGGATGGTGAAATCCGGCCGCAACGTCTCGAGGTAGAACCCGGCCGCCACCTTGGCCGAGGCACCGAAATTCAGATGCGCCTCGTCGATCACCACGCCCACGAAGAACCCGCGGTCACGCAGCTCGGCGATCAGGTCATCGAGCGACAGCGCCGCCTCCTTCGTGCGGCGCACGCGGCGGGCGTCCTTGTTGTTGGCCGCGACCGAGCCCCATGTCTGCACGAAGACATCGCCGTCGCGCGTGCCCACCGGCTCGCGGTCCACGGTCACGTCGCGCACGCGCAGCGATCCGCATTGCGCGACCAGCGCGTCGCGGGTCTGGGCGACCAGCCCGGCATAGGGGGCGAACCAGAACCACACGACAGGCCGCGACAGCGCCCCGCGCAGCCCCTCCAGCACGCGGCCCAGCATCAGGGTCTTGCCCGACCCGGTCGGGCTTTGCAGCAGCGTCACGCCGCGTCTCAGCGCGATCTCGGCGCGCGCGTCGGGGCGGGCGTCGTGGTCCTCGGCCACCTTGCGCAGCACGCCCGAGACGCCATCGACGGCGCGCGCCTGGAAATCGGCCAGCGCGTGACGCCCCCCGCTCATTGCTGGAACCCCCGCACCAGCGTGTCGCGCACCCCGCGCACCTCGATGTCGAGGCCCGCGAGGTCGCGCGCGACCTGTCCCGGCGCCCAGGCATAGACGAAGACGTTGCTCCGCGCCCGCGGCCCCAGCCAGTCGAGCAGCGCGGGCGCGAACCGGTCGACCAGGACCAGCGTCACCCCCTCGCCCTCATGCGCGGCCCAGCCCGCGCCGTCCTCGTAAAGCGTCAGCGGCAGGCCGTGCAGCGTGTCCAGCGCGGCCCAGGCATCGGCGGGCGTCAGGTCGTAGTCGAGGTCCTCGAAGGCGATCTCGTGGGTGCGCAGATAGGCGAAGGGCGCGGCGAGCTCGGCGTATTTCGCATCTTCGCTGGCGTTCAGGCGGCGGATGCGCTCGGCGGTCACGTCGCGGCAGAGGTTCTTTTCCGGCTCATCCGTCGTCGCCTCGGTCGAGGAGACCATGATGAACCGCCGGTCGCCGCCATCCTCGGCGTTCAGCTCCATCACGGCCTGCGCCGTGGTGGCGGAGCCCGCGAAGAAATCGAGGACGAGGTCGCCGGGGCCGGTGGACTGGCGGACAAGCTCGCGGATCAGGGAGACGGGCTTGGCGTAGTTGAAGGCCTTGGA
>CBFIFZ010000190.1:0-5297 GCA_965661995.1 Roseicyclus sp.
AAGCTGGTGATCCTCGGCCCGAACGAGGCGGCCCGGCGGGTTCTGACCTCGACCGGCGTCGACACGCTCGTGCCCGTGGTCGAGGACGAGGCCGCGGCGCGCGCCGCCTTCGGCTGATGCCGCCCCTCGGTCCGGATACGTCCCCCGCGACCCTCGACCTGCCGCCCCGCCTTGCCGCGGTGGCTATGCTCAACGACTGGTATGCCGCGCAGACGGCGGCTTCCGGTCTGCCCGAGCGGGTGCTCGGGGACATGAAGCTTTGCCTCAACGAGGCGATCGCGAATGTCGTCTCCTACGCCTTCGACGGCATCGCGGCGCCCCGGCTCAGGGTCACGCTCTGGTCCGATGCCGATGGCATCACCGCCGAGATCCGCGACAACGGGCGGCCCTTCGATCCGCTGGCTGGGCCCATGGCCGAGGCGATGCATGGAATGGAGACGGCGCAGATCGGCGGCTTCGGCATCAAGCTGATCCGCGAGACCGCTCAGGATCTGTCCTATGCCCGGACGGGGCAGGACAACGTCCTGACCCTCACCTGCCGGGCGGACCAAGGTAGCGCAGCACCAGCGCCGTGATGTCGTCCGAGGGCGGCGCCTCGCCCACGAAGCCCGCGACCTCGGCGAAGAGCGCATCGACCGAAGCCCTGGCCGTGGCCGCCCCGTCCGGCAATGCGTCGAAGAACCTGTCCCAGCCGAAAACATGGCGATCCCGGTCGAAGGCCTCGGTCACGCCGTCGGTTGCGAAGACGATCCGGTCACCGGGCGCGAGCGTCAGCGCCCGGCCGCCGATCGGCACCCCGTCGAACAGGCCAAGCGCCGGGCCGCTGACGGCCAGAAGCTCCGGCGCGGCATCTCCGACGCGCAGCAGGACCGCCTCCTCATGGCCCGCCGTGGCAAGGTCGAGCGCACCGGTTTCGAGATCGAGAAGCCCCAGCGCGAGCGTGACGAACATGGAGGAGGCGTTGTCCTCGGCCAGCGCATCATTGACCCGCGACAGGATGGCCCCGGCCTGGCCTTCGGCCAAGGCTTCTGCGCCGCAGACATCGCGGGTGACGGTTTTCAGCACCGTGCGCGCCACGCCCATGAACATCGCCGCCGGCGTGCCCTTGCCCGAGACATCGCCGACCGCGAAGGCGAGGGTGCGCTCGCCGATGCGGAAGAAATCGTAGAAATCCCCGCCGACATTGCGCGCGGGCACCATGCGGGCCGAGACCTCGACCCAGTCCGCCGCGCCGCCGCGCGGGACGTCGGCGGGCAGAAAGGCGCGCTGGATCGCGGCGGCGGTCTCCATCTCGTGGCGCAGCGCGCGCTTTTCCTCGATCTCCGCGGCCATGTCGCGGAACACCTCGGCGAAATGGGCCAGCTCGTCGGCCTGCCGGTTGAGCGTGTCCAGCATCTCGGGCGAGAAGCGCCCCTCCGACAGCGCACGGCTGGCCTGGGTCAGCGTGACGAGCGCGGCGTTCACCTGTCCGATCCGGGTGCCGAGCGCGGCAATCACCGACATCACGATGTCCGGCTCCCGCAGGGCCGCCTCGCGGATGGTGTCATGCGCGATGACCAGCGCCTCGGTCGCCACCTCTGCGCGGATGGTTGCGGTGCGTGGGGTCTCGGCGAAGACCGCCAGTTCGCCCACCAGTTCGCCGGTTTCGAGCTGCGCGACCACGCTTTTCCCGAGCGCGCCCTCGACCTCGACCGCGACCGCGCCCGACAGGATCAGGAAGGCGGCGTCGCCCGCCTCACCCTGGCGCATCAGGGTCTCGCCCGGGGCGAAGCGCGCCGTCGAACAGGCCGCGACGAGCCGCTCCAGCGCCTCTTTCGGAACCGCGGCAAACGCCCCGTGCCGCGACAGGAGCCGCGCCATGCGGGCGATGGGGCGGTCGGTCGCCGGGTTGGCGGAAGGAGAAGACACGCGTGTGGACATGCGCAGGAAGGAACGTCCTTTTCCGTCGGCGGTCAAGGCGCCGCAGCGTCAGCGGTGGCGGACTTGTCCCACCACATCCGCCGCCCCTGCCGTGGCCCTTGTGGTGTTGGGATCGCTGTGATGCGCATGGGGCTCGGCACGCCGCAGGGCCGCGCGGGCCATGGGCACGCTGTCGGCCAGCTTGCGCGCCATCTCGTCGCCGAAGAGCGCCACGATGGCGTTGTCGAGGCTGGGCGAGGCCTCCATCAGGGCGAGCATCTGCACCGTCGGGAACCGGATGACGGTGCCACCATCGGGAAGGTGCACATCCGCGCTCGACGGTTGCCGCGTCAGGAGCGCCAGTTCCCCCACGAAGGACGGCCCTGCGATCGCGAAGCTTTCGCCGCCCTTGGTGATCGTGATCCGGTCGGCGAGAACCAGCATCAGGTCATCGACCGGCGCGCCCTCCTGTGCGAGGGCCGCGCCGGGGTCGACGTGGTCGCGGCGGTGAATGCGCATGAGCTTGCGGAACTGGCCCGGCGTCAGGGTCGCGAAATGCGTGAAGACCGCACGGTCTTCCGCGGTCATGCCCCAGGTCGTCCGCTCCAGCAGGATCAGGGCGATCAGCGTCAGGTTGACGGTCACCAGCGCGGCATTGGCACCCACCGACAGCAGCACCTGATCGGTGCGCAACAGGTAGAAGAGCATGTCGCAGAAGATGCCGGCACTCACCAGGCCGCGCAGCATCAACTCGTCGCGCACCGCGAAGCCGGCGAGCTTCAGCATCAGGCCCATCGCGAGAAGGGCGGAAATGTAGATCGGGTCGTCCATGCGCCTGCTCCCACGGCTCGCAGGGTCCGGGACGCGCCGGTGCGCCAGGTCGCGGGCCTGCCCCACATCCCCGGTCTCGGGGGTGCGACCGTGCCGGGCTTACACCAGAATCACATGACAGTTCTGTGACACATGTGCCGCGCACCTGACGGAGGAACGAGGCGGAAGGCTATGGCTTGTCAGCCGAGGCCCGCCTCGGCCATCACCTCGGACAGCGGGCGCGCCGGGCGCGGGCCGACATGGCGGATGACCTCGGCCGCCGCGGCCACGCCCATCCGCCCGGCCGTCTCGAGGTCGCGGCCCATGGCCAGCCCCGACAGGAACCCGGCGGCAAACTGGTCACCCGCCCCGGTGGCATCGACGGGCGTGATCCGCGTGACCGGCACCTCGACACGGGCCGCGCCCTGGATGATCTTCACCGGCTCGCCGGAATGGGTGCAGACGACGATGTCGCAGATCGTGGCGGCCTGCGCCAGCGCGGCCTCGAGATCGTCGGTCTGGTAGAGCGCCAGCCATTCCTCGTGATTGCCGATCACGTAATCCATCTGCCCCGAGATCAGCGTCAGGAAATCGGCGCGGTGGCGGTCGACGCAGAAGGGATCGGACAGCGTGATGCCCACCTTGCCGCCGCCTTTGCGACAGTGTTCGGCGGCGGCGGTGAAGGCGGATTTCCCCTCGGGCTTGTCGTAAAGATACCCCTCGAGAAACAGCCAGCGCGCGGCACCCGCGACGCTTGCGTCAACGTCCTCCGCGTCGAAATCGGCGCCCGCGCCGAGATAGGTGTTCATCGACCGCTCGCCGTCGGGCGAGACGAAGATCATCGAGCGCGAGGTCGGCGCCTGCGCATCGGCAACCGGCGGATTGGGAAAGTCGATGCCCTGTTCCGTCATCCCCGCGGCGTAGAAGCGCCCCAGTGCGTCATCCCTGACCTTGCCCAGAAACGCGGTCGCCAGCCCCAGCGTGCCCGCGCCCGCGATCGTGTTGGCGACCGATCCGCCCGGCGTCTGCACCCGCTCGCGCATCGCGGCATAGAGCAGCTCGGCCCGCTCGCGGTCGATGAGCTGCATGATGCCCTTCTCGATCCCCATGTTGTCGAGGAAGCTGTCGTCGCCATGGGAGATCACGTCGACGATGGCATTGCCGATCCCGACAAGGTCATAGGTCTTGGTCATTCGGTCTTGTCCTCGTATTGGCACAGGTCGGCGATCAGGCAGGCACCGCATTTCGGCTTGCGCGCGACGCAGATGTAGCGGCCGTGCAGGATCATCCAGTGATGGGCGTGAAGCTGGAATTCCGCCGGCACGTTGTCCTCGATGGCGCGCTCGACGGCGTCGACATCCTTGCCCGGCGCGATGCCGGCGCGGTTGCCGAGGCGGAAGATATGCGTGTCGACCGCCTGCGCGGGAAAGCGCCACCACATGTTGAGGACCACGTTCGCGGTCTTGCGCCCCACGCCGGGCAGCGATTGCAGGGCAGCGCGGGAGGACGGCACCTCGCCGCCATACTCCTCGACCAGGATGCGGCTCAGCTTGATGACGTTCTTCGCCTTGTTGCGGAAGAGGCCGATGGTCTTGATATGCTCGATCACGCCCTCTTCGCCGAGCGCCAGCATCTTCTCGGGCGTGTCGGCGATCTGGAAGAGCTTCGCGGTGGCCTTGTTGACGCCCGCGTCCGTCGCCTGCGCGCTGAGCGCGACGGCCACGACGAGGGTGAAGGCGTTGGTATGGTGCAACTCGCCCTTGGGTTCCGGCTCGGCGGCCTGGAACCGCGCGAAGATCTCGCGCATCACGGGATAGGGCAACTGCTTGGCCATGGCGCCCTTTTGGCCCGAGGGGCACGGGGCGGCAAGGGCGTTTTGGCGCAAGTTCCGGGTCGCGCGGGGCAAGCGCCACAGGCTATCAAGGGCCCATGACACAGGACCAAGCCTACCACTACCAGGTGATCCGCCGCGCCATCGACGCGATCGACGCGGCCGACGCCCCGCTCTCGCTCGAGGCGCTGGCCGCGCGGATGCAGATGAGCCCCGCCCATTTCCAGCGCGTCTTCTCGGCCTGGGTGGGCGTCAGCCCGAAACGCTACCAGCAGTATCTCGCTGTAGACCACGCGCGGCGGCTTTTGCGCGAGCGCTTCACCACGCTGGAGACGGCGCAGGCCGTGGGCCTGTCGGGCGGCGGGCGGCTGCATGACCTGTTCCTGAGTTGGGAGGCGATGCCGCCCGGCGCCTATGCAAGCGGCGGCGCTGGCCTGAGCATCCGTTGGGGCTGGGTCGACAGCCCCTTCGGTACGGCGCTTGTGATGGCGACGGGGCGCGGCATCTGCGGGCTGGGTTTCGCCGCCGAGACGGGCGAGGCCGCCACCATGGCCGACCTCAAGGGCCGCTGGCCCGCGGCGGAGTTCGTCGAGGATGCGGACGCCATCGTGCCGCTGGCGCAGGCGGCCTTTGGCGGGGGCGGCGAGTTGCGCCTGTCGCTGATCGGCGCGCCCTTCCAGGTCAAGGTCTGGGAGGCGCTTTTGTCGGTCCCCTCGGGCCATGTCACCACCTATTCCGAGATCGCGGGCGCGATCGG
>CBFIFZ010000191.1:0-5291 GCA_965661995.1 Roseicyclus sp.
AAGGCAGACCACCCGGCCAGCTCCCCCTCGATCGGCCCGAACCCCCAGCGCGCCACCAGCGGCCCGACCGTCGGGTCGAACGCCCCGCCGCTCTCGCGCGCCAGCCCCAACGCCGCCCGCGTCACCTCCGCCGTCGCCTCCGACACCGGCCAAAGGCCTGCCGCGCCGCCGTTCAACCGCGCAACCTCGCTCTCGGCGCGCCAAGGCGACATCTGGGCATCGACCCGCGCAAGCACCGCCTCGAGCGGCGAACGCAGCCCCGACAGCCCCGGCGCGACCACCCGCCAGACGGTGCCGAAGGCGCGGCCCTCCAGCACCTCCAGCCCCGCGGCCTCGGCCCGCGCCCCCAAGGGCCAAGCCACCCCTGCTGCGGCAGTCATGCCGAGAAAGGCGCGTCGGTCGGGTTGCATGCCACGTCTTGTCATCGTCTCAGACCCCGAAATCGTCGTTGAAGATCATCGCGGGCTCGACGCCCAGCCGCTTGAGCGTGGCCAGCACCGCCGAGATCATGACCGGCGGCCCGCAGAGGTAGTATTCGCATTCTTCCGGCGCGGGATGGCCCTGCATCTCGCGGCGCAGCGTCTCGTGGATGAAGCCGGTCGCCCCCGTCCATCGGTCGCCGGGGGCCGGGTCCGACAGCGCGGGCGTGAAGCTGAAATTCGGATGCGCGTCCTGAAGCGCGGCCAATTCCTCGGTGTAGAACAGGTCGACCGCCGAGCGCGCGCCGTAGAAATAGCGGATGCGCCGGTCGGTGCCGCGGCCCAGCTCCTGGTGGATCATCGCGCGCACGGGCGCCATGCCGACGCCGCCGCCGACAAAGACCATCTCGCGGCCCGTCGCCTGCACGTGGAAATCGCCGAAGGGGCCGGAAACCTCGACCGGGTCGCCCGGCTGGATGGAGAAGAGCCAGGACGACACGATCCCCGGCGGCACCTCGTCCTCGCGGCCCGCGGGGGGCACGGCGAGGCGGATGTTGAACACCGCCGCGCGCCCGTCCTCGGGGCGGTTGGCCAGCGAATAGGCCCGCGTGACAGGGGCCTGGGACGTGACCGAAAGCCCGTCCCAGCCCGACATCTCCCACACCTCGCGGAAGGTGTCCGGCACGTCGAGCCGCGCGAAATCGAGGCGGTAGGGTGGTGCTGTGATCTGCATGAACTCGCCCGCGCGGTAGTCGAACGCCTGCCCCTCGGGCAGGTCCAGCGTGATCTCGCGGATGAGCGGCGCGAGCATCCGCGCCGACCGCACATGCGCCGTATACCCGCCCCCCGCCGCCAGCACGTCCTGCGGCACGCTGACCGCGCAATCGCCGCGCAGGCTGGTCTGGCAGGCCAGCCGCACCTGGTCGCGCCTCTCGCGTGCCGAGAGGATCCCGCGCTCGGTCGCCTGCGGCTCGCCCGCGCCCTCGCCCGTCACCGTGACGCGGCAGAGGCCACAGGTGCCCGACCCACCGCAGGCCGCCGGGATGCCGATGCCGCCCGCGTGCAGCACGCCGAGCAGCTTGTCGCCCCGCGCCGCCGTCAGGTGCGTGGTCTCGTTCACCGTCACCTCGATCGCGCCCTCGGGCACAAGCCTGCGCTTTGCTGCCAACAGCCCCAGCGTCAGCCCGGTGACGAGCAGGATGAGCGTCAGGCTTCCGATCAGGATCTCGGTCATTCCGCGGCCATCAATGCAAAAGAGGCAAAGCCGAGCGACATCAGCCCGGCAATGACGAAGGTGATGCCAAGCCCGCGCAGCCCGTCGGGCAGGTCGGCGTAAGCCAGCCGTGAGCGGATCGCGCTCAGCATTACGACGGCCACGGCGAAGCCCACGCCGGACCCAACGCCGAAGACCACCGACTCGGGCAGCGTGTAACGGCGTTCCACCATGAAGAGGCTGCCCGCCAGGATCGCGCATTGCACCGTCAGAAGCGGGAGGAAGACACCGAAGGCCGCGTGGATCGCGGGAAAGAAGCGGTCGAGCACCATCTCGAGCAGCTGCACCGTGGCCGCGATCACCCCGATGAAGGCGATGAGCGACAGGTACGACAGGTCGAGGTCCGGCAGGCCCGCCCAGGCCCAGGCACCGGGCGCAAGCAACCCGTCGTAGATCACCTGGTTGAGCGGCACGGTCACGCCGAGAACGCCGATCATCGCCACGCCAAGGCCCAGCGCCGCCTCGGTCCGGCGCGACAGCGCGATGAAGGTGCACAGGCCCAGGAACAGCGACAGCGGCATGTTCGACACGAAGCTCGCCTGAAGGAAAAGGGCCCAGAGATCGCTCATTCCGCGGGCTCCCCTTGGCGGGGGGCGACATGCTCGGGCGCCTCTGCCTGTTCGGTCATCACGGCTCGGATCGCCCAGACGAGGCCGCCAAGGAGGAAGAAGGCGCTGGGGGCGAGCAGCATCAGGCTCAGCGGCGTGAACCAGCCGCCCTCATCGGCCAAGGGCAGGACGGTCTGGCCGAAAAGCTCGCCCTTGCCGAACAGCTCCCTCACGGCGCCGATGACGATCAGGATCAGCGAATAGCCCAGCCCATTGCCGAAGGCATCGACCATCGCGGGCAGCGGCGGGTTGTGGCGGGCGAAGCTTTCGGTGCGGCCCAGCACGAGGCAGTTCGTCGTGATCAGCCCCACGAAGACCGAGAGCGCGCGGGAGATCTCGAAGAACCACGCCTGAAGCACCTGGTCGATCACGATGACCAGCGAGGCCACGATCACGATCTGCACGATCAGGCGAATGGTATCGGGAATATGGTGGCGGATCAGGCTGATAAGCCCCGCGGCCAGCGTCAGCACGACGGTCAGCGCGACCGACATGGTCAGCGCGGTCGCCAGCGACGTGGTGACCGCAAGCGCCGAGCACAGCCCGAGGATCTGCAAGGTGATCGGGTTCTCGCGCAGCAGCGGCGCGGTCAACGTTCCCCAAAGGCCGGTTGCGCGCGCCATGCCCTAGAACTCCCCCCGCCGGACCGCGTCGAGGAAGGGGCCGTAGCCCTCGGGGCCCAGCCAGAAGCGGATCATCCGCGTCATCGCGTTCGAGGTGCGTGTGGCCCCGGTGATCCCGTCCACCTCGTAGACGCTCGAGGCCGCGCCGCGGGCCACGGCGAAGCGCAGGTTGCCCGCCTCGTCCCGCGTCTCGGTGCCGGGGAAATCGGAAAGCCACGCCGCCTCCTCGATCCGCGCTCCAAGGCCCGGGGTCTCGGATTGCCGCGTGATCGACAGGCCCGCGATGGTGCGCATGTCAGCGCCCAGCGCCAGCACCGCGTCGATGCGCCCGTTGTAGCCGGTGCCGGTGATGGGAAGCAGCACGACCGACACTTCGCCCCCGTCGCGCAGCAGGTAGACCTGCGCGTAATCGGGGCGCTGGCCAAGGTCGGCGAGGTCCTCGGACGCGGGGATCGCGCTCCAGTTCGCGGGGTCGGCAAGGGCGGCCTCCAGCGTGGCGGGCGTGACCTCGTCGGCGGCGCGGCCACGGGCGAGGTCGATCACCACGGTGCCGAGCGTGCCGCCCGACTGTTCCAGCAGGTCGGACATGCCGGGGATGCCGCGCACGAGGCTTTCGATCCGCGCCTGTTCCTCGGCCGCGCGGTTTGCGGCCTGGATCGGGCGCAGGGTGACGGTCGCGACGCTGACGAGGATCGCGCAGACCGCCGAGACGGCGAAAGCCACCGCGATGGTCTTGCCCCGGCTTTCGTTCGGGGCCGAAAGGAACCGGCGCCACGGGCCGCCGCGGTCAGGGTCTGCCATGTCGTCTTTTCCTCCGCTGCGCCCAGAGGGCGATGGCGATCTCGTCGAAGAGCGGCGCGGCGAGCGAGGTCAGAAGCGCCGCCGCCACGCAAAGCTGCACCGGGGCAGCCCCCTGCCAGCCGGTCGCGAACATCAGGACCAGCGCCGCATAAGCCGCTCCCGTCAGCCAGCGGCCCAGCGTGGTCGCAGCACTCGCCACCGGGTCGGCCACGAGCAGCACCAGCACGATGCCCGCGGCGGGCAACACCGGCGCGACGGGAAGCCCCGCCGCGACGGCCCCCGCCCCCGCCAGCACGGCGGCCGCGACCACGCCGAAGGGCATGACGCCCGCGGCCACCCCGATCAGGGCGGCGGGAATCGCGGCCCAGGCCACGGGGGGCACGAAATCGGGCCAGGGGAATGCGGGGAAGCCGAAGCCGAGAAAGGCGAGCGTCACGGTCGCCGGGTTCACCACGTTGCGGCCCCAGCCGCCGAAGACCAGCTCGCCGAACACGACGCCAAAGCTGATGCCGAGGAAGAGGCGCAGAAGCCCCAGGTCCTCGGGCGCCAGCATGGCGACGGCCAGCGCCGTGATCGCGCCCGCCAGCGAGGGCGGCTGCGCGCGGGCCAGCATGAAGATGACGTGCCAGCCGCCCGAGATCACCAGCGCCAGAACGAGCCGCGCCAGCGCGGGCACGCCCTCGGACCAGAGCCACGCGAGCGCCATCGGCGCCAGCGCCGCAAGCAGCATCAGCGCCACCATCTCGCGGTCCCAGATGCCGCGCATCATTGGCCCGCCTCCGCCGCCGTGCGGTCGAGAAGCGCGCGGAGCAGGTCGGCCGCCCGCGGCGTGCCGCCGGTGACGTAATCGACCAGCGCCAGGTCCTCCTCCAGAAGCGACAGCGCCCCCAGCTTCAGCGCCGTCTCGTCATCGCCCGCCCCCAGCGCGCGCAGCATCGCCATGGCGGGGAAGGCGCCGCCCACGGCCTGCACCAGCGCGGCGCTGGGGATGATGGGTCGGGGCCGCGAGGACCGCGTGAGCGCCGCGATGAACCAATGCGGCGCGGCGGCGCGGGGGGCTGCGTCCATCACCGTCACCTGCCGGTCGCGGGGGCCGAGCCAATGGGAGGGGCGCCCGTCGATGGGCGAGCCTGCAAGGATCGTGTGCGGCCCGGGCCGGATCGCGCCGTAGCTCAGGCCGCGGGTATCCGCGCCGATCTGGCAGGTCACCAGCCGCGTCTCGGTCAGGGCGGGGCCGGCCACGCGCACGACCCGGCGCTGCGGCAGCTGGCCCGTGGCCAGAAGATCGCCGAGATCGGCGACATCCTCGGCGTCGAGGTCCCAGGCCGGGTGGTCGAGGTCGGCGGGGCAGAGCGCGGCGATTCGGATACCCGCAAGGCCCTGCGGGTGACGCGCGACGGTTGCGACGGTCTGCACCCCCGGCACCGTGACCGCGAGGGGGCGCGCGGCGTCTTCGCAGAGAAAGACCGGCCCGTCCGTCAACGCGGTCAGCGCGGCAAGGCCGCGGGCCAGCGCCTCTTGCCGGCCCGCCAGCGCCTCGGCGGGAGGCGGCGCAAGCGGGCGCGTG
>CBFIFZ010000192.1:0-5254 GCA_965661995.1 Roseicyclus sp.
CGCCGCGACCCCCGCGGCCGAGCCCGAACCGGCCCCCGCGCCGGAACCGGCGCCCACGCCTTCGCCAGCGCCTGCGGCTGCCTCCGCCGAAGGCACGCGCCCGGCGGCGCTCGACGGTCCGCGCGAGGGTGGGGCCGATGACCTCAAGCGGATCAAGGGGATCGGTCCCAAGCTGGAAAAGCTCTGTAATTCCCTTGGCTTCTACCATTTCGACCAGATCGCCGCCTGGACAGCCGACGAGGTCGCCTGGGTCGATCAGAACCTCGAAGGGTTCAAGGGCCGGGTGACGCGCGACACATGGGTCGAACAGGCCAAGTTGCTGGCTGCGGGCGGTGAAACCGAGTTCTCGCAGAAAGTCGACAAGGGCGACGTTTACTGAGTATACTGTTCACCGGGAGGGTTTTTGAACACGAAACCCGAGAGGTGGAAATGAACTTCGCCGAAGACATGTGGCTGCGCGGCCAAGCTGCGCAGCGGAACTTCCTTCACGTCACCAGCTACAGCACGGCATTCGCCGGAACCGCGGCGCTTCAGGCGTTGCACATGGGGCTGACGGCCCCCCGCAGCTTCTGGGCGGCGATGGCGCGGGCGGCGGCAACACCCGTTGTCGTTCCGGAGACGGTGCCGAAGACCAAGGCGGCGGCCAAGACAGCGCCCAATGCCGTGGCCGACCCTGCAGCAGAACCCGCCACCGCAAGCGTCGTGCCGATGACGCCCGACACGCCCCTGCCCACCGCGGCAGAGGCGGTGCAGGCGGCACCGGTGACCACGGCGCCAGCGCCCGCGGCCGTGCCCGACCCGGAACCGGCTGCCGAAGGGCCGAACCCGCATCTGCTGGACGAGCCGCGGGGCGGCAAGCCCGACGACCTGACCGTTCTGGCGGGCGTGGGGGCCAAGCTGGCCGCGGCGCTCAACGAGTTCGGGATCTACCACTACGATCAGATCGCCACGCTGGACGAGGAGGGAATCGCCTGGCTCGACGCCCAGCAGAAGGGGTTCCGGATGATCTGCGCTCGCTACGACCTCGTGGGCCAGGCGCGTGCGCTCAGCTGACATACGGCGGGGCCGGGGATTGCCTCGGCCCCCCGTGATCCGCTAGGGCTCGCTCAACCCCGAACGACGCGGACCAGACATGCCACAGCCATCCGAGCACAGCGAGATCGAGCGCCGCCGCCGTGGCCAGATCCGCATGGCGGCGATCGTCATGGCGGTGACCATGGTGGTCTGGATGGGGGCGAGCTTTCTTGGCGGTCAGTTGGGCCTGCCGGTGCGCTTTGCTTTCCTGATCGACCTTGCGGCGATTGCCGCACTGGTCTGGGCGCTTTTTGTGACCTATTGGGTATGGAAAGCGCGGCGCGAGGATGCCTCGGACGGCTGACGCCACCCGACACGGTCGCCCGACGGACCCGGGCGCAGAGACATGCGAGAGAGGCCAGATGCTTCAGGACAAAGACCGGATCTTCACCAATATCTACGGGATGCATGACCGGACGCTGGCGGGCGCCAAGGCGCGCGGGCACTGGGATGGCACCAAGGACCTGATCGGCCTTGGCCGCGACAAGATCGTCGAGATCATGAAGGCCTCGGGCCTGCGCGGGCGCGGTGGTGCGGGTTTCCCGACCGGTTTGAAGTGGTCCTTCATGCCGAAGGAATCGGATGGGCGGCCCAGCTACCTTGTCGTGAACGCCGACGAATCGGAGCCCGGCACCTGCAAGGACCGGGAGATCATGCGCAACGATCCCCACACGCTGATCGAGGGTTGCCTGATCGCGTCTTTCGCGATGAACGCGAACGCCTGCTACATCTACATCCGCGGTGAATACATCCGCGAGCGCGAGGCGCTGCAGGCGGCCATCGACGAAGCCTACGAGGCCGGGCTCTTGGGCAAGAACGCCGCGAAATCGGGCTGGGATTTCGACCTCTACCTGCATCACGGCGCGGGCGCCTATATCTGCGGCGAGGAAACCGCGCTTCTGGAAAGCCTCGAGGGCAAGAAGGGCATGCCGCGGATGAAGCCGCCCTTCCCGGCGGGCGCGGGCCTCTATGGCTGCCCGACCACCGTGAACAACGTCGAATCGATCGCTGTCGTGCCCACGATCCTGCGCCGCGGGGCCGAGTGGTTCGCGGGCTTCGGACGGCCCAACAACGCGGGCACCAAGCTCTTCGCGATCTCGGGCCATGTGAACAGCCCCTGCGTCGTCGAGGAGGAGATGAGCATCCCCTTCGACGAGCTGATCGAGCGGCATTGCGGCGGCATCCGCGGCGGCTGGGACAATCTCAAGGCTGTGATCCCCGGCGGCTCCTCGGTGCCCTGCCTGCCCGGATCGGTGATGCGCGAGGGCGCGATCATGGATTTCGACTGGCTGCGGGAACAACGCTCGGGCCTTGGCACGGCGGCGGTGATCGTGATGGACAACTCCACCGACATCATCAAGGCGATCTGGCGGCTCTCGAAGTTCTACAAGCACGAGTCCTGCGGCCAGTGCACGCCCTGCCGCGAGGGCACGGGCTGGATGATGCGGGTTATGGACCGGCTGGTGAAGGGCGAGGCGCAGGTCGAGGAGATCGACATGCTGCTCGACGTCACCAAGCAGGTCGAGGGGCACACGATCTGTGCGCTGGGCGATGCCGCGGCCTGGCCGATCCAGGGCCTGATCCGGCATTTCCGCCACGAGATCGAGGACCGCATCCGCGTGAAGCGCGGCGGTGCGGTCGAGATCGCCGCCGAGTGACCGCGGCGCATCATATCGCGCATTTCAACTGGGCCACGCTGCGGGCCCCGGTCGGCGATGACAAGGTTGCGGGCTTCGTCAATGCCGTGCCCAAGGTCAACGCATTGGCCGAACGCAGCGCCGGTTTCGTCTGGCGCAGCGGCATGGAGGCCGAGCTGGCCTCGGCAGCGGGCTGGCCGCTTTTCGTGGGCAATGACCGGCTGATCGCGTCCTTCTCGGTCTGGGAAAGCCCCGGGGCGCTGCGCGCCTATGTCTACCAGACCGTGCACGGCGCGTTCTTCCGACGCGCGGAGGAATGGTTCGATCCGGATGCCATCCGCGGCCATGCGCTCTGGTGGGTGCCGGTGGGCCATGTGCCGACGATCACCGAGGCGTGGGAAAAGGTCGAGGCTTTGGAGACCGGGGGGCCGTCCGACGCCGTCTTCACCTTTGCGCAGGTGCCCGGCGCCTGACGGTAGGGGTGGGATTCCCGGTGCGGGGGGCTATGCTTTCCGCGACAGGACCCCAGAGGCCGGCAGTCGGAGGATGAGCGTATGTGTTACGGACATGTCGACGCGAAGACGCTCGAACGCGAGACGATGGAGCGCCTGCGGGCAGCCCGGCCCGTGGCGCGGTCGGAGACCTCGGCCGAGGACGGTCCGCCGCCCGAGCTGATCGGCGGGCTGGCCGGTGTCGTTGCGCGCCTGCGGGCGGCGTTGCGTGCCCTCCGCATGGCCGACGTGTAGACGCGGGTGGCCCTCGGGGCTTGCGACGCGGGGCGATGGGCGGATATGCAGGCGGGGCAGGGCGCCAAACCGCCCGTCACGAGCAGGGGAACGGAGCAGCCATGTTCAGCACCACGATGCGCACAACGATCCTTGTCGGGCTCGTCCTGTCGCTTGCCGCCGGTTGCGGCTGGGGCGATCGCGGGCCGCGTGGCGCGGATCTGCCCTATGACGCGCGGTTGAGCACCGGCGAGACCTGGAGGGATTTCACCGTCCTCGTGCGTGCGCCGGGTGCGACACTCGCCCAGGTGCGGGAAAGCGCGCGCTTCGTGGCGACGGAGCATTGCATCGACCGCAGCGGTTTTTCCGAAACCGACTGGGCGCTGGATCCGGCGACCGGCGACTGGGCGGTCAGCCGCAACGACGCAGGCGAACCGGTCGTCTCGGGACGCTGCGCGCAGCGGTAGGCGCTACGATCCGGCCCGGTCGCGGGATCGGGGCCGCGGACACACCACCGCCGGTTGCTGCAAGGCTGCCACATGATCCCTGCGTCACGTGCACGGCGGCGTTGCGAAAAAGCGCCTGATTCCGTATCGTTGCCCTCAATGACCACCGGCCCAATGAACGAGGTCGGATCGAGGCAAGGGTAGAGGACAGCGGTTCATGGTACGTTTGTATTGGTACGGGCTGGCGATCATCTATTTCGCCTGCTGCATTACGGGCATGTTGCTGGGGTACACTTGGGGGATCGGCGGGTCCATTCTTGGCATCGTCATCGGCGCGATGGTGGCGTCGGGGGTGGCCATGGCGTTGAACACGCCCGAACGGATGGAGGCTGCGTTTTACGGCATCCTCTCCGTCGTCTTCGTCATCGGACTGGTCTGGCTGATCGTGACCTTCTGGGGCGTCCGGCTCTGAGACAGCGGCGGGATCGGCGATCCTCCGCCGTCGGCGTCGGGCAAAACGGCCATGTTATTGCATAACCACGGGTGCGAGGCCCATCTCCGGCCGTGGGACCATGCAAGACGAGGCGACATGACCATGAACACCTATGCCAAGGTGATGGCACTTTCCCTGCTGGTGACGGCGACGGGCCTTCTGACCGCGGTCGGGGCCGCGCGCGCGGACGGGTTCGAGACGCTGCGCAACGACGACAGGCTTCACAACGGCCTGCTCGCGATCACGATCGGGCGCCATATCGAGACGACCTGTCCGACGATCGAGCGGCGCAGCCTTGCGGCCAATGCCTTTCTCCTGGGGCTGGCCACCCATGCGATGTCGCTGGGCTACAGCCGGGACGAGGTGACCGCCTATGTCGAGAACGACGCCGACCAGGAGCGCTATGTCAGCCTTGCCCGGACCTATTTCTCGCAACGCGGCGTCAACGGCGAGGATGACGTCGAAGGTGCCTGCCGCGTGGGGCGCGACGAAATCGCCGCGGGCTCGCCCATTGGCAGACTGCTTCGCGGGGGCTAAAAGCGGGCGAACCGTGAACGCGCCGGGCGGCGCATGGATCCAGACCAGTCGCCCCGCGCCGGACAGAGGACCGCACCCCATGAGCGACCTGCGCAAGATCATCATCGACGGTCGGGAGATCGAGGTCGACCCCGCGATGACGCTGATCCAGGCCTGTGAACAGGCCGGGATCGAGATCCCCCGCTTCTGCTACCACGAGCGGCTCAGCATCGCCGGCAACTGCCGGATGTGCCTCGTCGAGGTCGTGGGCGGCCCGCCCAAGCCCGCCGCCTCCTGTGCGATGCAGGTGCGCGACCTGCGCCCCGGCCCCGAGGGACAGCCCCCCGTGGTCAAGACCAACAG
>CBFIFZ010000193.1:0-281 GCA_965661995.1 Roseicyclus sp.
CGAAGACCTGTTCGAAAAGGGCCTCGCCCGCCGCAAGGCGACGCTGGGCGAGGAGTATGTGCAAAAGAGCATCGACAGCGCCGACGACCTGACCCGCGGCTTCCAGGAGGCGATGACCGCCTGGTGCTGGGGCTTCGGCTGGGGCGATGATGCGATCGATGCGAAGACACGCAGCCTGATGAACCTCTCCATGCTGGGCGCGCTCGGCAAGATGCACGAATGGGAGTTGCACTGCCACGGCGCGCTGAACAACGGCGCCACGCCGGAACAGATCCGCGCGG
>CBFIFZ010000193.1:301-5239 GCA_965661995.1 Roseicyclus sp.
AGGCGCATGAATGCTTCCGCGTCGCTCGCAAGGTGCTGGAGGAGCGTGGGCTGATCTGACCCGTCGCGCGGCGGCTTGCGCATGGCCCGTGAAAAGGTATTTTCATGGACATGCCGGCTTCCAGCTCAACCTCCTTCGTGGCGCGCATCCGGGGCGCGATGCCGGACCTCCACCGCAGCGAGGCGCGGCTGGCCGAGACGATCCTGAACTTCCCCGGCCAGCTCGCCAGCTACACCGCCACGGAGCTTGCCCAGATCGCCGGCGTCTCGAACGCCACCGTCACCCGCTTCGTGCGCAAGATCGGCTACGCCTCCTTCGAGGAGGCGCGGCAGGCCGTTCGCGCCGAGCAATCGGCGGGCACCGCCCTTCTGCGCGTGGACAGCGACAGCGCCGGGGCCGAGGGGAAACTCGCCCGCTACCTCGAGCGCGCGCATCACAACCTCGACCAGACCCTCGGCGCGCTCGACGATGCCGTGATCGGCGAGATCGCCACCACCATGCGGGCCGCGCCGCGGCTCTGGCTGATCGGCTTTCGCGCGGGCCAGCCCTTCGCCCGCTACATCGCGTGGCAGGTGCTTCAGGTCCGCTCCGACGTTGCGGTATTGCCCCGCGACGGGGAAACGCTGGCCGAAAGCATGGCCGCCATCGACCCCGCAGATTGCGTGATCGTCATGGCCCTCCGCCGCCCCTCGCGGCAGCTCGGCACGCTGCTGGACCAACTCGCGCGCACGCAGGCACAGGTCGCGCTGATCGGCGATCTGGCGGGGCTCGAGACCTTGCCCGCACGCTGGCACCTGCCCTGCATGACCACCGGCGCGGGCGCGCTTTTCGACCATGTCGGCGTCATGGCCCTCGCCGGCATGCTCGCCTCTCGCGTGATCGAAGAATCGGGTGCGGCAGGCCGCAAACGGCTCAGCGCGATCGAAGGCTTCCACGATTCGCTCGACGAGCTCTGAGCCCGACACCGCCCGGCGCGGCGCCGAAACCCCCATCACCGCCCCAACAAACCTGCCTCATTTCTGTGCGCCCGCGGTCTGGCGACAGGAAAACTGGTGAAAATTCTTTTTCTCATTTCCGATTTCACGAAAAGAGGATTGCACAACGCCACCCTTCTTCCGTCTGTTCCCTCCAGAAAGGATCACGCCATGACCCACCTGAGAAATTCCGTTTTCATCGCTGCCGCATGGCTCGCCCTGCCCGGCGCGGCCGCGGCCCAGACCGTGCTGCAGATCAATTCCTCCCTGCCCGAGGGCTCCTTCGCCCATGTCTTCCTGCAGGAATACGAGACCCGCCTCGAGGCCGCGACCGACGGCGCGGTCGATGTGCAGATCTTCATGTCGAACACGCTCGGCTCCGAGGAAGACGTCCTTCAGGGCCTGTCCCTCGGCACCCATAACGCCTCGCTCTCGGCCTCGGCCATCGCGCAGATCAACACCCGCGCCGCCATCTTCGACCTGCCCTACCTGTTCGAGGACCGCGCCGCCGTGCAGGCCTTTGCCGACAGCCCCGCGGGCGACATGCTGCGCGACGGCTTCGAGGGCACCGGCATGGTGCTCGCCGCGATGTGGGACAACGGCTTTCGCCAGATCACCAACAGCGTCCGCCCCATCACCGTGCCCGCCGACCTCGAAGGCCTGAAGATCCGCACCCCCACCAGCCGCCAGCGGGTCGAGATGTTCAACACCCTCGGCGCCAACGCCACGCCGCTGTCCTTCGGCGAGGTCTACTCGGCGCTGGATCAAGGCGTGATCGACGGGCAGGAGAACCCCGCACAGGTCGTCGACAGCGCCCGCCTTTACGAGGTGCAGGAATACATGTCGCTGTCGAACCACGTCTACCTGCCCACCTTCCTCGTCTTCGGCGAGCCCTACCTCGCCTCGGTCGACCCGGCGCTGGCCGAAGCGATGATGACCGTCGCAGCCGAAACCGCCGCCTGGACCTTCGAATGGGGCGAGACCACGGATGGCGAGGTCATCGCGTCCCTCTCTGACCGCATCGCGGTCAACGAGATCGACTTCGCCGCCTTCCAGGCCGCCGCGGCCCCGCTCTACGAAAGCCCGACCTTCGTCGAGGTGATCGGCGCCGACATGATCGCGGCGACCCGCGCAGCGCTCGGCATCGAGTGACCCCAGACCACCGGAGCAGCCCCATGGCCCGCCTCACCGCCCTTGTCGAATTCATCGATCTCTGGCTCACACGCCTTCTCGACGCGGTGGTGATCGGGCTGGCGGGGCTGCTCTTCTGCCTGCTGAACTACGCGGTCTTCACCCGCTTCATCCTGAACGACAGCGTCTCGTGGTCCGAGGAACTGCCCGCCCATATCCTCGCCACGCTCACCTTCATCGGCGCGGCCTACCTGACGCGAACCTCGGAACACCTCGGCTTCGACGCGGTCGTGCGCATCCTGTCACCGGGCCTGAAGCGCGCGGTGATGGCCGGGAACCTCATCCTCATGGCCTTCTTCGGCGGCCTTCTGGCCTGGTACGGCGGCATCGCCGCGGCCAGTTTCGGCAGCCGCATGCTGATCTCGGTCGACCTGCCGATGGCGCTCTTCCGCTACGCCATGCCCGTGGGCGGCGCGCTCATCGCGGTCATCAGCCTCACCCGCCTTGCCGGTCTGCTGACCGGACAGGTGCATCCCGATGACCTTCTGCCCGAAAGCGACGCGTGATGTTCCTCGATCCCGGCTGGATCATCCTGATCCTTCTCGTCACCCTGCTGATCGCGGGGCTGCCCATCGCCTTCGTCCTCGGCATCACCGCCGCCACGATGATCCTGCTCGACCCCGCCGTGGTGCCGCAGATCATGGGTCTGATCCCCTTCGGCGGTGCGAACAACTACCTGCTGGTCGCCGCCCTCCTCTTCATGATCGCGGGCGAGGTGATGAACCAGGGCCGCATCGCGGAAAAGCTGATCGCCTTCGCCTCCAGCCTCGTGGGCCATATCCGGGGCGGGCTGGCGCATGTGAACATCCTGACATCGCTCTTCTTTTCCGAGATCTCGGGCACCGCGACATCTGATGCCGCCGCCATCGGCTCGGTCATGATCCCGCAGATGAAGAAACGCGGCTACCCCGCCGCCTTCGCCGCCGCCGTGACCTCCACCTCGGCGACCATGGCGATCATCGTGCCGCCGTCGCTGAACCTCATCCTCTACGCCTATGTCGCCAACGCCTCGATTGCCGAGCTCTTCGCCGCGGGCATCCTGCCCGGCATCATGGTCTGCGCGCTGCTCATGGCGACGGCCTATGCCATCTCGGTGAAACGCGGCTACCCGACCGAGGGAGAGTTCCGGTTCGCCCGCGTGCTGGAAACCGGCAAGGACGCCGCGATCCCGCTGACCCTGCCGATCCTGATCCTCGTCGGCATCCTCGGCGGCATCTTCACCGCGACCGAGGCCGGCGCCATCGCGGCCTTCTGGTCGATCATCCTCGCGGCCTTCCTCTACCGCACGATCAAGCTGGGCAACCTGCTGGACACGTTCCGCATCGCGGGCAAGCGCAGCGCGATGCTGATGTTCATCGTCGCGACCTCGACGCTGCTGGGCTGGTACCTGACCAACCAGCGCATCCCGCAGGACATCGCGCAGGCGATCCTCGGCATCTCGGACAATTACTGGGTCGTCCTTGCCGCCATCAACATCTTCTTCCTGCTCGCGGGCACGATCATCCACGGCACGCCCGCGATCCTGATGCTGGTGCCGATCTTCCTGCCGCTCGCCGACCAGCTGGGCATCGACCGGGTGCATTTCGGCCTGATCCTGACGATCAACCTCGGCATCGGTCAGCAGACGCCACCGGTCGCCTCGGTCGTGCTGATCACCTGCGCCATCGCCAAGATTTCCATCGCCAAGATCATCCCCTCGATGCTGGCTTTCATCGGCGCGATGCTGGTGGCGCTGATCCTCGTGAACCTCTTCCCGGCCATCGTGCTCTGGCTGCCCTCGGTGATCCTGTGATGCGGGTGCTGGTGGTCAATCCCAACACCACGCAAGGGGTGACCGACCGGATCGGCTCCGCCGCGCAGGCGGCCGCCGCGCCCGGCGACCGGATCACCACCGTCTCCGCGGCCTTCGGCCCGGCGCTTATCGTGACCGAGGAGGACGGGGCCGAGGCGACAGCGGGCGTGCTGCGCGCGATCTCTCACCACCTCACCAGCGACGGCCAGCCCGACGGCATCGTGCTGGCCTCCTTCGGCGACACGGGCGCGGCCGAAGTGCGCGCGACCCTGCCCGATGTCCCCGTCATCGGCATCGCCGAGGCCGCCTTTGCCAAGGCCCGGTCCCTCGGCGGACCCATGGCGATTGTCACCTTCGCGCCCGAGGTCGCGCCCCCTCTCCGCGCCAAGGCCGAGCAGCACGGGCTTGCCGAGCGGCTCGCGCGCATCGCCACCCTGCCCGGCCCGCTCGCCTGCCCGCCCGCCGAGATCGCCGACCGGCTGGCCGGGCCGCTGACCCAGCTTTGCCTCGACTGCGCCGCGGACGGCGTGGAAAGCATCGTGCTGGGCGGCGGCCCGCTGGCGGGCCTCGCCGCCCGCATCGCGCCCATCTGCCCCGTGCCCGTCATCGACGGAACGGTCGAGGCGATCCACGCCCTGCGCGCCGCGCTGGCCATGGGTCAGGACGCCTAAGGCACCTTGCGTCTTATCTGATGCAGTCGCATCGCGTTCCGCGTTCGAGCCATGGGCGAGAGGCAGCGGGTTGCGATTCAAATCAAACGCAAAGTGCTTTAGCCGCTCCGGTAGAGCGCGGCCATCACCGCCGCCCGGCCCAGCATGCCGACCAGCCGCCCCTTCTCGACCACCGGCAGCACCCGGTGCGGCAACTCCAGGAACATCTCGGCGGCGCGGACTGCGTCCTCGTCCACCTCGATCGTGACGACCTCGGGCGACATGTGATCGGCCACCGTGCCGCGCCATTCCTGGTAGTAGCTGGCGTGCA
>CBFIFZ010000194.1:0-5213 GCA_965661995.1 Roseicyclus sp.
CGCGAACCATCCGATGGGGCCGCTGGAACTGGCCGATTTCATCGGGCTCGACACCTGCCTTGCGATCATGAACGTGCTGCACGACGGGCTGGCCGATACGAAGTACCGGCCCTGCCCGCTGTTGACGAAATATGTCGAGGCGGGCTGGCTCGGCCGCAAGACGCAGCGGGGGTTCTACGATTACCGTGGCGAGATCCCGGTGCCGACGCGCTGACAAGACCCTTGCAAGGGTCTTGCAAGGCGCTTGCAAGCGCCTCGTGACGTCCTTGCAAGGACGTCATCCGTTTCTTGCAAGAAACGGGCGCCTCACACCTGGTCGGGATCGTCCCTGAGAGACAGGGTGCGCGCGCGCAGCCAGGCCATGAACTCGCGCGGCTTGCCGATCCGGCCTTCCCACTGGTCGGGTGTGATCGGGTTGCCGATGATCGGCGCCTGCGGCTTGTCGAAGCTGTGCACGACCTCGTGGATCAAGAGCCCCTGCCGCAGGATCGGCGAGATCCGGTTGGCGACCTGGTACCAGCGCGAGTTGGAGCCGGTGAAGAAGCAGGGCACGATCGTGGCGCCGGACTTGCGGATCATCTTGGCGGTGAAGACGTTCCATTCGCCTTCGATGGCAGGGCCGGTCATCGTCTCCGACGCTGCGACGGTGCCCGAGGGGAAGAGCGCGATCAGGCCCTTCTGTTCCAGGTGCCCCATCGCCGTCGCGCGCATCTGAAGCATCTTTTCCTGCGCGTCCGGTTCATGCGGGAAGGGCACGGGGATCATGTAGCCGGCCGCGCTTTCATCCAGCCCGGTCAGAAGCGCGCGGGTGAGAATCCGGTAGTCAAGGCGCCGGCGCCCGATCAGGTCGGCCAGGATCATCCCGTCGACCAGGCCATGCGGGTGGTTGGCGACGAAGACGACCGGCCCTTCGGCCGGAATGCGGTCGAGCTGGTGCTGAGGCGTCTGGAGCTCGATCCCCATCACCTCCATGGTCGCGGGCCAGAAGGCCTGTCCCTTGAACTCGCCCATGGTCTCGAACTGGCGGACGCGGCGGATGATGGTGATCTTGCCGGTCAGCCACTCGATCGCCTTGATCGTGTGGCGGGTCCAGAAACTGTCGAAGCTGTTGGCATAGGTCAGGCTGCGCCGGTCATAGACCCGCTCGGGCCCCGGCCTCAGCGCCGCCGGACGGGGCGCGGTGATATTGCGGGAACTGGTATCGGTCACGCGCCCTTGTCCCATCGCGTCCTTGCCGTCGTCTCCCCCGGCTCAGCTTTCCTCGCCGAAACGGTCCGCGACCAGCGCCTGGAGCGCATCGGCCAGCTTCTCCGCTTCCGGGCCGGTGGTTTCGACCTCAATAGAGGTTCCCATGGAGGCTGCCAACATCAAAAGCCCCATGATCGAGTCCCCGGCGGCACTCAGCCCATCGCGGCGGACCGTGGCCGTGGCATCATGTTCCTCGACGACTTCCACGAAACGCGCCGAGGCGCGGGCGTGCAGGCCCTTGACGTTCACGATGTCGAAGTGGCGGATGACGCTGTCATCGGACATCAGGGGGCCCCGTCGAAGCTGTTGATATAGCGGCGCCCGGCCTCGGCTGCGCGCGCCACGGCATCTTCGACGCTCAGCTGGCGCGATTTCGCGAGCTTGATCAGCATCGGCAGGTTCACCCCGGTCAGGATCTTTCGGTTCTGCGGCCGACAGGCGGTCAGCGACAGGTTCGAGGGCGAGCCGCCGAACATGTCGGTCACCACCACCACGCCTGAGCCGTCGTCGACGGCATCCGCGGCCTCGCAGATTTCGCGCGTGCGCGCGGCGCGGTCGTCTTCGGGGCCGATCGAGATGGCGATCATCGCCGCCTGCTGGCCGACCACATGTTCCGCCGCCCGCTTGAGCTCGGATGCGAGCCCCCCGTGGGCAACGATCACGATGCCGATCACCTGTCTTTCGCCTCTGGCCTGTCAGCCCCGCCGGCCGTCTCGACGCGGCGCTGTTCCACTTCCCTGTGACGTTTAGACACCGGCCACCCCGCCTCTGCAAGATGGGCGGCCAGGATTTCGGTCATCGCGACCGAGCGGTGTTGCCCGCCGGTGCATCCGAAGGCGATCGTCAGGTGGCTTTTCCCTTCCGCCTCGAAGCCGGGGAGGAGAAGGTCGGCGAGGTCTGTGACCTTGTCCCGGAAGGGTTCGAAACGGTCGTCGGCCGCGATATAGGCCTGCACCTCGGGCGCGCGACCGTCCATTGGTTTCAGCACCGGGTCCCAGTGCGGATTGCGCAGGAAGCGGCAGTCGAAGACCAGGTCTGCGCCGGTCGGCAGGCCGCGCCTGTAGGAAAAGGAGGTGACCGTGATCGCCAGCCGCCCGGCGCCCTCGGGCGCGAAGAGGCGGCCGATCTCGGCGCGTAGGTCATGCGGGGTCAGCGCGGAGGTGTCGACGAGGAAGGTCGCTCGGGTGCGGACGGGACCAAGCAGCGCCAGTTCCTGTGCGATGCCCTGCGCCGGGTCGGCATCCGGGGCGAGGGGGTGACGCCGCCGTGTTTCCGAGTACCGGCGCTGCAGCACGTCGGCGGCGCAGTCGAGGTAGAGCAGGTCGGGTGCGTAGCCCGGTTCCCCTGCCAGCCGGTCCACGGCGGCGACCAGCCCGGTCGCCGAGTAGTCGCGGTTGCGCGCATCCGTCCCCAGCGCGAGCGGCTTGTCCGGCGGTGGCCCCTCGAGCAAGCGGGGCAGCAGGCTGAGGGGCAGGTTGTCGATCGCCTCGAAGCCGAGATCCTCCAGCGCGTTGATCGCGGTCGTGCGACCGGCACCCGAGGGGCCCGTCACGAAGATCACGCGCGCGGGCGCGCGGTCCTGTGCCGGCGTTGTCTTCGGATCGCTTGGCATGGTGTCGCGGGTCGCCTAGGGCTCGGCGCGGCCGTGGCGCGCCATGATGACGAGGGATGCCGCAAGCGTCGGCGCTTGCCCGCCCAGTATCAACGGGTAGCTCCGGTCGCCGATCGCGACCAAGCGTCGCGGCGGCAACCGCCGGGGCTCGGGCGTGTCGAGATCCACGGCCATGGTCAGCAGGGCGGCAGAGGCGATCGGCCCGCCCCTCAGAAGACCGACGCCGCGCGCCTCGATCAGGTCTGGCGAACTGGCCGGACGCTCCAGCAGCACACCCTCGGCCGCGGGCCTCAGCCGGACCCCGTCATCGGCGATCAGCGTCGCGCCATGAGCCATCAGCGCCAGCGCGAGGCTCGACTTGCCGGAGCCGGGTGCACCGAGGATCAGGATGCCGGCCTCGCCCATCGCCACGGCAGTGGCGTTCAACCACAGGGCGTCGCCGTCCCGGCCCGTCACCCAGCGGGTGATCGGTTCGGGAGGGACGGTTTCGCTCATTGTGACGGGAGGTCAGATCGGCAGGCCGACGACGAAGCGCGCGCCCAGCGGCTCGGAGGTCGCGTCGGCCGCGGTCGGGCGGATGTTCTCGGCCCAGATCACGCCGCCATGCGCCTCGACGATCTGCTTGGAGATGGCGAGGCCGAGGCCGGAATGGTTGCCGAACTGTTGCACCGGACGCTCGGAATAGAAGCGGTTGAAGACCTTGGTCAGTGCCTCTTCGGGGATACCGGGGCCGGTGTCCTCGACCACGATCAGGACCCGGTTCTCGCGCTGGCGGATCCACAGGCGCACGGCGTCGCCCTCCTCGCAGAAGGAGATCGCGTTCGAGAGCAGGTTGACGAAGACCTGTGCCAGCCGCGCCTCGAGCCCGGAGATCCGGATTGTTTCGTGCGGCAGGTCGGTGATGAAATCGACGCCCTTCTTCGTGGCTTCCTCGGTATGGAACTGCGAGATGTTCCGCAGGGTGCGGACGAGATCGAATTCCTCTTCCTCCTCCTTGACCAGTTCGCTGTCGAGGCGCGAGGCGTTGGAGATGTCCGAGACCAGCCGGTCGAGGCGCTGCACGTCATGCTCGATCACCTCGAGCAGGCGGTTGCGCTGATCCTCGGTCTTGGTCAGCCGCATTGTGCCCACGGCCGAGCGCAGGCTGGCGAGCGGGTTCTTGATCTCGTGGCTGACATCGGCGGCGAATTGTTCGTTCGCGTCGATCCGGTCATAGAGCGCGGCCACCATGCCGCGGAGCGCTCCGGACAGGCGCCCGATCTCGTCGGGGCGCCCGGTCAGGTCGGGTATGCGCACGCGCGTCGGGCTCATCTTGCGGGCGTTCTTGTCGCGCCCGAGCTCGGCCGCATCGGCCAGGTCGGCCAAAGGGTGGGCGATGGTCGAGGCGAGAACCAGGCTGAGGCCGATCGAAACCAGCAGGGCTACGACGAACATCTGCAGGAGCTGCTCGCGCTCGACGCGGACCAACTGGTCGATCTCGCCTGCCGCGGTGGTCACGACGATCACGCCGATCGGGCCGGCGCTGCCCATCACGGGCGTTGCGGCGGCGTAGAGCGTGCCGGTCGCATCGACGCCGCGGTTCAGGGCGGTCAGCCCCTCGGAGGCCGGGCCGATCAGGCTCGCGGCCAACTCGGCACTCGTGATCGTTCCGCGCGGCGCTTCCCCGCCGGTCATCAGACCCGAGAGGCCGGACCAGACCGTGTTCAGGAAATCGGTGATCAGCAACGTCTCTTGCCGCCGCCCCTCGAGGCCGCGCACCGGCCGGGCGGGTGTGCGCGACAGGCTTTCGGTCGAGGCGACCAGCGTGTCGGGCAGGGTGTAGACGAAGACCTCGACCCCTTCCGACAGGCTGAGGCGGCTCAGGACCTGCGCGGGGTCGATCGCGCCCGGCCCGGCGAGGCCCGTCGGCCCGTCGTCCGGCAGGCGCGCCTCGAACACTTCGGCGATCAGCTGCGCCTCGACGGCGAGCGCGCGCTCGCGCTGCACGACGAGGCTGTCGCGGAACGGGTTCAGGTACATCACGCCCGCGACCAGCACCACCATCGCGAGCAGGTTGAACAGGATGATCTTGCGCGCCAGCGGCGAGCGATTGAGCGAGATCAGGCTGCGCTGGGCGCGCGCAGCCTTGAGTTCCATCTCGACCGAACTGGGCGGACGATCCCAATCCTCGCCCAGGACGATGTCAGCCCGGGCGCGGGCGCGTCGGTTGGTCATGGAAAGGTCGGCGGGCACCGCTTTGTCGCCTTATTCTTCGTTATAGCGGTAGCCGATCCCGTAGAGCGTCTCGATGGCGGTAAAGTCGTCATCGACCTGCCGCATCTTCTTACGGAGACGCTTGATGTGGCTGTCGATG
>CBFIFZ010000195.1:0-5209 GCA_965661995.1 Roseicyclus sp.
CCGCGCGGCCTCCTCGCCCTGCAGCGTCTCGCCCCGGCCCTGGTTGTTGACCGTCGACTGCGCCGCCAAAGCGTCGGGCTCGGGGATGTAGAACTCCCGATCCAGGATCGAGTAGCGCGCCGAATACTCGTTCACGTTCGCCGTCCGGTGCCGGATCCACTGCCGCGCGACGAAGACGGGCAGCTTGACGTGGAACTTGACCTCGCACATCTCGAAGGGCGTCGAATGCCAGTGCCGCATGAGATACCGGATCAGCCCGCTGTCATCGCGCGCCTTCTTGGTCCCCGCCCCGTAGGACACCCGCGCGGCCTGCACGATGGCGGCGTCGTCGCCCATGTAGTCGATCACCCGGACAAAGCCGTGATCCAGCACGGGATGGGCGGTATAAAGATGCGCCTCCATCCCCTCGGATACCGCGCGCAGCGTCTGGCGCGGCGTCGCGCGGGCGTCTTCGATCTCGGCCTGGGCCTCGGGGCTGAGCGGCATGGGGCCTCTCCTCTCTCGTCTCTGGGGCAGCGTACCCCCATATCTTGCATCACGCGCACCCCGTACCGCAAGATAAAGCGCCCCGCCCCGCGCCCAGATACCCACAGGAAATTTACCCAAGGCGGGGGCTGTTCCCCCGCAAGACCCGCGTTAGACTTGCTCCGAACGCAAGACCACTTGGGAGGGACGACATGGGTATCCGCTACCTGCACACGATGGTGAGGGTGAAGGACCTCGCGGCCTCGATGGCCTTCTACCAGCTCCTCGGCCTGCACGAGACGCGCCGCACCGAGCACGAACAGGGCCGCTTCACCCTGGTCTTCATGGCCCCCACGGGGCAGGAGGATTGCCCGGTCGAGCTGACCTACAACTGGGACGGCGACGACGGCCTGCCGTCCGACAGCCGCCATTTCGGCCATCTCGCCTATTCGGTCCCCAACATCTACGAGACCTGCCACCACCTGATGGAGAACGGCGTGACCATCAACCGCCCGCCGCGTGACGGGCGCATGGCCTTCGTGCGCTCCCCCGACAACATCTCCGTCGAGCTTCTGCAGGAGGGCGAGGCGCTCGCGCCCGCCGAGCCATGGGCCTCGATGGGGAACACGGGCCACTGGTGAGGGCCGCCGCCCTCGCCCTGACGCTTGCCTTCGCGGCCGCCCCCGCCGCCGCGCAGGACCAGTGCCGCCTCGCGCTGCAACTGGGCCTCGACGTCTCGGCCTCGGTCGACGCCGAGGAATACCGGAGGCAACTCGACGGGCTGGCCAGCGCGCTGATCGCGCCCGAGATCATCACCGCCTTTCTCGAGGGGCCGGGGCCCGTCGCGCTCTCGGTCTTCGAATGGTCCGGCCGCTTCCAGCAGGACGTGATCGTCGACTGGACCCTCGTCACCTCGGAAGAGACGCTGACCACCATCGCCGAACGCGTCGCCCGCCAGGTCCGCACGCACGAGGATTTTCCGACCGCCCTGGGTTACGCGCTCGGCTTCGCCGCCGACCGTTTCGCCAGCGCGCCCCCCTGCCTCTTCCAGACGCTCGACATCTCCGGCGACGGACAGAACAACGACGGCTTCCCGCCGATCGCGGCCTATGAACATTTCCCCTTCGAGGGGATCACGGTGAACGGGCTGGCCATCGGCGGCGCGTCGCGCGGGATCGAGGATTACTACCTCGCCGAGGTCATCCGCGGCCCCGGCGCCTTCGTCGAATATGCCGCCAACCACGAGGATTTCGCCGAGACCATGCGCCGCAAGCTGGAACGCGAGCTGCGCGTGATGATCCTCGGCGGCCTGGCGCTCCCGACAGGGCAACTGCCGCAGTAACCGCGCATCAAGCGGACCGCGCCTGCCCAAGTCCCGACAAGACCGGCAACCCCACGTTAAGGTTAACGCGCGCCCGCCCCCGCTTCTCCGTTTCAAAAATATCCCCGCCGGAGGCTCCCGCACTCTCCACCGGCACACCGACTGGCCAACCGGGCCCCGCCCCAACAAGGGGCCCGCCCGGCCCGAACGCTCGGCGCGGTGGGCAGGATTGCCCACCCTACACGGGCAGAACCGCCAGCCCCACGCGCCGTCCCTCGGAGAGCAGCACGTTATAGGTGCGACAGGCCGCCGGGCTCGCCGCGACCTCGACGCCGAGGCCAGCCGCCTCCAGCGCGGCGCGCAAGCCCTTCGGGATATGCGCGATCTCGGCCCCCGTGCCCACCAACAACACGTCGATCTCGCCCGCCGCCGCGGTCAGCCGCGCGGCATCCTCGTAGCCGCCCCAGCCGAACACGCCCGAGGGCAACACGACCACCGCCCCCTCCATCACCTCGCCGCCGACCCGGAAGAACCCCGGCCCGTAGCCGTCCACCGGGCGGCTGTCGTCGAATGTCACCTCGTTCATCCGCATCGCGTCTCTCCGTCTCTCAACTCCAGACCGGCAGCCCCGCCAGCGCCGAGACCGCGATGATCGCATAGGCCACGCGCCGGTACACCGCCTCGGCCCCGGGGTCGAACAGCGCCTGCCCGACCCGGTTGCCCAGAGCATAGGGCCCGAACAGCAAAAGGCCCAGCCACAGCGCCTCGACCCGGAGCAGCCCCTGCGCCCACATCTGCGGCAGCAAAAGCCCCGAAGAGAGCGTCAGGAACACCAGCGTATTCGCCCGCGTCACCGCCGCCGGCGCCCCCGCGCCGAGGTTGAACAGGATCACCACCGGCCCCGTCAGCCCGGTCGCCCCGCCGACCACGCCGGTGGCCGCCCCAACCCCCAGCCGCGCGCCCATGCGCGGCGCGGTCTTCATCCGCCACCCCGCCAGAAGCGCCGCCAGCGTCACCAGCACGACGCCCGACACCGTCCAGCGGATCGCCGCCTCCTCCCAGGTCGCCAGCACCCAGACGCCGAGCGGAAACCCAACCATCGCCGCCAGCAGCAGCTGCCCCAGCGCCGGTTTCTCGACCGTCTTCCACGCCCGCGGCACCACGGTCACCAGCGAGGACAGCGCCGACAGCGAAAACGCCCCGATCGCCAGTTCCGGCGGCACGACCGCCACCGCCACCGGCAGAAAGATCAGCGCGGCCCCGAAGCCCGCGAAGCCATAGACCGTCCCGGCGACGAAGATCGCCCCGAGCAGCCAGGAAAGCCCCGGCAGCGCAAGCGCCGCCAGAAGACCCTCAGGCATCGATGTTGGAAAACTGCGTCCCGGACTTGTTGTCGGGCTTCGACCAGTCGCGCTTCACGCCGATCATCAGCACCACGTTCTTGGCCACGTAGATCGAGGAATAGGTCCCCACGATCACGCCCCAGAAGATCGCGAAGACGAAGCCGCGGATCACGTCGCCACCCAGAACCAGCAGCGCCAGAAGCGCCAGAAGCGTGGTGCCGGAGGTCATGAGCGTCCGGCTCAGCGTCTCGTTGGCCGACAGGTTCATCACGTCCCGAAGATCGCGCTGCTTGTACTTGATCAGGTTCTCGCGCAGCCGGTCGAAGATCACCACCGTGTCGTTGATCGAATAGCCCACGATGGTCAGCAGCGCCGCGATGGTCGCCAGGTCGAACCGGATCTGCAACAGGCTGAACAGCCCGATGGTCAGCACGATGTCATGGATCAGCGCCGCCACCGCGCCCACCGAGAACTGCCATTCGAAGCGCAGCCAGATATAGACCAGAATCGCCCCCAGCGAGGCCGCCACCGCGATCAGCGCCGTTGTGATCAACTCGCCCGAGACCTTGGGGCCGACGGATTCCACGCTCGGGAACGTCATCGCCGGGTAGACCCCGCGCAGCGCGTCCTGCACCGCGGCGACGGTCTCGGGGCTGACGCTCTCCTGCCCCTCCTGCGCCTGGATGCGGATCATCGCCACGTTCTCGTCCGGCCCGAAGGTCGGGTCGAAGACCTCGGTGATCGACACGTCGCCCAGGTTCAGCGCCTCCAGCGCGGTCCGGTAGGCCCCCACGTCCACCGGCTCCGAGCTTTCCGTCCGGATCGTCGTGCCGCCCAGGAAGTCGATCCCGAAATTCAGCCCCATGGTGAACCAGATGCCCAGCGACAGCACCATCGCCACGATGGACGCCCCGAAGGTCAGCCGGGCCCAGCGGAAGAAGTCGATGTTGGTCTCTTGCGGAACAAGGCGCAGGCGCATCGGATCAGACCTCGATGGATTTCGGGCGACGCCGGTCGAACCAGGTCACGATGAACAGGCGCGTCACGTAGATCGCGGTGAAGACCGAGGTGATGATCCCGATCCCCAGCGTGACCGAGAAGCCGCGGACGGGGCCGGAGCCCAGCACGAAGAGGATCACCGCGATGATGAAGGTCGTCAGGTTCGCGTCGATGATGGCGCTGAGCGCACGGCTATACCCCAGCTCGATGGCCCGCGCCGGGCCCTTGGCCGTCTTCAGCTCCTCGCGGATACGCTCGAAGACCAGCACGTTGGCGTCCACCGCCATGCCGATGGTCAGCACGATCCCCGCGATCCCCGGCAGCGTCAGCGTGGCCCCGATCAGGCTGAGAACGCCAAAGATCAACCCGACGTTCAGGATCAGCGCGACACTCGCGAACACCCCGAACAACCCGTAGCTCAACACCATGAAGACCAGCACGGCGGCAAAGGCCACCAGCGCCGCGATCTCGCCCGCCGCGATGCTGTCGGCACCCAGCTCCGGCCCGATGGTCCGCTCCTCGAGGAACACCATCTCGGCGGGCAGCGCGCCCGCGCGCAGCAACACGGCCAGCTCCGTCGACTGCTCGACGTTGAAATTCCCCGTGATCTGCCCCGAGCCGCCCGTGATCGCCTGCCGGATCACCGGCGCGCTGATCACCTCCTCGTCGAGCACGATGGCGAAAGGCGCGCCCACGTTGGCCGCCGTGTACTCGCCGAAGGCTCGCGCACCCGAAGGGTTGAAGCGGAACGTGACCGAGGGCTGCCCGGTCTGCTGGTCAAAGGCCGGCTGGCTGTCGACAAGGTCGTCCCCCGTCACCACCGGCGTCTGCTCCAGCACGTAGAACACCCCCTCCTCGTCCATCGAGGGCAACAGGATCTGCCGGCTCTCCACCTCCGCCTCGGCATCTGCCGCGCGCCGCACCACCGGGTGAAAGGTCAGCCGCGCCGTCGTCCCGATCAGGTCCTTCAGCTCCTGCGCCGACCCGATCCCCGGCACCTGGATCAGGATGCGGTCGCGCCCCTGGCGCTGGATCGTCGGCTCCCGCGTGCCCGCCTCGTCGACGCGGCGGCGCACGATCT
>CBFIFZ010000196.1:0-5169 GCA_965661995.1 Roseicyclus sp.
CCCCTGATAATGCCTTGAATACCCATATCCTTCATCAACCTCGCGATAGTGCAACGGGCGACGTCAAAACCCTCACGGCCCAGCTGATGCCAGACCTTGCGAACGCCGTAGACGCGCCAGTTCTCCTCGTAGACGCGCCGGATCTCAGGGCGAAGTGCCTCGTCCCGACGCGTACGATCGGACCGCCGGGCTGGGTCCGCCCGCTTGGCCAGATGATCGTAGTAGGTGGATGTGGCGATCTGCAGCACTTTGCAGATCGGCTCGACCCCATGCGCACCGCGGTGCGCGTCAATGAAACCCACCATTACTTGGACCGGCGGTCGAGCTCCGCCATCGCAAAATAAGCCGACGCCTTCCGAAGGATCTCGTTTGCCTGGCGCAGTTCGCGGTTCTCTCGCTCAAGCGCGCTCGCCATTGTCCTCGGACCAATGGCGGACAATGGCTCGCTCTTCTCGGCCAGCTCGGTCGGGATGCCAGCACGCCGGCCGCTATCGACCTCCACCTTCTTGACCCAGTCGTTCAGCTTGTTCGCCGAACAGCCGATCTTCGCTGCAATCGATGTGATCGCCTGCCAACGAGAGCCGTGCTGACCTTCGCCGTCGAGAACCATCCGCATGGCCCGTTCGCGCACTTCAGGGGAAAACTTGTTCGTCGTCTTGCTCATGATGCTCCATCCTACTCAAGAGTTGGAGCCTACGGCAAACCCGGCGCGGTTCAGATCTACACCGAAACCCCGCCGTAATTGAGAAGAGGCGCAAGGCGTTCCCGCGCAAGTAGCGGCTTAAGTGCCGAGCGGTAGCCCACAGCATTGAAAAAGCCGGCGCGCAGCTCTTCACCTTAACCCGACTCGATCCTTGGCCATCGAAATCGATACCGACCACCAACGCCTGAACGAGGAGTTTCGCCGCCGCATCAAGACAAAAACCGTGCTGCCCCGCGCAGAAACCATGCCGATCCTGCTCTAGCCGCTGCTCGCGTCCGGCCAGATTCAGACGCCAGAAGTCCACGGATGGGCAAGCCGTTCACATCACGTGGCCGATGGCCCCCCTGTCGCCCGATAGCGATGTCGTGAAGGCGGGGCCGCCTCTCGGCATCAACCGTCGAGCTCTCCGATGCGCTCCCATGCTGCCGTGAAGCCCATGAGCGAGACTCCGATGCTGATAGGCTCGGTCCCTTGTATCGTGACCTGTGCCTCTCCGCTCCGTTGCAGGGCTCCCACAGCGTCAGGCTCGAGAACGCCGCGCGCGACGCAACCACCCTCGACGCAGAGAAGGTATCCGAAGCGGGCAAGTTCCTCGTCCTCGACCGACACCCGCACGCCCTGCGCCAATAGGACACCCAGTGGCACGGTGACCTGGACGATACCCTGCCCTTCGTCGTTTTGCCGAATGTTGACGTTCAGGACGCGGGAGCCATCGGTCGTGCGGGTCAGGTCCTGCACCATCTGGCAGGTTCGGACGGGGCCGGTTTCCGTCTCCCGCGTCGCGCACTGCACGACCCAGTCGCGGAACGTTTCCGAAATCCGGTTGGGTCCGGTGTCGGCACTTTGGCCCGATGCTGGCGCTGCTAGCACGAAGCAAACGCTTGCACCCGTAAGCGCGCGGCGGACACCTGCCAGTGCGATTGAGAAGTTCGACATTTTTCCTGCTCCCGGTATTCTCATGTGCAGTCGACACAAAGCTTCGCAGTAGGTGTCCCGAGGCTATCGGCAACACTCGGCAGCTTTCGCGTCGCCCTCA
Organism: Roseicyclus sp.; assembly: GCA_965661995.1. Taxonomy (GTDB): domain Bacteria; phylum Pseudomonadota; class Alphaproteobacteria; order Rhodobacterales; family Rhodobacteraceae; genus Roseicyclus. The sequence goes on from CBFIFZ010000196.1 coordinate 1,740, forward strand.
TCTACGTGCCATTCGCATTATGCATTGCTCTGCGGAGACGATGCAAGAAGGCGTCTCTCACGAAGCGGCAGCAGTCGTATGAAAAGGGGGCGATGGGTCTCTCGCCGCAGGCATGCTTTCTCGCGGCGAGGGCCGACGTGCCGATGCGTCAGTCCGGTCAGGTAGTGTCATTGGCTTGATCGCACGCGAGGTGTAAGGGGGAAACGTGCCGCCCGCCATCCGCGGACGCACTCGACCAAAACGCGGTGGGCACTGGGCCGTTGTCCACCTGGAAGGAAAGCCGGATCGGACCCTGTGAAGGGTTCGCACGCACAGCAGTGGCAGGATAGTAAAGATGCGTATAGCGATGATCGGTACGGGTTATGTGGGCCTTGTGTCCGGGGTCTGTTTTTCTGACTTCGGTCACGATGTCGTCTGCGTCGACAAGGACCCGCGCAAGATCGCCATGCTCGAGGCGGGCGAGGTGCCGATCTACGAGCCGGGGCTCGACGCGCTGATGGCGAAGAACGTCGAGGCGGGCCGCCTCTCGTTCACGACCGATCTGGCCTCAGCCGTGGCAGGGGCCGAGGCGGTCTTCATCGCGGTCGGCACGCCCACGCGCCGCGGCGATGGGCATGCCGACCTCACCTACGTGATGACCGCCGCCGAAGAGGTGGGCCGTGCACTCACGGGCTACGCCGTGATCGTCACGAAATCGACCGTGCCGGTCGGCACCAATCGCAAGGTCAAGCAGGCGGTCGCGCGTGCCAACCCGGCCGCCGAGTTCGACGTCGCCTCGAACCCCGAGTTCCTGCGCGAGGGCGCGGCCATCGACGATTTCATGAAGCCCGACCGTGTCGTCGTCGGTGTCCAGACCGAGCGCGCGGGCGAGGTCATGGCCGAGATCTACCGCCCGCTCTACCTGCGCGACTTCCCGATCGTGACGACCGACCTCGAGTCGGCCGAGATGATCAAGTATGCCGCGAACGCGTTCCTCGCGACGAAGATCACCTTCATCAACGAGATCGCCGCGCTCTGCGAACGGGTGGGGGCGGACGTCAAGGAAGTGTCCAAGGGCATCGGCCTCGACGGGCGGATCGGGAACAAGTTCCTGCATGCCGGGCCCGGCTACGGCGGGTCGTGCTTTCCCAAGGACACCAGCGCGCTGGCCCGCATCGGGCAGGAACACGCGGTGCCTCAGAGTATCGTGGAGACGGTCATCCGCGTGAATGACGTGGTCAAGCATCGCATGATCGAGAAGCTGCGCGACCTCTGCGACGGGTCTTTCAACGGCAAGACCATCGCGGTGCTGGGCGTCACCTTCAAACCCAACACCGACGACATGCGCGATGCGCCCTCGCTCACCATCGTGCCCGCGCTGGTGGGCGGCGGGGCCAAGGTGCGCGTCGTCGACCCGCAGGGCCGCCGCGAGGGCGAGGCGCTCCTGCCCGGCGTGGCCTGGCTCGAGGACCCCTACAAGGCGGCGCAGAACGCCGATCTCGTGGTCGTCCTGACCGAGTGGAACGAGTTCCGCGCGCTCGACCTCAAGAAACTCGCAAAGAAGATGGCCGTTCCCCGCATGGCGGACCTGCGCAATGTCTACAGCCCGCGCGATGCCAAGCGCGCGGGGTTCGAGGCCTATGACGGCATCGGGCGGCCGATGATGCAGCAGCCGAAGGCGGCTGATTAAGCCGCGCGTGGGGCAGGGACCGAAACCTCGGCCAGCACCTCGGCATAGTCGGGGTCCTGCGAGGCCAGGTGCAGCGTCGCGCGCAGCATGCCCGCCTTCGACCCGCAGTCGAAGCGCGTGCCCGAGAACCGGAACCCGGCCAGCCCCGACGGGACCGCGCCACGCGCGATTGCATCGGTCAGCTGGATCTCACCGCCCGCGCCCGGTTCCTGGGTGACAAGCGCCTCGAAGATCGAGGCATCCAGCACGTAGCGCCCCACCACGGCCTCACGCGACGGCGCGGCCTCGGGCGCGGGTTTCTCGACCATCCCGGTCGCCCGCGTGATCCGGCCCGCCGTCTCGACCCCGTCGAGGATGCCGTATTTCGACACCTCCTCCCGCGGGACGGTCATCGTCGCAACCATGTGGCCCGCGCCCGCCTCACCATAGGCGGCGACCATCTCGGGCAGGCAGGGCGCCCCGAGGATCAGGTCGTCGGGCAGGATCACGGCGACCGGCCCCGGAAGCACGTGATCGCGCGCGCAGAGCACGGCGTGGCCGAGGCCGAGGGGTTCGTCCTGCATGGTGAAGACCACGTCATCGCCGCGCGGGCAAAGCGCCGCCTCGCGCAGCGCGTCGGCAAGGTCTTCCTTGCCCTTCTCGCGCAGGCTTGCGCGCAGCGCGGCGTCATCCAGCACGTAGCGCTCGATGGCGCTTTTCGACGGGTGGCTCACGAAGACCATCCGCTCGACCCCCGCCGCCTGCGCCTCGTCGATCGCGTATTGGATCAGCGGCGTGTCGATCACCGGCAGAAGCTCTTTCGGCGTCGCCTTGGTGGCCGGCAGAAAGCGCGTGCCAAGGCCTGCGACGGGAAAGATCGCGGTGCGGACAGGGGTGGACATGAAAAGTCTCCTTTTGGGGTCGATCTTGTTGCGCTGCATTGCAGCAGGGTAGCGCATGGCTGGAAGATGTCAAAAAGCGACGCAAAATGGTCGTTTTTGATCATTTATCGGGATCATGTGTTGAGCGTGACGCCTAAAATCAAGGCAAATGGCGAAGGCTTCGGCAGGATTTTCACCCCGCGGGCGAGGGAAAAGCGCCCTTTTTGCAGTCGCGGCATTGATTTTTCGGCGTCAAGATGCACTATTTACGACATGACTGGTCTGTAACCGACATGCCTGCGAGCCGCCCTGCCGTCTCGCCCCGCCCGTGATCGTGACCGCTATTCCGAGGACGACATGAAACAAGAGCCGCTTTCCGGCGACCCTTTGCCGTCGCACGCCCATGCCTACAGCCGCGCCGCCGTGATCGGGGCGGGCTCCTGGGGCACGGCGCTTGCCGCCACGCTCGCCCGTGCAGGGGTGAAGACCCGCCTCTGGGGGCGTGACCGGGCTGTCATCGACGAGATCAACACGGCCCGCAGCACGGAACGATTCCTTCCGGGCGTGCCCATGCCCGAAGGGCTGCACGCCGTGCACCGGATGGAGGCGGCGCTTGACGGGGCCGAGGTCGCGCTGATCGTCGTGCCGTCCCGCTCGGTCCGCTCGGTCGCCCGCCAGGTGGCCGAATACGCGCGGCCCGGCATGCCGGTCGCCGTCTGCGCCAAGGGGATCGAGGCCGAAACCGGCCTGCTCATGACGCAGGTCGCCAAGGAGGAGCTTGGCCGCCGCCCCGTCGGCTGCGTCTCCGGCCCGACCTTTGCCCGCGAAACGGCGCTAGGCCACCCGACGGCCGCGACCGTCGCCTTTCCCTTCAGCTACGCCGACCGCCTGACGCCCGCCG
>CBFIFZ010000197.1:0-5082 GCA_965661995.1 Roseicyclus sp.
GTCGCCTCTCCCACGCCGGGGCGGTCGGTGCGTTGCGCGGGGGGCGGCTCGGGCGGGTTGCCCGTGACTGTCGCCTCGGCGAGGGCGGTGCCGCTGAAGGGCGCGATGATCACCGTCGCCTCGCCGGGGACGGCATCGGCGCCCGGCAGCGCGGCCTCGAGGCTGAGGATACGCGGCAGGTCGGAGGGCGAGAGCGCCAGCATCGCGACGAAATTGCCGCCGCCATCGGCCTCGACCACCTCGATCGGGTCACCGTCGATCTTGAGCGTCACGCTGGACCCGGCATCGGCCTGCCCCGCGATGACGGCACTTCCGGTGCCATCGACGCGGACGAGATCGAAGCGCGGTGCGGTCAGGTCGGGTTCGGGTTCGGGCGGCGCTTCGGCCACATCGGGGGGCTCCGGGGCGGTCGCCTCGTCCGCGGCCGGCGCCGGCTGCGCCTCGGTCACGGCGGCTGGCTCGGGCATGACCGGCTCGGCCGGATCGCGCAGGGTCACATAGGCCACGGCCGCGGCCACGACGATGCCGCCCACGGCGGCTGCGCCGACGATCGGAGTGACGCTCGCGCCAGCCGCGCCTGAGGTCTCTTTCACCATCGTATTCCCGTTTCCCTCCCCCGAAGGCCCGGGTCCGTGTCATCCCCTTGCGTCAAGGCGGCTCACGCCGCTTGAGCGCTGTGTGCATTGCGCCTATCAGGAGGCGAATGCAAGCCCGAGCGCAAGGGACCGCGATGCAAAGCCTTTCCGTCTGTGTCTATTGTGGCGCGCGGCCCGGAAACGACCCCGCCTACATGGAGGCCGCGACGGCCCTCGGGACCGCGCTGGCCGGGGCCGGCATGCGGCTGGTCTACGGGGCCGGTGATGTCGGGCTGATGGGGGCCGTGGCCCGCGCGGCGCAGGCGGCGGGCGGTCAGACCTTCGGCGTGATCCCCTCCCATCTCGTGGCCTGGGAGGTCGGCAAGCGCGACCTGACCACCTTCGTCGTCACCGAGACGATGCACGAGCGCAAGAAGGTGATGTTCATGAACGCCGACGCGGTCGTCGTCCTGCCGGGCGGCGCGGGCAGCCTGGACGAGTTCTTCGAGGTGCTGACCTGGCGGCAACTGGGGCTGCACGACAAACCCATCTACCTGCTGGACATCGGCGGCTACTGGCAGCCGCTGATCGCGCTGATCGACCATGTCATCGCCCAAGGCTTCGCGGATGCGAGCCTGAAATCCTACATCGAGACGGTGCCCGACCTGCCTGCGCTGATGGCGCGTCTGGCAGGCTAGGCGGGGACCTTGCCCGCCGAGACGAGCACGTTCATCGAGACGATCTTGTCGCGGTAGTTGCGCGCGAAGGCGGCCTCGAGCTCGCGCGAGAGGTCGTCGCGCCGCCGCGAGATCTCGCGCAGGCGGGCGGCGTCGATCTGCCAGACGGTCAGCGGCCCCGTCGCGACCACCGTTGCCGTGGCGGGCAGGCCCGTCATCGCCGTCATCTCGCCTACGAAATCACCCGCGCCGCAGTGCGACACGCGGACATGCCCGACGCGCACGTCGGCGGTTCCCTCGGCGATGTAGCTCAGCTGCTCGACCGGCTGCCCCTCGACGGCGAGGCAGGCCCCCTCCTGCAGCACGACCCAGCCGCCGAGGTCGATCAGCGCCCGCGCGTCACCGCGCCCGAGACCGGGCAGGTGGCGGGCGATGAAATGCGACTCGGCTTCCGTGAAGCGCGCGCGCAGGCTGCGCCAGTGGGTCAGCAGAAGCTGGGCGATGTTCACCACGACAAGGCAGGTTTCCCAGAAGGTCGAGACCGGATCGCCGAGGATGAAGGCCGAATACGCGATACCCAGGAGTGCCGAGGCGATGACGAAGATGCGCAGCCACAGCAGCGTGCGCATGAGCATCGACAGGACCAGAAGGACATAGGCAGCATGTCCGAGCAGGCCCTCTTGCGAGAAGGCCGAAGCGAGCGTGAGTTCCATGGAAAACCTCCTGAGCCATCAGGAGTTGGAACGCGTTTCCGGTCAATGGAGATTTTCCTCCATACGCGGTCAGTCGGGCGGGCCCCCGGGCGTGGTGGCGGCGGCGACCCTGGCGGCGATCTCGTCGACGGGATGGTTGGTCAGGTCGAGCGGCACCTCGGCCACGATCCGGGCCGTGACCTCCTTGTGCAGGTCCTTGCGCAGCGCGCCGAGAATGCGCGGCGGCGCGACAAGGATCAGCCGGTCGAAGCGGTCGGCATGGGCGCGGCGGTAGAGCATCTCGGCCAGTTGGGCCGCGAAGCGCTCCTTCTCGAGGCGGTGCCAGTCGGTTTCCTCCATCGCGGAACGCTGAGCGCCGGGCCCGTCGCTGCGGCGGCCCGGGCGGTCGGTGCCCTGCTCGTGGGTGGGCGGGTTGTCGGTATGGCGTTCGCGCCGCACCTCGAGGAGCGGGATATCCGCGTCGCCCGCGTTCTCCATCAGGAGCGCCTTTTCGCCGTCGGCCACCAGCACCCAGGTGCCGCGGGTCAGGGCGGTGTTGTTGCGGCGGGTCTGCTTCACATCGGTCGGGGTCATGGATGGATCGGTCATGTCTTGCTCCTTCTCCTCATGTCGGGGTCAGGGTGACAGATCGGCGCGCAGGCGACGTTGACCTGCGTCAACCGTCTTGCGTGAAACGGAAACGGCCCGCCGAAGCGGGCCGTTTGCATCGGTGGACGCCGGATCAGGCCGAGGCGAGGCGCGCCGCGACGTTTTCCCAGTTCACCAGCTTGTTCAGGAAATTGTCGAGGTAGGCCGGGCGCTTGTTGCGGAAGTCGATGTAGTAGGAATGCTCCCACACGTCGCAGCCCAGGAGTGCCGTCTGCCCGAAGCAGAGCGGGTTCACGCCGTTCTCGGTCTTGGTCACTTTCAGCGACCCATCGCTGTCCTTGACCAGCCAGCACCAGCCCGAGCCGAACTGGCCCGCGCCCGCGGCGGCGAATTGCGACTTGAACTCGTCGACCGAGCCGAAGCTTTCGGCGATGGCCGCTTCCAGCTCGCCGGGCATGCCGCCCTCGCCGGGGCCCATCATTTCCCAGAACTGGTTGTGGTTCCAATGCTGGGACGCGTTGTTGAAGATGCCGTTCTGCGCCACCGCACCGGGCTGGTAGGTGCCGGTGATGATGTCCTCGAGCGACTTGCCCTCCCACTCGGTGCCCGCGATCAGCTTGTTGCCGTTGTCGACATAGGCCTTGTGGTGCAGGTCGTGGTGGTACTCCAGCGTCTCGCGGCTCATGCCGAGCCCCTCGAGCGCGTCATGGGCGTAGGGAAGATCGGGAAGTTCGAAAGCCATGGGTGGGGCCCCTCCTGTTCGTGGCATGTCGTTGGGGCACAGATGGAGGCCCGACCGGGGGAACGTCAACCCGGGTCAGGGAAACAGACCCGAGAAATCCGGTTTGCTGTGCAATGGGCTGCCGCATCCGCTACGCTCAAGGGCGAGTACACGGGAGGGAGATCACCCATGGCGGTTGTGTTGCTTGCCCCCGTCGCGCTGAAAGACGTTCTGCGCGACATCATCGGCGCCTATCGTGCCGAGACCGGGGCCGACGTGGAGACCCAGATCGCCCTCAACCCCGAGGTGCCAAGGCGGATTGCAGAAGGCGCGGTCTTCGACGTGGGGATCACCAATCCGTGGTATGTGCCCGACCTCGTCGCCGCCGGGCATGTCGATGGCGCAAGTCACACCGCCTTGGGTCGCGTGCCACTGGCACTGGCGGTGGCAGGGTATGGCGGGGACATCGTGACCGACCGGGACGCGATCGCCGACTGTCTTCTTGGGGCGCGCGACATTGCCTTTACCGACGCGGGAACCAGCGGTCGCATCTTCCGCGACATGGCGGGGCATCTTGGCGTGCTCGACCGCATCGCTGACAGGCTTCGCCCCATGGGCGCGGGCGATCCCATTCGGGCCGTGGCGATGGGCACCTGCGCGCTGGCCGTGGCACCCCTGACCGTGGTGCGCGCGACGGCAGGGGTACAAGCGGCGGCAATATGCCCGGCGGAACTCGGCACCGACATCGAGATGTCCGCATTTCTCGGCACGCGGCGATCGGACGGTGCCGAACGGCTCATGTCCTATCTGAACGATCCGGCGCGCGATGCGGCATTGGAGCGGGCCGGGGTCGTGCGGTTCACGCTGCCACCGGCATCGGACCGTCTCTCGCCTCAGTGATAGCCGACCTCGCCACCCGGTCTCGCCGACATCGCGAGCAGGTCGAAGATATAGGCAGCGACCGAGCGGAAGCAGATCAAACGCGCCTCGGTCTCGGTCTCGAACCAGATCGCGCCCGCGACCTGTTGCAGGCGGGTGCGGCGCATCTCACCGGGGGCGAGGGCCGACGCCGACATGTCGGCGGGGGTGATCTTGGCGAGCGTGTCGCGCAGTCCACCGGCGGGGCCGGAAACGCGGAAAAGCGCGCGGGCGTCGGAGACGTTGACGGCCAGGTGATGCTGGCCCGAGAGCGCGGCGGTCAGATCGGAGACCATGGCATCGGCGCGGGCGTGATCGCAGAGGATCAGCAGTTCGTCCGGCGACATCCACGCGACCTGGCACCCCTGCCCCGCGCTGATGGAACGCGGGCCGGGCATGGCCGCCCCGGTGACCTGCGTGATGGCGGCACCCGCAGCCGAAAAGTCGGCGCGCAGGGAGATCATGCCTTGCAGGCCCATCTCCTCGACCGTCACCGGCCCCTCGGCCCGTGCGCCGGGCAATGCGCTTTTCACGAGATCAGACATTCTGCTTTTCCCCCTCGGGGTCGTAGAAGACGGGGCTGACGATCTTGGCCTTCACGGTCTTCGGCGCCTCGCCCTTCGCGGGTGTCTTCGTGGTGTTGAATTCGATCTCCTCGCCCATGCGGTCCGGCCCGTTCAGGACAAGCCCCATCGCGATGCCGCGCTTCAGCGTGGGCGAGTAATAGGTCGAAGTCACGCGCCCCTGGGTCATGCCTTGCCCGTTGGCGTTCACCCCCTCGGCCACCGCATAGGAGCCGTCTGGGATGACCGAACCGTCGAGCGTTTCCAGCCCCACCAGCTTCCAGCGCGCGGGGTCGGTCATGTGGCTGCGCTCCTGCGCACGTTTGC
>CBFIFZ010000198.1:0-5074 GCA_965661995.1 Roseicyclus sp.
GCCCCGGCCAGCCCGAGGCCGCGCTGATCGAGATGCCGCAGGGCGCGCGGTTCCGGGCCTGGTCGGTCAGCCAGCCCATGGCCCCCGCGGGCTTCGGCGAGGCGCCGGTGATGCAGGCGGTGATGCTGGTCACGCCGGACCGCGCGATCGAGACACCCGCGCCCGCGGGCGTGCCCATCGCGGCGGGGCCGGGCTGCCACCTGTGTCCGCGCGAGGGCTGCGCTGCGCGGCGCTAACGCTTGCCGCGCGCCTTCTTCTCCTTCATCGCGTTGCGCACCAGCTTGCCGAAGGCGCGGTCCTTGCCGCGGCGCTCGGCGAGGCTGGCGGAGTTGAAGGCATCCTCGGCCTGCAGCTTGAGCCAGCGCGCCACGCGGGTGGCCTCGAGCTGGCCCGCCGCAATGGCCGCGTGGACGGCGCAGCCCGGTTCCCTGTCGTGTCGGCAATCGGAGAAGCGGCAGTCGGCGGCCAGCCTCGTGATGTCGTCGAACAGGTCGGCGATGCCCTCGGCGGCATCGACCATTTGCAGCTCGCGCATGCCCGGCGTGTCGAGGACGAGGCACCCGCCGGGCACCGGGTGCAGCTCGCGGTGGGTGGTCGTGTGGCGGCCCCGCGCGTCATCCTCGCGGATGGCCTGCGTTTCCAGTGCCTCGGTTCCGATGAGCGCGTTGGTGAGCGTGGATTTCCCCACCCCAGACGAGCCGAGAAAGGCCACCGTCCGTCCCGGTTTGCACCAGTCCGACAGCACCCGCGCCGGGTCCGCGCCGCGGGCGTCGAGGGCAAGGACGGGCACGCGGTCGGAGATGGCGCGGGCCGCGTCGAGCCATGGGCCTGCGTCCTCGACGAGATCGAGCTTGGTCAACAGGATCACCGGTTCGATCCCCGCCTCGAAGGCGAGGGCGAGGTAACGCTCGAGCCGGGCGACGTTGAAATCCGCGTTGCAGGAGGTGACGACGAAGACCGTGTCGAGATTGGCCGCGATGGGCTGCATCCGCCGGTCATGCCCCGGCGCGCGGCGCTGGATCAGGCTGGTGCGCTCGAGAAGGCGGCTTTGGTGCGGGATGTCCCGGTCGAGGAGCAGCCAGTCGCCGACGGTGACCTCGGGGAGGAGGGGAAGTGTCGTCGCGATGCCGTCGCCCTGCACCTGCATCTTGCTGCGGTGGACCGCCATGACGCGCACCGGTGGCGTGGCGGTCAGGGTCTCCGCGTCGATCTGCCGGGCGAAGGCAGGCCCCCAGCCGAGCGCCAGAAGCGCGTCGCGGGTGGGCTGCGGCGCGGGAGCGCTGCCGGGCAGGAAGGCGGAATAATCGCGGGTCATGTTGCGGGTGTTTACCACAAATCCGGGCTGTCGAAGCGGGAAACGCATGCCGCGGGTCCTTTGACCGGCGTCAGTGGCGCATCGGTCAGGGATTGCGCGATCCAACCTTGCGGATGCGACAGGGGCATGGGGGCGGGCAGGGTGGCCTCGGAATGGACGCGGTAGCCGTTGGCCCGGCGTCGGCCGTGCAACAGCCCGATCCGCTCGTCATGGAGCACAGTGGCCCGCGAAGGGCCCGCCTGCCGCGCGAGATCGGAAACAAGGCAGCTGCCCATGGTCCGTGTCATGGGACGCGTTGTAGGCTGTGATGCGGCAGACGGGTCAACCCCGAACCGCGCGCCCCATTGCCTATTCGCGCGCCACGCTGCACACTCGCCCGACCCAAGGCGAGGGAGGGAAAGCCATGGGCGGGCGTATCTTGCTGATCGAGGACGAGGGAAACATCCTGGAGGCCATCACCTTCATTCTCAGCCGGGCCGGCTGGGAGGTGCAGGGTCACGGCAACGGCGCGACGGCGCTGGAGGCGGTCGACCGCCTGGCCCCCGACGTGCTGGTGCTGGACGTCATGCTGCCGGGGCGGTCGGGGCTCGAGATCCTGCGCGACCTGCGCGCGGCGTCGGCGACGGCGGACCTGCCGGTGCTGATGCTGACGGCCAAGGGACAGGCGCGGGACCGCGAGACGGCGATGGAGCTGGGCGCGAACGCCTATCTCTCCAAGCCGTTCGCCAATTCGGACCTGCTCGAGACGGTGAACCGCCTGGCCGAGGCGCGCGCCGGAACAGGCGGCGGCTGAGGCGGCGGGCATGGCGCGGCGGCTGTTTCTCGAGCGGCGGACCTACCGGCAGAACCGGCTGCAGGATGCCGCGCGGCTTCTGCCGGTGCTGGCGCTGGTGCTGTTCTTCGCGCCGATCTTCATCCGCGGCGAAGCCCAGCCCGGCGGGGCGGACCTGGCCACGTGGCTCGTCTATTACTTCACGGTCTGGCTTACGCTGATCGCGCTGTCGGCCTTCGTCTCGCGTTCGCTCGCCCGCGGCGGTGAGGGCACCCCGGAGCCGGACCGGGAGGACGGCTGATGCTGAGCTTCGACGGGCTGGTCGCGGTCTGCGTGGTCTACGTGGCGCTTCTGTTCGGGATCGCGTTCCTGGCCGAGAAGCGCGCGACCGAGGGCAAGGCGGGCTGGCTCAACTCGCCCATCACCTACACGCTCAGCCTGTCGATCTACACCACGGCCTGGACGTTTTACGGGGCGGTCGGCTCGGCGGTCAGGAACGGGCTGGAGTTCCTGACGATCTATCTCGGGCCGACGCTGGTCTTCATCGGGTGGTTCTGGCTTCTGCGCAAGATGGTGCGGATCGGACGGGCGCAGAGGATCACCTCGATCGCCGACATGATCTCGAGCCGCTACGGCAAGTCGGGCGGGCTGGCGGCGCTTGTCACGGTGCTTTCGGTGCTGGGGGCGACGCCCTATATCGCGCTGCAACTGCAGTCGGTCACGCTGTCTTTCTCGGTCTTCGCCGGGCCGGGCACCTTCGGCACGCCGGATGCCGAGCAGACGGCGATCTGGGTTGCGGCGGGGCTGGCGCTTTTCACCATCGTCTTCGGGACGCGCTCGCTCGACCTGAACGAACGGCATCCGGGCCTTGTCTCGGCCATCGCGGTGGAGGCGGTTGTCAAGCTCTTCGCGATCCTTGCCGTTGGCGTCTTCGTGGTCTGGGGCGTGGCGGACGGCCCTGCCGACATGCTCGCCCGGATCGAGGAAAGCCCCGTCGCCAACGCCCCCTGGAACGGGGCGCGCTGGCTGGGCGTGACGATGCTGGCGGCGGCGGCCATCCTGTGCCTGCCGCGCATGTTCCAGGTGCTGGTCGTGGAAAACTCGGACGAGCGACACCTGGCGACGGCGGGCTGGGCCTTTCCGCTCTACCTGCTTCTGATCAGCTTCTTCGTCGTGCCCATCGCGGTGGTGGGTCTCGGGCTCGAGGGGGCGGGGTCGAACCCCGATCTCTTCGTGCTGACCGTGCCGCTGGCCCTGGGGCAGGACGGGCTGGCGCTTCTGGTGTTCCTCGGCGGGTTCTCGGCGGCGACCTCGATGGTGATCGTGGCGGCACTTGCGCTGTCGACGATGCTGTCCAACCACATCATCATGCCGATCTGGCTTCAGATCACCCGCCATGACGACCCGATGTCGGGCGACATGCGGCGCGCGGCGCTGACGGCGCGGCGGCTCTCGATCGCGGGGGTGCTGTTTCTCGGCTACGGCTATTACCGCCTGTCGGGGGGCGCGGACGCGCTGGCCGATATCGGGCTGATCGCCTTTCTCGGCGTGGCGCAGATCCTGCCGGCGCTTCTGGGCGGCATCCTGTGGCGCGGGGCGACGCGGGTGGGGGCAGGCCTTGGCATCGGGGCGGGCTTCCTGATCTGGGCCTGGCTTCTGCTGATCCCCAACGTGGCCGAAACCAGTGGCCTGATCGCGCCGGTGCTGGAGGCGGGGCCGCTTGGCCTTGGCTGGCTCAGCCCGGCAACGCCGCTGGGGCTGCAGGCGACCGATCCGCTTCTGACGGCGATGGTGCTGTCGCTCGGGGTCAACACCTTCCTCTTCATCTTCGGCTCGCTGGTGTCCTTTCCCAGCCCGCTCGAGCGGCTGCAGGGCGCGCAATTCGTCAATGTCTACGAGCATTCCCGCCCGCTTTACGGCTGGCAGGGGGCGGCGGGGGCGGCCGATGACCTGCTGATCATGGCGCAGCGCATCCTGGGCGCCGGGCGCGCCGGGCGGCTCTTCCAGCAGGCCGCCGAGGCGCAGGGGCGCACGGGCGACCTGCCCGAGCCGACGCCGGATTTCCTGGAGCGGCTGGAGCGCGAACTGTCGGGTTCGGTGGGGGCGGCGACCGCGCATGCGATGGTGGCCCAGATCATCGGTGGCGCCAGCGTCTCGGTGCGCGACCTGCTGGCCGTGGCCGACGAGACGGCGCAGATCATGGAGTATTCCAGCCAGCTCGAGGCGAAATCGACCGAGCTGGCCCAGACCGCCGCGCGCCTGCGCGAGGCGAATGCCAAGCTGACCGAGCTGTCGCGGCAGAAGGACGCCTTTCTCAGCCAGATCAGCCACGAGCTGCGCACGCCCATGACCTCGATCCGGGCCTTTTCCGAGATCCTGATGCAGTCCGACCCGCTCGACGACACCGCCCGCGCGCGGTTCTCGCGCATCATCCATGACGAAAGCCAGCGGCTGACGCGGCTTCTGGATGACCTGCTCGACCTGTCGGTGCTGGAGAACGGGCGCGTCACGCTGCACGAGACCGAGGCGCGGCTGGGCGACGTGCTCGACCGGGCGATCTATGCCGCGGGGGCGCAGGCGGGTGCCGGGCGGCTCGCGGTCGAGCGCGATCCGGGGGCGGAGGACGTGCTGCTGGTGACCGACGCGGACCGGCTTTCGCAGGTCTTCATCAACCTGATCTCGAATGCGCAGAAATACTGCGATGCCGAGGCGCCGATGCTGAGCATCCGCGTGCGCCAGCTGCCCGGCCGGGTGGAGGTGGATTTCACCGACAACGGAAGCGGCATCCCGCCCCGCCAGCAGGCGCTGATTTTCGAGAAATTCGCCCGCGCCGACAGCGCCAAGGGCGCGCCGGGCGCAGGGCTTGGCCTGGCCATCAGCCGCGAGATCATGGCGCGGCTGGGCGGCGGGCTGGTGCATGTGCCCTCGGACCGTGGCGCGCGGTTCCGCGTGCGGCTGCCCGCCCGCGCGCTGCGCGCGGCTTGAGG
>CBFIFZ010000199.1:0-4953 GCA_965661995.1 Roseicyclus sp.
GACCGGCAAGCTGGTGAACGCGATCCACCTCGCCTCCCGCATCGTCGAAACCCTGCCGCAGGCCACCATGACGCCAGAGACCACCGCCGACCGCGAGGGGTTCATCCACGCCGTCGACATGAAGGGCAGCGCCGACCGCATGGTCCTGCGCCTCATCCTGCGCGATTTCGAGCGCGACGGGCTCGAGGCCAAGGGCGCGCTTGTGCGCCAGGTCGCCGCCGCCATCGCCGCCACCGAACCCCGCGCGAAGATCGAGGTCGAGATCACCCCGCAATACCGCAACATGTGCTATTGGCTCGAGGAGGACATGACCCCCGTCGACCTCGCCCGCGACGCGCTCAGCGAGATCGGGGTGGAGCCGGTCGAGAACGTGATCCGCGGCGGAACCGACGGCTCGCGCCTGACCGAGATGGGCGTGCCCTGCCCCAACCTCTTCACCGGGCAGCAGAACCTGCACGGTCCGCTGGAGTACATTTCCGTTCAGGACATGGCCGTCGCAACCCGTCTGATGCTCCAGATCGCCGATCGCGCCGCCAGGTGAGTCGCCGCGGCATACGACGGCATACCGCAATCGCCTAAATTTTGTGATCACACGTTTTCAGGCTGTGATCACAAATGTCGCTTTTTTCGCCAAAAGCCCTGTGCTGCGGCAGATTGCCGTTTTATTGCGCGTGTGGGTTGTGCTTATCCCGGATGAAACACCAGCAACGACGGGACAGTTTCATGAACATTCATGAATACCAGGCGAAGGCGCTTCTTCGTCAGTACGGCGCACCGGTCAGCGACGGCCGCGTGGTTCTGAAGGCCGAAGAGGCCAAGACCGCGGCAGGCGAGCTCGACGGGCCGCTTTGGGTCGTGAAGGCGCAGATCCACGCCGGCGGCCGCGGCAAGGGCTCCTTCAAGGAAGCCGACGCCGGCGAAAAGGGCGGTGTGCGCCTCGCCAAATCCGTCGAGGAAGCCGCCGACGAAGCCAAGAAGATGCTGGGCCGCACGCTGGTCACGCATCAGACCGGCCCGGCGGGCAAGCAGGTCAACCGCATCTACATCGAGGACGGCTCGGGCATCGAGCGCGAGCTTTACCTTGCGCTGCTCGTCGATCGCCAGACCAGCCGCGTCTCCTTCGTCTGCTCGACCGAGGGCGGCATGGACATCGAGGAGGTCGCGGCAGCGACCCCCGAAAAGATCCTCTCCTTCTCCGTCGATCCCGCCACCGGCTACCAGCCCTTCCACGGCCGCCGCATCGCCTTCTCGCTGGGGCTGTCCGGCAAGCAGGTCAAGGAATGCGTCGCGCTGATGGGTCTCCTCTACAAGGCCTTCGTCGAGAAGGACATGGAGATGCTCGAGATCAACCCGCTGATCGTCACCGACGAGGGCAGCCTCAAGGTGCTCGACGCCAAGCTCGGCTTCGACGGCAACGCGGTCTACCGCCACGCCGATATCGCGGCGCTGCGCGACGAGACCGAGGAAGACCCCAAGGAACTGGCCGCCTCCAAGTACGACCTCAACTACATCGCGCTCGATGGTCAGATCGGCTGCATGGTCAACGGCGCGGGCCTTGCCATGGCGACGATGGACATCATCAAGCTCTACGGCTCGGAACCCGCCAACTTCCTCGACGTGGGCGGTTCGGCCACCAAGGAAAAAGTGACCGAAGCCTTCAAGATCATTACCTCGGACCCAAACGTTCAGGGCATCCTGGTCAACATCTTCGGCGGCA
Organism: Roseicyclus sp.; assembly: GCA_965661995.1. Taxonomy (GTDB): domain Bacteria; phylum Pseudomonadota; class Alphaproteobacteria; order Rhodobacterales; family Rhodobacteraceae; genus Roseicyclus. The sequence goes on from CBFIFZ010000199.1 coordinate 1,718, forward strand.
TCATGCGCTGTGACATCATCGCCGAGGGCGTGGTCGCCGCTGTCAAGGAAGTGGGCCTCCAGGTTCCCCTCGTCGTCCGCCTCGAAGGCACCAACGTCGAGAAGGGCAAGGAGATCATCAACGCCTCCGGCCTCAACGTCATCGCCGCCGACAACCTCAGCGACGCGGCCGAGAAGATCGTGAAAGCGGTCAAGGGCTGATCGGAACCCATCCGCATGCGCCTGATCCAGATCCATGCCGGCATCCACAAGACCGGGTCGACGGCGATCCAGCACAGGCTGGCGCGCCTCGTCCCCGATATGGCCGAGCACGGGGTCGCCCTGCCGAATTTCGGCAGCCGCGGCCACTGGCATCATGCGCTTGCGGGCTTCGCATCGGAACCCGAGGCGGCCGAGCGGGCCTGGGGCAAGCTGGCCCGCAAACTGCGCAGATCCGGGGCAGAGCGCGTGCTGCTCAGCTCCGAGCATTTCGTCAGCGCCGACCCCGAGGCGCTGAAAGCCGCACTCGAACGGTTGGGGCCGCATGAGCCGCGCCTCCATTTCTACGTCCGCCCGCATGTCGGGCTCTACACGTCGCTCTACCTGCAGCGCGTGAAGGCAGGGGCCGCCGTCGTGGCCCCCACCAACTTCGCCGAAAGCTACAGCCAGGGCGCCGAGTTCGACTACGTGCCCGCGATCGAACGCTATATCGAGGTCTTCGGCGCCGACGCCGTGCGCGTGCGCGAGTTCGACCCGGACCGGTTCGAGGGCGACAGCCTGATCGCGGATGCGTGGGACTTCCTCGACCTGCCCGCCGACCTTCTGCCGAAAGCCGTGGGCGAGGGCGACACCGTCGTGAACCCGACACCGACCGCAGAGCAGGCGGTGCTCCTGATCGCGCTGGCCCGCAGGCTGCGTGCCGCGATGGACCGCGGGGCCGATCCGCAACCGCTGCGCCGCGCGCTGTGGTCGCTGCTGACCGACCTGCGCGCCCGCCTGCCCGAGGGCGGAAGCCGCTACCGCCTGCCCCTGACGCTCCAGCGTGCCATCGCGGCCCATACCGAGCCCGCGCGCGCGAGTTTCGCCGACAGGCTCGACCGTCCCGCAAGCCCGGCCTTCCTGGAAGAGTCCCTCCATCCGCCCGAACCGATGGGACCGATCCCGTTCGAGGCCGCCCGCGCCAGCGTCGCGGCGGCCGCGGCGACCCTGCGAAAAGGCGGCTGGGCCGACCTCGCCACGGTGACGGAACGCTTCGCGGCCGATCTGATGCCCGAGCCCGGCCCGGGGGGCATGGCGATCCTGCGGCTGCCGACGCCGCGCACCGACCGGGCGGAGGCCTTGGCATGAAACGCGCGTTGTGGTCCGCACTGCACCTGATCGGGGCCGGCTTGTTCGTGATCCTGATGGTCGCGCGGGCCGCCAGCGCCGGCGCACCGCCCGCCACCGCCGATCTGGCCATCGGCGCCTTCGCCGACACCTGCACCGTCCGCGGCCTGACCCCCGAAGCGGCCGAGGGCCGGATGCGGGACTTCGTGGCCGCCGAGGGCGGCGCGGGCCTGCCCTTCCGGTTGGAGTTCTACGACATCACGCTGCAGCCGACGGACCTTCCCGTCACGCCCGGAACCGACCGCCGGTGCGAGGTCGCCTTCCCCGGCGACCACACCGACCCCGCGACCGAAGCGCTGGTCGCGCTGATGGAGCGGCCGCCGGTCTTCGGCACGCCGATCCCCCTGCCCATCACGCATTCGCCAGCCCCCGGCACCGCCTTCATCGAGGGTCGGCAGCTGAACCCGCGGGTCGCCGCCGTCGTCCATGTCGGTACGCGCGAGACGGCAGACGGGCTCGAGACCTTCATGAATGTCGAGCGGCTCGAACCGGAGGAGGCGCAATGACCACGCTCCGCGCACTCGCCGCCGTTTCGGCGCTGGCCGCCAGCCCGGCCCCCGCGCAGACCGAGGCCGAAGCGATCGCTTCGAACTTCGGCCTCGCCGTCGACCTCTGCCTGCAACACACCCGCGACAGGAACCCCGTCGACGCGTTCCGCGCGGCCGGCTTCACCGTGACGCCCTCGGACGAGGGCACCTTCAACATCGATACGCTGGGCGTGTCGGGCTTCCTCGCGCCCCTCCTGCTCACCGAGTGGTGCTGGGTGGAAAGCCGCCAGCTGTCGCTCGCCGATGTGCAACGCATCGGCTACGAGCGCGCCCTCTTCCGTCACCCGCAAGGCGTCGCCGGGCCCGCAACACGCGGCACCCTCGCCAATGGCTGCCCGTCGATCTCTCTCGCCATCGGCGGGCGCATCACGCTTCTCGAATTCCGCAATGCCGGTTTCTTCCAGGGCTGCGACGCCCCGGAGACCGGCGGGATCCTCTTCCAATAACGACAAAGGGACAGACATGGCCGTTCTCGTCGACGAAAACACCAAGGTGATCTGCCAGGGCTTCACCGGCTCCCAGGGCACTTTCCACTCCGAACAGGCCATCGCCTACGGCACCAAGATGGTCGGCGGCGTCACGCCGGGCAAAGGTGGCATGACCCATCTCGACCTGCCGGTCTTCGATAGCGTGCACGAGGCGAAGCATGCCACCGACGCCAACGCCACCGCGATCTACGTGCCGCCGCCCTTCGCCGCCGACTCGATCCTCGAGGCGATCGACGCCGAGATGGAGCTGATCGTCTGCATCACCGAGGGCATCCCGGTCCTCGACATGATGAAGGTCAAGCGCGCCCTCGAAGGATCGAAATCCCGCCTGATCGGCCCGAACTGCCCCGGCGTGATGACGCCTGATGCCTGCAAGATCGGCATCATGCCCGGCTCCATCTTCCGCCGCGGCTCGGTGGGCGTCGTGTCCCGCTCGGGCACGCTGACCTATGAGGCCGTGAAGCAGACCTCCGACATCGGCCTTGGCCAGTCCACGGCTGTCGGCATCGGTGGCGACCCGATCAAGGGCACCGAGCACATCGACATCCTCGACATGTTCCTCGACGACGACGAAACCCAGTCGATCATCATGATCGGTGAAATTGGTGGCACGGCGGAAGAAGAAGCGGCCGAATTCCTTGCCAATGAGCGCAAGAAGGGCCGTTGGAAACCGACCGCAGGCTTCATCGCGGGCCGCACGGCTCCTCCGGGCCGCCGCATGGGCCACGCTGGCGCGATTGTGTCTGGCGGTCAGGGCGACGCGGAGTCCAAGATCGAAGCCATGAAAAAGGCGGGCATCGTGGTCGCCGACAGTCCGGCGACGCTGGGCGAAGCGG
>CBFIFZ010000200.1:0-4922 GCA_965661995.1 Roseicyclus sp.
TAACGTACCGATTGGTACGGTTATCTCGGGCCCTGGTCAATAATAAAATACCATCCGGTATCTACAATGAACGAGACATCGCGGCCGGGGCGTGGACGGCCCCGCACACTGGACGTGGACAAGACGCTGGATATCGCCATGCGCGCCTATTGGCGCGAGGATCCGGCCGATATCTCGATCAACGCGATCTGCGGGCTGGCGGGCGTGTCCAAGCCCGCGCTTTACCGCGCGTTCGGCGGCGAAGACGGGCTGATGCGGGCGGTGCTCGAGCGCTATGCCGCCGAGGTGCTGTCGGAGCTACAGGAGATCCTGTCGCGCGACGTCTCGCTGCGCGAGACGCTGGAGGCCCTCGCGCGCTTCGCGACCGAGGACGCGAAGATGGAAACCGGCTGCATGTTCTACAAGATGCGCGCGGGCAAGCACCGGCTCGGGCCACGAACGCAGGCACTGGTCGGGGCACTCGACGCGGGCGCGGTGGCGGGGTTCGCGGACTGGCTGAAGGAGCGCCGCGCGGCGGGCGACCGGGCCGGAGATCGTCCGGCCGAGACGGTGGGGCGCTACCTGGTGGAGCAGATCGGGCTGGCCCTGCAGCAACGCGCCGCGGGCGAGGACAGCGCGCGGGTGCGCGACACCTTCGACCTCGCCATGACGCCGATCCGCGAGGGGTAGCCGCCGGGGCGACCGCCCGTCAGTGCGCCGCGATCGTCACGTTGTCCAGAAGCGTCCGGCCGCCGTCGACGGTGATCACCTCGCCGGTGATGAAGCCCGCGCCCTCTGACGCCAGGAACTGCACAGCCCCCGTCACCTCGCGGGCCGAGCCGATGCGGCCCATGGGGGTGCATTGCTTGATCTCGTCGCGCAGCCCCGAGGTCTCGTTGAGCGAATCCTTCAGGCTCGCCGACATGAGCGAACCGAAGGCGACCCCGTTCACCCGGATGCGATGCGGCGCGAGCGCCACGGCAAGGCTGCGCGTCGCCTGGTCCAGCGCGGCGGCACTGATCGAATAGGCCATCAGCTCGGGGTGGGTGCGCCGCGCTGCGATGGAGGAGACGTTGATGATCGAGCCGATCGCGCCGTCGCCCTCGCGCTCTTCCTCCTCCGCACGGGCGATCATGCGCTTGGCCACCGCCTGGCTCAGCCTCAGCGCGGTGAACATGTTCTGGTCCAGCAGCGCCTCGACCGAGGTGTCGGCGGGATCGAGCGGATCGGTCGTCATGACCTGGCGGCTGGCGTTCACAAGGATGTCGATGCCGTCGAAGGCGTCGATCGTGGCCGAGACGAGGTTCTCGATGGTCAGCTTCTCGCGCAGGTCGCCCGCGAAATACTTCACCTGCCCCTGGTCGTCCTCGGCGATCTCGCCGCATTCATCGGCCAGACGCGCCTTGTCGCGGTCGGCGAACATCACCTTGGCGCCGCGGTCCACGAAATGCCGCGCGATGGCGAGGCCGACGCCATTGGCGGCGCCCGTCACGATGGCGGTCTTGCCCTGAATCGAGAGTGTCATGTGCTGGATCGGGTCCCCGGATGCCGGCGCCTAGCGTTTCGGCTTCGCCGCCTCGTAGATCTTGTAGCCTTCAAGCTCGCCAAGAAGCCGCCCGGTTCCGAAAGCGGCCTTCAGGGCGTCTTCATAAGGCAGATGGCGGTTCGCCACCATGAAAAAACGCCCCCGCGGGGAGAGCATCCGCGCCGCCGCCGCGATGAAGGCGCGGCCCAGCGACGGATCGGCCCGGCGCCCGGTGTGGAAGGGCGGGTTGGCGAGGATCGCGTCATAGGACGCTTCGGGCTGAAAGCGGGTCACGTCGGCCCAGTGGAACCGCGCGCGGTCGTCGTCGATGTTGGCGGCGGCAGCCTGCAGCATGGCGTGATCGGCCTCGACCAGGTCGAGCGTCTCGATCCCCTCCTGTTCGGCCAGAACCTCGCCCGCGATGTAACCCCAGCCGGCGCCGAGGTCGGCGACCCGGCCCGTCAACTCGGGCACCCGCGCCACCAGCAACTCGGACCCGCGGTCCGGCCCATCGGCAGAGAAGCCGCCGGGCACGGTCATGTAACCCTCTTCGGTCTCGACGGGCTCGGGCATCCAGTCGATGACCGCCTCGGGCAGCGTCTCGGGCCGGGTGAGCCAGACAAGCTTGCCGTGCGCCTTGGAGAATGTGCCGCCGATCTCGAAGACGCCTTTCAGCACCTTGATGATCGCCTCGATCCCTTCCTCCTTCTGGCCGTCCACAATCAACAGGCCACCGGGGCGCAGCGCGCCCAGCGCCTCGGCGATGCTGCCGAGTGTCCCGGCCTTGGCCTTGATGATCTGCACGAGCGCTGCGCCGAAGCTTTCGCCCTCGGGCAGATCGGGCGTCACGGTCATCCCGCGCGCGGCCAACAGGTCATGGTCGGGCGCGAAGCCCTGCACGCAATGGACCGATCCAAGCGACGCGAAATCGCCGTCGCCGCGCGCCCGCATCACGAGGCAGGGGCCGTCGGGCAGGGAAAACTCGCCCGCCTCGAGCGCAAGGGTCCATCTGTCAGGGGTCATCTGTGGGCCTGAGGACCGGGGTCAGTCCTCTTTCTCCATCGTGCATTGCAGCGGGTGCTGGTTGCGCCGGGCGAAATCCATCACCTGCGCGACCTTGGTTTCCGCGATCTCGTAGGAGAAGACGCCGACCACGGCAACGCCCTTCTTGTGGACGGTCAGCATGATCTCGACCGCTTGGGAATGCGACACGCCGAAGAACCGCTCGAGGACATGCACGACGAATTCCATCGGCGTGTAGTCGTCGTTCAGCAGCAGCACCTTGTACATCGGCGGGCGCTGCGTCTTGGGTTTCGTCTTGGTGACGACGGTGGTCTCGCCCTCTCCTTCGGGCTTGTCCGCCATCATCCGCCAGCGGTCGGTCTGCATTGCGTCTCCAGTCCGCTTGGGGCCACGGGTGGCCTGCACTTGGCCGCACTATATAAGACAGATGACGATTCAGAAAAGAGGGGCTTTCCCCCGATGGGTTCCCGCCTGACCACCATCGGCTTCGATGCCGACGACACGCTGTGGCAGAACGAGGCGTTCTTTCGCCTCACGCAGGCGCGCTTCGCCGAGCTTCTGGCCGATCACGCCGAGGCCGATCACCTGCACACCCGCCTGCTCGAGGCCGAGCGGCGGAACCTCGGCCACTACGGCTTCGGCATCAAGGGCTTCATGCTCTCGATGATCGAGACCGCGATCGAGGTGACCGAGGGCCGTGTCCCCGCCACCGTCATCGGCGAGATCCTGTCCGCCGGGCAGGAGATGCTCTCGCATCCGATCGAGCTGTTGCCCCATGCCGGCGAGGTGGTGGAGCGGCTGGCGTCGTCGCATCGGCTGGTCCTCATCACCAAGGGCGACCTGCTGGACCAGGAGCGCAAGCTGGCGCAATCGGGCCTGGGCGAAATGTTTCACGCGGTCGAGATCGTCAGCCAGAAGACGCGCACCACCTACGAGGGCGCCTTCGCCCGCCACGGCGACGGGCCCGCACGCGCGATGATGGTCGGCAACTCGATGAAATCCGACGTGCGCCCCGCGCTCGAGGCCGGGGCTTTCGGCGTCTTCGTCCCGCACGGCCTGACATGGGAGCTGGAACATGCCGAAGCGCCCGAGGGGCACGGGCGGTTCCACGAGCTGCCCGACCTCGGCGCGCTGCCGGGCCTGATCGCCGAGATCGAGGGGTGACGACAAGGTGATCCGCCCGGAATTGACCGTCCCGCGCGCTGCGGCCAAATCTGGGGCATGATCGACGCCGCCCTTCTTCCGATGCAACGCCGCCTGCTGACCCCGCCGGGCCAGTGGCTGGCCGCGCGCGGCATCCGGGCCGACCAGTTGACGATCGCGGGCTGCGCCGTGGGGCTGGCCGCGGCTGCGGCGGCGGCGCTGGGGCTCTACTGGCTGGCGCTTCTGGGGCTGGTGCTGAACCGGCTGGCCGACGGGCTGGATGGTGCCGTGGCGCGGGCGACCCGGCCCACCGACCGCGGCGCGTTTCTCGACGTAGCGCTCGATTTCGTCTTCTACGCGGCCTTTCCGCTGGGCTTCGTTCTGGCCGACCCCGCGGCCAATGCCGTGCCGGGGGCGGTGCTGATCTTCAGCTTCGTCCTGTCGGGCACGTCCTTCCTTGCCTTCGCGGTCGTCGCCGCGAAACGCGGCCTCAGCGCCGAGGCTTACCCGATGAAGGGCATATACTACCTCGGCGGTCTGACCGAAGGGGCCGAGACCATCGCGGTCTTCGCGCTCTTCTGTGTCTTCCCGGGGGCCTTTCCGGTGCTCGCGCTGATCTTCGCCGCCGCCTGCGCCGTGACGGGCATCACCCGCTACGCGGCGGGCTGGCGGGCGTTCGGGGGGCAATAGGCGGCGCGAACTCGGTCATCGCCGGTCATCGCCGGTCAAGACCCGGGTACCCCTGCATCGCGGATAGCTCACGCAACCGAAGAACCGCTCGCCGGTCTTGCGGGCCGTGCGCATCACCATGTCCGACCCGCAGTCGGGACACGCCGTTCCCAACGGGCCACGTTCGGCCTGGCGCGCCCGCACCTGCGCCACATGAGCGGCTCGGGTGCTTCGCCCCGGCTCTAGTTGATGCGCCTTTAGTCGCTCGGCAAGTGTCTGCACCTGTTCCGGTGCGATCACCGTCTCGGTGTGGCTCTGGATGAATTTCCGCAAGGCGCGCGGGCTCCACACCACATTGGTGGGCATCTTGGTCTTTGGACGGGCGTCGCCCACGAATGCGACAACGTTGTGCACCTGATGATCTTCAAGACCAAGGAGGGTCTGAACCGTCTTCACATGGCCATAATTCTGTCGCAGCGGGTTCTGAAACCGCGCCTTCTTGCGATGCACGACCTGTGTCCACCGCGCTTGGTCAGCCTCGCCGAAGATCCAGCCCTTCATGTTCTTGGTCTCGATCACGAAT
>CBFIFZ010000201.1:0-4915 GCA_965661995.1 Roseicyclus sp.
GATGGCTTCTTCCCCGAATTTCTCGGCGGCCTTTTCGGGGCCTTTGGCCAGTAGCTTGGCGGTCCAGGAGGTCGACGGGTCGGCGCCCTTGCGGGCCTCGATGGTGGCGGCGAGGCGGTCCAGCGTGCTCATGTCAACCTCACGGGGATGCCGGCGGCGGCCATATGGGTCTTGGCCTCGGCAATGGAATAGGTGCCGAAATGGAAGATCGAGGCGGCGAGAACGGCGCTAGCATGCCCCTCGGTCACCCCTTCGACGAGGTGGTCGAGCGTGCCGACCCCGCCGCTTGCGATGACCGGGACGGGCACCGCATCGGCGATGGCGCGGGTGAGGGGGAGGTTGAAGCCCTGTTTCGTGCCGTCGCGGTCCATCGAGGTCAGCAGGATCTCGCCCGCGCCCTTGGCCACGACCGTCTTCGCGAAGTCGACCGCGTCGATGCCGGTGGGCTTGCGCCCGCCATGGGTGAAGATCTCCCACTTGCCCGGTGCCACGGTCTTGGCGTCGATGGCCACCACGATGCATTGCGACCCGAACTTGTCGGCGGCGCGGGCCACCACGTCGGGGTCGGCCACGGCGGCGGAGTTGAAGCTGACCTTGTCGGCACCGGCGAGCAGGAGGTTGCGCACATCCTCGACCGTGCGCACGCCGCCGCCGATGGTCAGCGGCATGAAGCACTGTTCCGCCGTGCGCGTGGCGAGGTCGTACATCGTGCCGCGATTCTCGTGCGTAGCGTGGATGTCGAGGAAACACAGCTCGTCCGCCCCCGCGGCGTCATAGGCCTGCGCCTGTTCCACCGGGTCGCCCGCGTCGACGAGGTCGACGAAGTTCACGCCCTTGACCACGCGGCCATCGGCGACATCGAGACAGGGTATGATGCGGGTCTTCAGCATGTCGGTTGCCTAGCCGATCGGCGGGGGTGAGGGAAGGCCGGTGGTGCCGTGCATATTCGGGGAAAGATGAAGCCTCAGGAGAGGGTGGCGAGTGCCTCGGCCAGGTCCAGTGCACCGTCATAGAGCGCCCGCCCCGAGATCGCGCCGGCGATGACGCCGGTGTCGCGCAAGCTGACCAGGTCGGCGAGCGACGAGACCCCGCCCGAGGCGATGACCGGGATCGAGGTCGCACGGGCGAGCGTGGCGGTGGCCTCGACGTTCGGGCCGCCCATCGCGCCGTCGCGGTCGATGTCGGTGTAGATGATGGCAGCGACGCCGGCATCTTCGAACTGCTTTGCGAGGTCGGTGACCATGACGTCCGTCTCCTCGGCCCAGCCCTTGGTCGCGACGCGGCCCTTGCGCGCGTCGATGCCCACGGCGACCTGTCCGGGGAAGGCACGGGCGGCCTGCCGCACCAGCTCGGGGTTCTCGACTGCCACGGTCCCGAGGATAACGCGCGCGATGCCCTTCTCGAGCCACGTCTCGATCGTGGCCATGTCGCGGATGCCGCCGCCCAGCTGCGCGGGCACGTCGGTGGCGGCGAGGATCGCCTCGACCGCGGCGCCGTTCACCGGCTCGCCCGCAAAGGCGCCGTTCAGGTCCACCAGATGCAGCCACTGGCAGCCCGCATCCTGGAAGGCGCGCGCCTGCGCCGCGGGGTCGGTGTTGAAGACGGTGGCCTTGTCCATCTCGCCGCGCAGGAGGCGAACGGCCTGCCCGTCCTTCAGGTCGATGGCGGGATAGAGGATCATGGGGCGCGGCCTTTCACGGATCGGTCGGGGCGCTTTTGGCAAAGCGGCGCGGGATGGGCAAGGGCGCGTCTGGCGCAACGTCACACTGGACAGGGGGCAGGGGCATTCGGCAGGGTTTGCGCATCACTCATGGGGAGGAAATGAGAGATGAAGACGCTCCTTCTTGCAGCCGCGGCCGTGCTCGGCCTTGCCGGGGCCGCGATGGCCGATCCTGCGCATGGCACCTGGCAGACCGAGCCGGATGACGGCGCTTTCGCGCATGTCCAGCTTGGCCCCTGCGGCAATGCCGCGAATGTCTGCGGCAGCATCGTCCGCACCTACCAGAACGGCGGAACGCCCTACCAGAGCCCGAACATCGGGCGGCAGCTGGTGATCGACATGGTGCCGCAAGGCGGCGGCAGCTACGAGGGCTCGGTCTGGCGCCCGTCGAATGACCGTATCTACATCGGTCGGATGGAGGTCTCGGGCGACCGGCTGTCACTGCGCGGCTGCGTGGCCGGTGGCCTTATCTGCGCCCGGCAGAACTGGGTCCGCGTGAATTGATCCCCGCCTCGGCTGGCGGTCTTCAGGGCCGCCAGCCGAGGAAATTCGCGATCAGGCGCAAACCCGCGCGCTGGCTCTTTTCCGGATGGAACTGGGTACCCACGACGTTGCGCGTGCCCACGATGGCCGTGACAGGTCCGCCGTAATCGGCATGGGCCAGGAGGTGCGAGGGTTCGCTCACCCGCATCGCGTAGGAATGCACGAAATAGGCGTGATCGCCGGTCTTTAGCCCGTCCAGCACCGGGTGGGCGGCGTCGATCACCAGGTCGTTCCAGCCCATGTGCGGCACTTTCAGCGCCGGGTCGGCGGGGGTGATCCGTGTCACCTCGCCGGGGATCCAGCCGAAACCGCGGACATCCTCGTATTCGCGGCCCCAGGTCGTCAGCATCTGCATGCCCACGCAGATCCCGAGGAAGGGGACGCCGCGCGCCTCGACTGCTTCGACGATGGCCTCCTCCAGCCCGTCGATCGCTTGCAGCCCGCGGCGGCAGGCCGGGAAAGCACCGTCGCCGGGCAAGACGATCCGGTCGGCCTGCGCGACCGCATCGGGGTCGGCCGTGACGATGACCTTGCCCGCGCCGGTCTCGGCGGCCATGCGCTGAAACGCCTTCTCGGCCGAATGGAGATTGCCCGAGTCGTAATCGATCAGGACGGTGGTCATGGCGTCTGTCCCTTCGCGCGGCTCAGAGGCTTCCCTTGGTCGAGGGGATCGCGTCGGATTTGCGTGGGTCCGTCTCGACCGCTTCGCGCAGGGCGCGCGCGACGGCCTTGAATCCGGCTTCGGCGATGTGGTGGCTGTTGATGCCCGCAAGCTTCGTCACGTGAAGCGTGATGCCGCCATGCGTCGAGAGCGCCTGGAAGAACTCGCGCACCAGCTCGGTGTCGAACGTGCCGATCTTCTGGGTCGGAAACTCCATGTCCCACACAAGGTAGGGCCGCCCCGACAGGTCGAGCGCCGCGCGCACCAGCGCGTCGTCCATCGCAAGGTGAAAGGAGCCGTAGCGCCGGATGCCGCGCTTGTCGCCAAGCGCCTGCGTCAGGGCCTGGCCGATGGCGATGCCCACGTCCTCGACCGTGTGGTGGTCGTCGATATGCAGGTCGCCCGTGCAGCGCACCGTCAGGTCGATCAGCGCGTGGCGGGCCAGCTGGTCGAGCATGTGGTCGAAGAAGCCCACGCCGGTCTGGCAGTCGTAACGGCCCGTCCCGTCGAGATCGACCGACACGGAAATGTCGGTTTCGGCGGTGGTGCGGGTGATCTGGGCGGTGCGCATGGCGGCCTCCGGCGTCGCTGTTTGCCGCGTTCTATAGACAGGGGAATGAGGCGGGGGAAGGGCGGGCTAGAAGCCCAGCAGCTCAAAATACGCGTCCGTGACATCGCGCCAGCGATAGCGGCGGCGCGCGATCTCTTGCAGGGCGGCGCCTGAGCGGGCGGCGTCCGGTCCTTCCGCGAGGGTCGGAAACAGGGCGCGCAGCGTCTCGACGCTGTCGAAATAGGCGGCCTGTCCTTCGGTGGTCGAGCGGTTGAATCCGCAGTCGAAGGCGGCGATGGGACGGCCGTGTCCCATCATCTCGACCAGCGAGGGGTTGGTGCCCCCGGCGGAATGGCCGTGCAGGTAGAACGCCGCGCCCGCCCGGATCGCCCCGAGGCGGCCGGGCTCGTATTCCGCCTCGAGCAGGCGGAGCGAGGGATGCCGCCCGAATCGCGCCAGAAGACCGCGGCCATAAGCGTTGGCCTGCCAGTTGGCGAGGATCACGAGGGGCAGGGGCGGCCCTGCCGCGAAGGCCTCGAGCAGCAGGGCGAGGTTGTTGTCTGGCTCGGCGCGGGCGATGGCCAGCGCGTAGCGGTCGGGAAGGCGCAGGTCCGCGATGACGGCGCGCGGGGACGGGGCTGGCGCCTCGTGGCCATAGGCGATCTCGACAGGCTCTCGCCCGTAGCTCTGCCGCACATGGGCGGTGATCTCGGGATGGTCGGCGATCACATGATCCGACCAGCGCACCGCCATCGCCTCGGACCGGCGCAGCACGGCGCGCGCGACCGCGCCCCATTTGGGGCGCCGCCACTCGATCCCGTCGATATGGCTGACGATCCGCATGGAGGATGTCGCCCGGATCAGCGGCAGGGCGCTTGCGCCCGAGACACCGAGCAGAAGCGCCACGTCATGCCCGCTCTGCGCCGCCTGTCGCAATGACAGGGCGTCGTAGGCGATGGAGTGGACGCCGTTCCCCCTGAGCGGCAGGTAGCGCAGATGCGCGCCCATCCAATGCGTCGGGCGCTCCGTTCCCGATTGCGGGCCACTGCACCAGACGGTCACCCGGTCGGCAGCACCCCGCGCGGCGGCGGCTTCGACCAGCCGCGCGGCCAGGGTCTCGAACCCGCCGTAGCGTGGGGGCAGGCCGACCGTACCGACGATGGCAAGACGTGTGGGGGATGACATGCGGTGCAAGCGGGGTGCCGCCGGTGGCCAGGCCACGGGCGCGATCACGTCGGGGTGCGGACGGCTCAGGCGCCGCCCGGCGCCCCGGCGATGGCACGGCATGTGCCGGGGCCGGCTCGGCCGGATGCCATGCTGTCGAGGGTTTGGCTGTCCCTGCCCGTGACGGCAGCGCCTGCCGACCGGGCCGCGATGACGGCTGAGCACGGCAGCGTCTTCATGGCAATTCTCCACTGGTTACCCAACCCTGACTACGCGG
>CBFIFZ010000202.1:0-4854 GCA_965661995.1 Roseicyclus sp.
CTTCATCCGCCATCACGAGAACATCCGCAGGCTGCTGGCCGGAACCGAACCCCGGATCGGCCGCAAGGCCTGAGACCCGCCGCGCCGGACAGTGCGAAACCGGGTCTCCGCCGCAAGATTTCCCAGTCACGCCATAACCGGGCCACAGTCGGACCCGAACCTGCCGCCGAGAGAGTCATTAACGAGGCAGAGCGCGAGACCCATGGGACCGATCAAGGCCGTCGCATCCTGTTACATGAACATGCTGAATTTTTCCGGCCGCGCACGGCGGGCGGAATACTGGTGGTTCGCGCTCTTCCTGTTTCTTGCAGGGTTCGCGCTGCAGATCGCCCTGGCCCTGCGCATGATGGGCGACGCCAGTTTCCTGGCCGCGATGGCCTCGCCCGATATCGCGCAGGCATGGTTCAAGCAGAACCCCGACGTGCTCTATCTCGCGGGCTATGGCTTTGCCGGGTACGTGTTGCTCGCGTGGCTGCCACAGCTCGCCGTCACGGTGCGGCGGCTGCATGACACCAATCACAGCGGATGGTTCATCTTCATGCCGTTCGTGGCCTATGTCGCCGCCGTTGTAGGTGGGCTTTTCCTCATGATGGTGACGGGCGGGCAAGGTGCGGCCCTGGCCATCATGGCGATCATGATCATCCCCCTGATTGCCAGCATCTGGTTCCTCGTGATCCTCTGCCTGCCCGGCACGCATGGCAACAACCGCTTCGGCCCGGACCCGGTGCCGAACCGCAAGCGCAAGCCCCCGGCCCATCCCGCCTTCGCACCACAGCTGCCGGCGGAAGAGCGTGCGCAGCTGGCGGCCCACCGCCAATCCGAGATCCGCGACTACTACCGCACGCATGTTCTGCCGAGCATTCAGAAGACCTGATGCGCCGGTCCCGTCCCAAAAGTCCCATCGTTTCGGACGGGATTGATCGAATTCGTGACATAGTTTTCCGTTAACCCTGCTCGAAACAGGCAGAGCAGGTCGGCATGGCACCCCTTCGCGCAACCATCGTGGCGACGCAGAAGAACGAGGGCATCTTCCTCGTCGAGTGGATCGCACATCACCTCGGGATCGGCTTCGATCACATCGTGATCGCGACGAACGATTGCGATGACGGTTCGGTCGAACTGATCGACGAGATCTCGCGGCACTTCGGCGTCAGCCGGATCGAGAACTCCGACATCCTTCCGGGGCACACCATCCAGTCGAGCGCCACCACGCGCGGTCTGCGTCACCCGCAGGTGCGCGAGTCGGACTGGGTGATGCACATCGACATCGATGAATTCGTGAACTTCCCCACCGGGCAGCCCAGCATCAAGACGTTCCTCGGGCGATTCGCGGATGCGGATGCCGTCGCACTGATGTGGCGGATGTTCGGCGACGCCAACCGACAGCACTGGGATGGCGGGCAGGTGACCGAGGCCTTCCTTTTCGCACAGGACATCTCGCGCGCGGATGGCGTGCTTGCACACAAGACGGTCTTTCGGCCCTCCAGCTTCTGCGCGACCACGCCGCACATGCCCAAGTCCCCCCGCAAGCCGGAGAATGAACTGCGCGTCGTCAACACGCGCGGCGAGGCATTGCCTGTCGACCGGCACTACGACGACCGCCATTCGGCATACAAGCTTCCCGATGTGCTGCACGCCTGGGACAATGCTTACGTCAACCACTACGCGGTGAAATCCAGGGACCTGACCGCGATCAAGCTGATGCGGGGCGATGCGAACGGGCGCGCGGTGCATCACCGCAAGGCGGGCACACGACAGTTCGAGGACTTCAACCGCAACTCGGTGGTGGACCCGACGATCCTGCGTTCGCGCCCTGCACGGACGCGGGTGATGAACCGGATGCTCGCGGTGCCTGCGATCCTCGAGGCACACCTTGCCTGCCTCGAGTGGTTCCACGACCGGAAACGGATACTCGCCGCTGACGTGCGGCAGAGCAAGGCAGCTTGACCGATCAGTAGCTGTAGTCTGCGTAAATCCGGGTCAGGTCGCCGCCCCAGTCGCCGTTGTATTGCGCGAGCAGCTCGTCGGCGGGCACCATGCCTGTCTCGATGCTGTCCTTCAGCGCATTCAGGAAATGCGTCTCGTCGGGGACCAGGCCGCCGGCGCCGGGACGGGCGCGGGCCTTCAGCCCGGCTTCGGAGATCGCAACAACCTCACGGGCGAGGTCGTGCATCTTGACCGACCCGACTTGCGCCTGCAGCGCATGGATCGACGCCTCGACGCGCAGGGCGTCGCGGGTCTCGGCGTCCCACCCCTTCACGAGGTCCCAGGCCGCGTCGAGCGCGCTGTCGTCATACATCAGGCCGACCCAGAAGGCCGGTAGCGCGCAGAGCCTGCGCCACGGGCCGCCATCGGCGCCGCGCATCTCGATGAACTTCTTGATCCGCGCCTCGGGGAAGAGCGTCGTCAGGTGGTCGGCCCAGTCGCTGAGCGTGGGCTTCTCGCCCGGCAGCGCGGGCAGCTCACCCTTGAGGAAATCGCGAAAGGACTGGCCAAGCGCGTCGATGTAGCGGCCGTCGCGGTAGACGAAATACATCGGCACATCGAGGGCGTAGTCGACCCAGCGCTCGAACCCGAACCCGTCTTCGAAGACGAAGGGCAGCATGCCGGTACGGTCCGCATCGAGATCGCGCCAGACGCGGCTGCGCCACGACTTGTGCCCGTTCGGTGCACCGTCGAGGAAGGGGGAATTGGCGAACAGCGCGGTGGCGACGGGCTGCAGGGCAAGCGCCACGCGCAGCTTCTTGACCATGTCGGCCTCGGAGCCGAAGTCGAGGTTCACCTGAACGGTGCAGGTCCGCCGCATCATCGTGGTGCCCATGGTGCCCACGCGCTGCATGTAGCCGTCCATCAGCTTGTAGCGCCCCTTGGGCATCAGCGGCATGTCGTCGTGCCGCCAGATCGGCGCGGCGCCGAGCCCGATGAAGCCCACGCCCAGTGCGTCGGCCACCTCGCGCACCTCGCGCAGGTGTTCGTTCACCTCGTCGCAGGTCTGGTGGATTGTCTCGAGCGGGGCGCCCGACAGTTCCAGCTGACCGCCCGGTTCGAGGCTGATGTTCGCCCCGTCCTTCTCCAGCCCGATGATGTTGCCGCTCTCGGCAATCGGCGCCCAGCCGAATTTCTGCTGCAACCCTTCCAGCATCGCCTTGATCGAGCGTGCCCCGTCATAGGGCAGCGGGTTCAGCGTGTCCCGGCAATAGCCGAATTTCTCATGCTCGGTGCCGATGCGCCACTCGTCCTTGGGCTTGCAGCCCGAGGCGAGGTATTCGGCCATCTGCTCGTGCCGCTCGATGGGGCCGCCGCCGGATTGGGGGATGGACATGGGGCTGGCCTCTTCGCGTGCTCGGGTCGTGACAGGGCCGAGACGTGGCCCGCGGGGGTCACTCTGTCAAGGCCGGAAGATCAGCGCGCCGCCACAGGGTCTGTGTGCCGCTGCGCAGGCCCTGGCGGGCCGAAAGCAGGCGCTGCGCGCTGAGGCCGGGAAGCGCTGTGAAGGCGTCGAAAAGCGCCTCGGCGCCCGCGGCGTCGATGGGGATCACGAGCATCTGGCCCGGCTCATGAAGAACCCAGGCGGCATTGCCTTCGTGATCGATGCGCAGGGACAGGCTGGTCAGCTCGCGGATCGAGACGGCACCGCCGATCTGCGGTCCCATGTAGAGAATGCGCCCCTCGACCACCTGCACCACGCCCGGCCCCTGCCCGTCCGCCGCGAACCGCGCACGGCGGATGGCCGGGATAATTGCGATGACCGATGCAAGGATCAGGGCGTAGCCCGCGCCCTGGATGATCAGGCCAGGGCGCGCAGCGATCCAGAGGCCCGCACCCATGACGGCGAGGGCGGCCAGAACCTCGCGCCAGCGCGTCAGCGTTGCCGCGACCTCGGGGCGGAGAAAGCCGCTCATGTCCAGTCCCCCCGCGTGGCCTGAAAGAGGGTGAGCGCGGCCACCGCGGCGGTGTCGGCGCGCAGGATGCGGGGGCCGAGGGATATGGGCGTGACGAAGGGCAGCCCGCGCAGCCGCGCGCGCTCGGCCTCGGAAAAGCCGCCCTCGGGGCCGATCAGGATGGCCCATTTCTGCGCCGCCGGGGCCTCGGACAGCGTTTGCGCCGCGCCCGCCAGCCCCTCGTCGGCGTAGATCAGGCGCCGGTCCTCGGGCCAGTCCGACAGCAGCCGGTCGAGCCGCTGCAGGTCGCCGACCTCGGGCACAAAGGTGCCGCCGCATTGCTCGGCGGCCTCGACAGCGTGCGCCTGCAGCCGGTCCTGCCGGATGCGCTCGGCGTTGGTGAACTCGGTCTGCACCGGCAGGATGCGGGCCGCGCCCATCTCGGTCGCCTTCTCGACGATGAAATCGGTGCGCGCCTTCTTGATCGGCGCGAAGAGCAGCCAGAGGTCCGGCGGCATCAGAAGCGGCGCGGTCTGCGCGACACAGGCCAACGTCCCGCCGCGCTTGCCTGCCGCCTTGACCACGGCGCGCCATTCGCCGTCCTGCCCGTTGAAGAGCGCCACCTCCGCCCCCGGCCCCAGCCGCATCACGTTGAAGAGGTAATTCGCCTGCTCCCGCGACAGGTCGACCGTTTGCCCCGGCCCCAAAGGGTGCTCTACATACAGGCGTATCTTGGGGCGGTCCGACATGAGGCGGAGACTATGAGCGAGGCGGGCGAAACGCCAGAGGGTCAGGTCGCGGATGCGGTCAGGGGCAACTGGGTGGACCGGCTGGCGCCGTCGCCCGCACGGCCCTACCTGCGGCTGTCGCGCGCGGACCGGCCGATCGGCACATGGCTTCTGCTGCTGCCCTGCTGGTGGGGCGTGTTCCTTGCCGCGGCCTCGGGCGGTGGGGGCCTTGGCCTGCACGAGCT
>CBFIFZ010000203.1:0-4844 GCA_965661995.1 Roseicyclus sp.
GTCGCGCACGGGCCGCCCGTTGACGAAGAAGAACTGCGCGACGGCGGCGCCCCGCGAATAGGTCGGCAGCGCGGCATAGCCGGTCAGGCGCAGCCCCTCGCGCTCGGCCTCGATCCGCAGCGCATTCTCGACGAAGTCGCGCCCGATCAGCCCGCGCAAGCGCCCCGCCAGCGCATCGAACCGGTCGCCGGTTTCAGGGTCCGCGCGCAGCGCGATGCGCTCGCCGTCGGTCACGTCCTTCAGGGTGAAGCCCACGCCCGGCTCGGCCATGGCCAGACGCTTCACCACGTCCCCGATCGCCTGCATCTCGGCGCGGTCGGTGCGCATGAACTTCAGCCGCGCGGGCGTGGCGAAAAAGAGGTCGCGCAGCTCCACCACCGTGCCACGCGACAGCGCGGCGGGGCGGACGGCGGAGACCTCGCCACCGGTCACGCGGATCTCATGCGCCTCGCCGCCCGCAACCCGGCTGACGATCTTCAACCGGCCCACGGCGCCCAGCGAGGGCAGCGCCTCGCCGCGGAAGCCGAAGCTCTGGATATTCAGCAGGTCCGAGCCGTCGATCTTGGACGTGGCGTGCCGTGACAGCGCGAGCGGCAGGTCGTCGGGCCCCATCCCGCAGCCGTCATCGGTGACCCGGATCAGCGACTTGCCGCCATGGGCGACCTCGACCAGCACGCGCCGCGCACCGGCATCCAGCGCGTTCTCGACAAGCTCCTTCACCGCCGAGGCGGGGCGCTCCACCACCTCGCCCGCGGCGATGCGGTTGATCGCGGTCTCATCCAGTTGCCGGATGACAGGGCGGCTTATCTTGGGGTCGTCAAGGGACATGCCGCAAAACCTAGCATGCCCCGGCCTATCCGGCCAATCCCCGCGCGGTCAGTTTCCGGGGGATAACCCCTCGGGCTGGCCGACCACCACGAAATGCAGGCCATCGGGCTGCAGCAGCTCGGCGGCGACGCGGTTCACGTCCTCGAGCGTCACGGCGCTGACATAGTCGTTGCGGTTCACGATGTAGTCGGCGGGCATCCCGTCGGACTGCATCGCGGCCAGGATGCCCGCGATCCTCGCGTTGCCGTCGAAGCGCAGCGGATATTCGCCGGTCATGTAGCGGATGGCGTCGTCAAGCTCAGCTTGCGTGATGCCGTTCGCGCTGATGTCGGCCCACTGGGCACGGACCACCTCGATCGCCTCGCCCACGAGGTCGTTCGAAGAGGAGAACCGCCCGAGCAGCGCGGGCGACAGGTCGGCGAGCGACAGGAAGGTGCTGATCCCGTAGGTCAGGCCGCGTTCCACGCGAACCTCTTCCATCAGGCGCGAGCGGAAGCCGCCGCCGCCGAGCACCTGGTTCAGCACGAAGGCCGCGAAGAAATCGGGGTCATCCCGCTCGATCCCGCGGTGGCCGAAAAAGGCGACCGATTGCGGGCTGGGGAAATCGACCACGGTGGTTCCGCCGTCGAGGCCGAACTCGGCCAGGTCCGGGCGCGGCGGGGCCTCGGCCGGCAAGCCGCCGAGAATGCCGTCGATGAGCAGGCCAAGCTCTTCCGGGGTGATGTCGCCCGCCGCCCCCACGACGACCCGCTCGCGGGTCAGCGCGGCGCGATGGGCGGCCAGGATGTCGTCGCGCGTCAGCGCGCCGACCGTCTCGAGCGTGCCCTCCTGCGGCGAGCCATAGGGGTGATCACCATAGGCCTGCGCGTTGAAGGTCGCGGTGGCGATCTCGCCCGGGTCGCGGGCATTGCCCTCGATGATCGACAGGACCTGTCCGCGCACCCGCTCGATCGCGCTCTCGTCGAAGCTCGGCTCGGTCAGGGCAACCCTCAGAAGGGCGGCGGCCTCGTCGCGGTTCTGGCTCAGCATCTGTGCGCTGATGACCACGGCATCGCGGTAGCTGTCGAACTCGAAACTGGCGGCCAGCCCCTCGACCGCGGCGGCAAAGCCCTGCGCGTCCATCTCGGCGGCGCCTTCTTCCAGCAGGCCGGTCATCAGGTAGGTGGCGCCGCGGCTCTCGGCGGGCTCCAGCGCGCTGCCGCCCACGAACCAGAATTCCAGCGCCACGAAGGGGATCGAGGCATCCTCGACCAGCCAGGCCTCGATGCCGCCGGGCGAGGTGACCTCTTCGATGTCGATATTGGCCGAGGCCGGAAGGGCGAGGAAAAAGGCTGTCAGCGTCGCGGCGATGCGGGCGATCATTGGCTCACCTCCGTGGTGGCTGTTTCGGTGTCCGGCTCTGGCGGGCGCATCAGGTAGCCCGTGACGGTCGACGGATCGTCGAAGAGCCGCCGCGCGGCCTCCATCACGTCCTCGGGCGTGACCGCGGCCAGCACCTCGGTCCATTCCTCGACATCCGCCACGCTCAGGCCGGTGGTCAGTTGCACGCCATAGGCGCGGGCAAGGCCCTGGGTGTCGTCCTCCTCGTAGATCTCGGAGGCCTCGAGCTGGAACTGGATTCGGGCGAAATGCTCGGGGTCGATTCCTTCCTCGAGGAAGGTCTCGACCATCCGCCACAGATCGGCCTCGGCCTCTTCCAGCGTCACGCCGGGCACCGGCGCGTTGACCATCGAGAAGCCCGAGGGGTCGACGCTGGTCGAATCGTAGAAGGTGCCGACGAAGAGCGAGCGCTCTTCCTCGATCTGGAGCCTGCGCGCCATGAGCGAGGTCGTGCCGCTGCCGCCCAGAAGCTCCGACAGGTAGAGCAGCGCGGCGGCCTCGGCCTGGTCGCCGGGTTCGCGGACGGGGGCGAGCATGCGGATCGCGACATAGGGGGTCGCGACGCGCTCATCCTCGAAAAGGATACGGCGGTCGGCGATATGGGGCGGCTCGGTCGGCCGCAGGCGCGGCGGCAGGCTGTCCGAGGCCGGGATCGGGCCGTAATGCTCTTCGGCCAGCGCCAGCACCTCCTCGGGGGTGACGTCGCCCGCGACGATCAGGATCGCGTTGTTGGGGTGATACCAGGTGTCGTAGAAGGCACGCGCGTGCTCCAGCGTCAGCCCCTCCATCTCGTGACGCCAGCCGATGATCGGGATGCCGTAGGGATGGTTGAGGTAGAGCGCCGCGGACATCTGTTCGTTGAACAGGCCGCCAGGCGAGCTGTCGGTGCGCTGCGCGCGTTCCTCGATGATGACGCTGCGCTCGGTCGCCACTTCGACCGGGTCGAAGACGAGGTCGCGCATCCGGTCGGCCTCCATCTGCATCATCAGGCCGAGGCGGTCGGCGGCGACGCGCTGGATGTAGCCGGTGTAATCGAGGCTGGTAAACGCGTTGTCGGAGCCGCCATTGGCCTCGACGATGGCCGAGAACTCGCCCGATGCCAGCTCGTCGGTGGCCTTGAACATCAGGTGTTCCACGAAATGCGCGATGCCCGACTGGCCGGGCGGCTCGTCGGCGGCGCCGGTGCGATACCAGACCATGTGGGTCACGGCGGGGGTGCGGTGATCCTCGATCACGACCACCTGCATGCCGTTGTCGAGCATGAACTCGGCGACCTCGCCCGCGGCCTGTGCCGCAAGGGGTGCCATGAGGGGGGGCAGTGTCAGCCCAAGGGCCAGCGCAAGGCGACGCAGCATGTGCATCCTCCGGAGTGCGAGTGTTTCAGGGAAGATATGCGTCGCGCGACCCGCATCAACCGGCGTTGACGCGGCTGTGAGCGATCACTCGAACAGGTCTTGCGGCGGGGCCCCGGGCGTGCGGATGCCGGAGGCGCGCAGGCGCTCGAGCTCGGCGTAGCGGTCCAGCGCCATGGGACGGTAGGCCCGGAAGTAGACGTTGGTGTTGAACAGCCGCTCGAGCAGGCGGCCGTCATTGCGGCGCCGATACTCGAGGTCTTCCGCCGCAAGCGTGCCGCGGATATCGGAGGCGACGCCGAAGCGGGCCGCGTAGGAGATCACGTCGCCCGAGGCGCGCGCGGCGCGTTCGGGGTTGCCGCCAAGCGCGCGGATCGCGTCGCCCTCGGGGTCGGGATCGGTGCGGTTCACGCCGCCGGGCGTGGGCGTCGGAAGCGCGGCCAGGTCCTGCGGCATCTCGATCGGTTCGGTCGGCAGGACCGAGAACTCGTCCGGACCGGATTCGGTGTTGCGGATGTTCATCAGGCTCGGGTCGCCCGACCCGCCGCAGGCTGCCAGCGCGAAAAGCGTGGCCCCAAACGTCAGTGTCTTGATCAGGCGCAACATCCGATGGTCCTTCGTCATCCTTGAGCCCGGGGTCTATCGCAAATCTCAGGCGTCGTCACGGGGCATCTTGCTGTCATTGGCGAAGATCAGCAACCCGAAGGCGCCCGCAAAGATGCCGATATCGGCAACGTTGAAGGCAAACGGGTTGTCTATGCCACAGCAGGACATGTTCAGGAAATCCGCGACGGCGCCGTAGACCAGCCTGTCGAGCGTGTTTCCGAGCGCCCCGCCGATCACCGCGCCCGCCGAGATCAGCGCGATGGGCCGGGTCAGGCCGTTCTTCGCCCACCACAGCAGCCAGGAGGTGATCGCGATGGCGATGGCGATCAGGATCCAGCGCGTGGTTTCGGGGCCGCCCGAGAAGAGGCCGAAATTGATGCCGGTGTTCCAGCCCATCTTGAAGGTGAGGAGCGGCGGGAAGACCTCGATCACGCCGCGGTCGATCAGGCCCATGGCATGGACCACGGCGTATTTGGAGCCCTGGTCGAGGGCGAACCAGATGGCGGCTGAGATCAGGACAAGGCGCATGGCGGCTTCCACGGGTCGAACTGTGCCGGCGGGATAGGACATCGCGCGCCGGACCACCAGCGCGCCCAAGGCCTTTCGAAAGGCCTTGGGTCACGCGGTTTCGAAACCGCGTGTCATGCGCCTTGCAAGGCGCATGGACCAAGGCGCGTC
>CBFIFZ010000204.1:0-4829 GCA_965661995.1 Roseicyclus sp.
GGGAGATCACGCCGAAGGCCGGCAGGATCACGATGTAGACCTCGGGGTGACCGAAGAACCAGAAGATGTGCTGGAACAGGATCGGGTCACCGCCGCCCGCCACGTCGAAGAACGTGGTGCCGAAGTTGCGGTCGGTCAGCAGCATGGTGATCGCACCCGCCAGAACCGGCAGCGACAGCAGGAGCAGCCAGGCGGTCACGAAGATCGACCAGGCGAAGAGCGGCACCTTGTGCAGCGTCATGCCCGGCGCGCGCATGTTCAGGAAGGTGGTGATGAAGTTGATCGAGCCGAGGATCGAGCTGGCACCCGAGACGTGCACGGCGAAGATCGCGAAGTCGACGGCGCGGCTGGTCGGTGCGTCCTGCCAGCTGAGCGGCGGGTAGAACGTCCAGCCCGGACCGGCGCCGCCATCGACGAAGACCGCGCAGAAGGCCAGCGCGGTACCGGCGACATAGAGCCAGTAGGACAGGTTGTTCAAACGCGGGAACGCCATGTCCGGCGCGCCGATCATCAGCGGCATGAAGTAGTTGCCGAAGCCGCCGAAGAGGGCGGGAATCACGACGAAGAACATCATCAGAACGCCGTGGCCCGTGATCATCACGTTCCACAGGTGCCCGTCAGGGGTACATTCACCCTCGGCCGCGGCCGACAGGACGCGCGCGCCCTCGGCGCACATGTACTGCACGCCCGGTTCCATCAGCTCCATCCGCATGTAGACGGTGAAGATGACCGAGATCAGGCCCACGAACCCTGCGGTGAACAGGTAGAGGATCCCGATATCCTTGTGGTTGGTGGACATGAACCACCGGGTGAAGAAACCCGGGCGCTCGTGGTCATGACCCTGAAGGGCGGCGTCTGCCATGTGAAACTCCTGTTGTCGCTCGTCGGCGGCTGCGCGCACGGTCTGCGTGCACACTCGCGCGTTCCATTGCCATTTCTTAGAGCCCTCCCACCAGTCGCGCAATGTTGCTCGCGTCAATGAGCCGCGCATATGGGTGAGGAAAATTGTCTCACATCAAGGCGCCGCTCGGGACAGCGATCCCGCAAAGGTGGCCGAGACGCATCGCCCCACGCCGAAAAGCAACGGGGGGCAGCCAGGAACTGGCGCGCACCTCGCGGGGCCAGGCCGTCGCGCGACCGATGCTACCGGCGTTCGGTCGGGGAATGGGGGGTCAGTTGACGATCCGGGGAGCGGGCAGCGTGTGCCCCTTGGACCATACTCCGGAGTCCAGGTCGGGGTAGAGCATGGTGAGCATGGCGACGCCGATGATGACGACGGCAACCAGCGCTGAAAGCGAGAGCCAGAGAATGATATCCCCGATGGAGCTGCGCCGCATGTTGTCGTCCTCGTCTGTCATCCGCTCATACCACCTACGCACCGAACAACCCGGCCAAACACAACGCTTCAGTATGTCGGGGCGGAAGGCGGCGATTTCTTGGCATTACCAGGGGTAGATGCGCGACAGCCTGTTTCCGATCAGATGACAATAGCCGGGTTCTGCCCCGGCGGGGCGGGATCGGGGAAGACCTGCTCGAAGCTGCGCCTGAGCGCGACGTCGAGATCCTCGATCGTCACCGGCAGCCCCAGGTCAACCAGGCTGGTCACGCCATGCCCCTCGATCCCGCAAGGGACGATGCCGTCGAAATGCCCGAGGTCCGGATCGTGGTTGATCGAGATCCCGTGAAAGCTCACCCATTTGCGCAGTCGCACGCCGATCGCCGCGATCTTGTCCTCGCGCGGGCTGCCGTCGGGCAGGGGGGCCTTGTCAGGGCGCGCGACCCAGACGCCCACACGGCCCGCGCGGATCTCGCCGCGCAGGTTGAACTCGGCCAGCGCCGCGATGACCCAGGTCTCCAGCGCGGTGACGAAGGCCCGCACGTCGCGCCCCCGGCGGTTCAGGTCGAGCATGACGTAGACCACGCGCTGGCCCGGCCCGTGATAGGTGTATTGCCCGCCGCGACGGCTCTCGTGGACGGGGAAGCGGTCGGGGTCCTTCAGGTCCTCGGCCCTGGCCGAGGTGCCCGCGGTGTAAAGCGGCGGATGCTCGAGCAGCCAGACCGCCTCATCGGCCTCGCCGCGGGCGATGGCCTCGGCGCGCGCCTCCATCCAGGCGACGGCCGCGTCGTAATCCACGAGGCTGTCCGAGGTGATCCACTCGACCATGTCGCCACTCCTCAACGGGGCAGGAGGCCCGCCTCCCTTAGCGCCGGGATATGCGAGCGCGAGGCGGGAATGTCACCCCCCGCGGTCATCTCCAGCACGGCGCGATCTCCATCGCGGCGCGCGGCACGCACGGCCCCGGTGACGATCCAGTGAGAGCGGTGAACGCGAAGACCGGGCGTCGGTGCCGCCTCGCGGATCGCATCGCCGAGCCGCATCAGGAGCATCTCTTCGCCCTTGGTTGTGCGGACCCGCACGTAGTGATCCTCGACCGAGAGCGCGACCAGCGCGCCGCGCTTTTCGAGCGGCAAGCGGTCGAGCAGGGGCGGTGGCCCGTCAGCGCCCTCGGCCCGGGCGGGCTCATCCTCGGGCCGGGCCAGTTGCAGCGTCGCAGCTGCGATCGCGGCGATGGCAAAGATCGCGGCCACCACGCCGCCGCGGCCGTCCGCGTCCGGCACCACGCCCAGGAGCAGCAGGTTCAGCCCGACGACCAGTGCGGTCACCGCAATCGCCGTCGCCAGTGCAATGGCCGCGACACGGGCGCCCCGCGCCAGTCCCGCCACCCGCGGCCGCAGCAGGGCATCGACCGCGGTTCCCGCCGCATAGGTCGACGACACGACCGCGCCCCAATAGCCGATACGCCCTGCCGGGCCGAGGCTCTCGAGCGTCCCGAAGGGGCCGGCCAGCACCAGCACCGCCGTGGCACCCGCAAGCGCCGTCAGGGTCAGCGGCTGGCCCAGATGCGCCCGTATTTCGCGAAGCGCGGACTGCGGCGGGGGGCTGTTCACGATCTCTGTCCGCTCCTTGCGTAGGCGCGCTGGACCGCTTGGGCCCGCATTCGGCAGGACACTGCCAAACCCACCGCGCACCGGCAAGCCGGGACGCCCCGAGAGAGGACAGACACCATGACACTCGCCCCGCTCGCCGACCTGCCGCTTGCGATCCACCTCCACCTTTGGCCCGCACTGCTTGCGCTGGGGCTGGGGCCCTTCGCGCTCTACCGCCGCCGACGCGATGCCCTGCACAAGGTGGCCGGCTACACCTGGGTCACCGCGATGGCGCTTGTCGCTGCCAGTGCCTTCTGGCTCGAGGCGGCGGTCCTGCCGCTCGCCTTCGGCTTCGGGCCGATCCACGCGCTGTCGGTGGTCGTGCTCCACGGCCTCGCGCGCGGCGTGCTCGCGGCGCGATCCGGCGATATCGCGGCGCACGAGGGCTGGATGCGAGGGCTCTACTGGCAGGCGCTGATCATCGCGGGCATGTTCACGTTGCTGCCGGGACGGACGCTCAACACCCTGCTTTTCCCCGGACAGCCCTCGGCGGGCCTGGTGGCGATCGGCGTCATCGCCGGGGGGCTTGCGCTGCGCTGGTGGGCAGGACGGCGCGCCACACGGGCCCTTGCCGCAAGGTAAGGTTTTCCCAATCCACCGGCATTTTCGGCTTAGCAGACGACGATCCCGTGCTAGGCTTCGACCAGTCGCATGAGTCCGGGCCGGGTTGCGCCGGTCTGTCACAGACCTGGAGGGATCGATATGTTTGCAAAATTTCTGACAACTGCCAGCGTCGCCGCCGCGCTGGCGCTTGCACCGGCCGAGCGGGCCGAGGCCGATGCGGCCGAATTCATCGGCGGCGCCATCATCGGCGGCATGATCGGCCACGCCATCGGCCAGCAGGGCCAGCGCACCACGCGGCCCGCCACGAACAGCACCCGCGTCGTGCGCCCGGCGATCCCCGCCACCCAGCAGGGCCGCGAGACGCAGGTCGCGCTGAACTATTTCGGCTTCAATGCCGGGTCCGTCGACGGCCAGGTCGGCCCCGGCACCCGCGCCGCGATCGAGCGCTACCAGCGCGCGATGGGCTATCCCGTCGATGGCCGCGAGTTCTCGGACTACCAGTTCGACTACCTGATGGACGCCTTCTACTGGGCGCAGAACGGTGGCGCGGGCCAGACCGGGCTGGCGGGCCAGCCTCTTCTCTTCGCCTATCGCGACAGCCGCGAGGGCCGGACCCTGCCGGCGGCAGCGCCGCAGCAAGTCGTGCCGCAGCCCCCGGCCACGACCGTGATCGTGAACCCACAGGGCGCGCAGCCCGTGCCGGGCATCCTCGCCGCAGCGCCCGCGGTGCCGAACCTCTTCGCGAATTCCGCGCCGGCGGTGTCGCTCGCCAACAGTTGCAACGGCGTCATGCTGCAGACCTCGACCAACGGCGGCTACACCACGCTCGCCACCATGTCCGACCCCGACTTCACCCTGTCCGAGCAGTTCTGCGTGGCGCGCAGCTACGCGATGGCTCAGGGCGAGCAGCTGATGCAGAACATCGTGGGCCTGACGCAGGCCCAGATCACCGAGCAGTGCAGCCAGTTCGCCAACCTCTTCGCGGCCCAGATCGACCGGGCCTCGATGTCGGGGCAGGGCGAGGTGCTGCCGCAGGTGGCCAATGCGGCGCTCGGGTCCGGCGTGCCGCCCGCCGATCTCGCGGCGACCGCGCGGGTCTGCCTCTCGGTTGGCTACGCCCAGGACAACATGCGCATGGCCGTTGGCGCGACGCTCGTCCTGACCGCGATGGGGGAGCCCGCCTATGGCGAGCTGATGGGCCACCACCTGCGCGAAGGCTTCGGTACGACGCGCCGCCCGGATCTGGCGATGACCTGGTATGACGGCGCGCTTCGGGC
>CBFIFZ010000205.1:0-4809 GCA_965661995.1 Roseicyclus sp.
CGGAAGGCTCGGACAGGGCGACCGCTCCGGCGGTTGGCGGAAAGACGCGGATGACACCCACGCCTTACGACATGCACGCAGAACCGACAAGCAGCAGGGGCGGAGTTGACGGCACGGCAGGATCGCGGTCGTGGCGTGGCAGGATTGTGGCGGGCCGGTCCGGCAGCCGCAAACTTGCCCCAATTGCCTCGCAATCCCGCCGGAGACTCACCTTAGCCCTGAGACTGTCCAGTTCTCTGTGCCAGGAATGAGTGCCATGTCCGCCCCGATACTTCCCGATGCCTTCGACACCTACATGCCGGCCTCGCTTTTGCGGGCGACGCGCCGGGACGACATCCGCACTGAAGCGAGCGAGACGATCGGTTTCGTCGCCGGTATACGGGTTGCGACGCCGGTGGGCTATGTCGCGGTCGAGCGGCTTTCGGCGGGCGATACCGTCCTGACCGCAGACGGGCGCCATGCGCGCCTCGCCTGGGTCGGCATGTCGCGCATCGACGTGACGACCGACACCGCCCCGGTCCGCTTCGAGATCGGCACCATGGAGAACATGCGCCCGCTGCGCCTGGGGCAGGGCCACCGCGTCCGCGTCTCCGGTTGGCGGGCCGAGCTTCTGTTCGACGCCGATGCCGTGCTGGCCACGGCGAAATCCTTCGTCAACGGCACCGATGTCACGGTCGAGGAGCCGGGCGGTCCGGTGACCTTCGTTCACCTGCTGTTCGATCGCCACGAGATCGTGCTGGCCGAGAACGTGCCGTGCGAAACGCTGCGTCCCGGTCCCGAGGGGCTCGAGCAGCTCGACGCGATGGCGCGTCGTGCCGCACTCGAGGCCTGTCCGCAACTGGCCGAGCCTGGCCGTGGGACCCAGGCGGAGCGGGCCGCCATTCCGGTTCTGTCGGACGCGGAGGCGCGCGTCCTCCTCGCGGGCTGAGGCAGCGCGGTCACCCCACCAGCCAGATCCATCCCGTCGCGGTCAGCACCGTGATCACCGTGCCGATCAGGATGGAGCTGGCCACCACCCGCCGCGCCGCGCCGTACATGTCGGCGAAAATATAGGTGTTGACCCCCGGCGCCATCGCGGCCGTCACCACCGCGGCGCGCAGCTGCTCCTGGCTGAGGTTCGCGACCGTGCTGCCCAGCCCCCAGGCGATCGCCGGATGGACCAGGAGCGAGATCACGCAGATCATCGCGATCACGCCCGCGTCCCCCTCGGGCTTGTAGCGGTAGAGCACGCCCCCCAGCCCGAAGAGCGCCGCGGGCAGCGCCGCGCGGATCATCAGCGCCAGCGCATCCCCGATCACCACCGGGATGGGCAGACCGGCCAGGTTCACGGCGAAACCCAGCCCGATCCCGATCATCAGCGCGTTGCGGAAGATCGCCTTGGCGACCGTGCCCACCAGCTGCACGCCGCCGGTTTCGGCGCGCACGATCTCCATCGTTACGATGCCGAGCAGGTAGCAAAACGGCGCATGCACCGCGACGATGGCGTAGTTCGGCCCAAGGCTCTCGACCCCGTAGGCGCGTTCCCCGAGCGCCAGCCCCAAGAGCACCGAGTTGGCGAAGAGCGCGCAGAAGCCGATGGCGACGCTGTCGACCCACGGTCGTCCGAACCCGTAGCGTGCGCCGAACATCGCCCCGAAGAAGGCGACGGTGGACCCCGCATAGTAGCTGAGAAGCAGCGCGAGGTCGAAATCCGCGCCGAGGTCCAGCGTGGCGATTGCAGAAAAGAGCAGGCAGGGGATGGCGAATTTCTGCGTAAAGATCATCAGCCCGTCGACGGCGGCATCGCTGAAGAGCCCGCGCCAGACGGCGAGGTAGCCCGCGCCGACCACGAGGAAGACCGGCAGCACGATGGCGAGGATGTCGCCCACGCCCTCAGACCTCGTAGGTCAGCGTCAGCCCGTCATGGGCGGGGGTGATGTGCTCGGGCGTCTCGGCGTCGACGGTCGCGTAGTCGAGGTCGATATGCATGTTCGTCAGAACGGCATGGCGCGGCTGCGCGCGGGCGATCCACTCCAGCGATCGTTCCAGATGCGCATGGCTGGGGTGCGGCGTGCGGCGCAGCGCGTCGAGGATCCAGCAGTCGAGCCCGTCCAGGACCGGCCAGGTCGCCTCGGGGATGTCGGAGACATCGGGCAGGTAGGCCACGTCGCCGATGCGAAAGCCGAGCGAGTCGATGTTCCCGTGCCGCACCTCGAAGGGCGTCAGCCGGATCTCGCCGCCGGGCCCGTCGATCACAACGTCGCCCTCGATCCCGTTGAGGTCGAGGATCGGCGGATAGGCCGAGTTCGGCGGCTGCACGAAGGCATAGCCGAAGCGGTTGAGCAGGTCGTTCTGCGTCGCCCCGTCGGCCCAGACCGGAAGGCGCTGGCGCATGTTGAAGACGATCATCCGCAGGTCGTCGAGCCCGTGGGTGTGATCGGCGTGCGAATGCGTGAAGACCACCGCGTCGAGCCGCCCGATCCCGGCATCGAGCAGCTGCGCGCGCAGGTCGGGCGAAGTGTCGATCAGGACAGCGGTCTCGCCATCCCCCTCGCGCCGCCGGATCAGCAGCGAACAGCGGCGGCGGGTGTTCTTCGGGTTCTCGGGGTCGCAATCGCCCCAATGCCCGCCAAGGCGCGGAACCCCGCCCGAGGAGCCGCAGCCGAGAATGGTGAAGATCAGCTGGGCCATCCGGTCACGCGGCCTTGGCCCAGGCCGCGGCCTTCCAGAACAGCCGGTCGAAATTCTCCGAGGTCGCCCGCGCGAAATCGGCATAGTCGAGGCCGAAGACCTCGGCCCCCACGCGCGCGGTGTGCGCGGTATAGGCCGGCTCGTTGCGCTTGCCGCGATGGGGCGGGGGGGCGAGATAGGGGCTGTCGGTTTCCACGAGGATGCGGTCGAGCGGGGCGGCGGCGAAGATATCGCGCAGCTCCTGTGATCTGGGGAAGGCCGCGATGCCCGACATCGACAGGTAGAAGCCCAGATCGAGCGCCGCCCGCGCCAGATCGGCACCCGAGCTGAAGCAGTGCATCACGCAGGAATAGGCGCCCGCTCGGTGTTCCTCGGCCAGGATGCGGGCCATGTCCTCGTCCGCGTCGCGGGCGTGGATGATGAGCGGCAGGCCGGTCCGGCGCGCCGCCTCGATATGCAGGCGCAGGCTTTCCTGCTGCACGTCCTTCGACTCGGCCGTGTAGTGGTAGTCGAGCCCCGTCTCGCCGATGCCCACGAACTTCGGATGGCGCGCCAGCGCCACCAGCTCCTCCACCGTGGCGAGCGGTTCTTCCGCCGCGCTCATCGGATGCGTGCCCGCGGCCCAGAAGACGGGCGCATGCGCCTCGGCGATGGCCCGCACGTTGCCTACGTTCTTGAGCCGGGTACAGATCGTCACCATCCGCGTGACGCCCGCGGCCTGCGCACGGGCGACGACCTCCGGCAGCTCGTCCTTGAGGCTGTCGAAGTCGAGGTGGCAATGGCTGTCGACGATGTCGGGGGTCTCGGGCATCACATGGCTTTCGCGGCTGTCAGGCCGCGGGAAGCTGCGCGGCGGTCCGGTCGAGGTCGAGGAACATATCGAACGTGAGCGCGGCAGGGTCAAGGTTGACCGCCTTGCCGCGCCGCGCGCGCTGCGTGAGCGTGGCGGCAAGGTCTGCCCAGGCCCGCGCGGCGTGCCCGTCGGGCGAAAGTCGCGCCAGCGTCTTCGCTTCGCCCGGCACGATCTCGGGCAGGCTCTCACCGGTGACGCCGGTCCGCGCCAGCCGCGAGAGCGCGGTGTCGAGCAGCGCCAGCGTCAGGTCGAACCGCGCCTCTCCCGTCTTGCCCTGCGTGGCATCGGCAAGCCGCAAGGCCAACGGCCGGTCGAGCCGGGGCAGGCTGGAGAGCAGCGACAGCAGATCGGCATACAGGCCAAGCCCGTCATGCGCCATGAGCCGCACGGCCTCGCCCACCGAGCCGCCTGCCAGTTCCGCCAGCCCGGTGGCATTCTCGGGCGTGGCATGGCCCGCCTGGTCCAGCGCGGCCTGCAGATCGCCGGTGTCGAGCGCACCGAAGCGCAGCGTGCGGCAGCGCGAACGGATCGTCGGCAAAAGGCCCGAGGGCCGGTGCGAGATCAGGAATAGGACCGCGTTCTTCGGCGGTTCCTCCAGTTCTTTCAGCAAAGCGTTCGCCGCCGAGGGGTTCATCTCGTCGGCACTGTCCACGATGACCACGCGCCGCCCGTTGCCGCCCGCTGACATGCCGAAGAAGGATTTGACGCGCCGTACCTCGTCCACGCGGATCACGTCCGACAGCGCCTTGCCATCGGGCCGCGGCCCGCGGCGGATCAGGCACAGCCCCGGCTCGGAGAGCGCGCGCAGCCGCGTGGCGACCGGATGCGCCTCGTCGACGTCGAGGGTTTCGGGCGGCGGCGGGGCTCCGAAAAGCCCGTCGGCCTCATCGATGGGCATCGACAACAGGAATCGCGCCGCGCGCCAGGCGAAGCTTGCCTTGCCCACGCCCCGCGGGCCGGTCAAGAGCCAGCCATGGGGCAGGCGGCCCGACGTGACGGCAGACAGAAAGGCCGCCTCGGCCTCGGCGTGACCGAAGAGCCGCGCGGTCTCGCGCGGGTGGGGTGCGCCGTCGAGGCGGTCGGGTTCCGGCAGGGCGTCATCGGTCATTGCCATGTCCTAACACAGGCCCCCTCCGTCAGGGTAGTTGTCGCCTGGGTTTCAGTGATAAATTGAACCCTGCGAGGCGGGCGGAGGAGAGGACGATCTGTGGCATACTCGACAGAGCGGAAAGCATCCGTGGTCGCAAAGATGCTTCCACCCCATAACCAGTCGCTGAAGCGCTTGT